>CAZWMY010000006.1:0-77371 GCA_964635025.1 uncultured Desulfobacula sp. | reverse complement strand
TAAAATTGCTACTCAACGATCCGATTTCTATGTCTCATGAAATATCCGGGCTAAAATGGAATGTCTAGATTTTTTAATTATTTCAGATGGTTATATAAGTTTTTCGGTTTTATTGTTATTTCAATGGGTTATAGCTGCTCTCAATGGTTTTTGTTTATTTTTTTTGAGATAGCTTCTAATAAAATTAATAAATAGTGTTTGAGATTATTATTTGCTGTGATATTATATTTATAATTTTTTCGGATTGATTTACCAGGAGATTCAACAGTTAAGACAATACTTGTTGTAGCTCGTATTATATTTCTTCTACCATCTGACAGGCAAAAAGGAGAACAGATTATGAAAGAGTTGATTAAATACATCGCTCAAGCGCTGGTGGATCATTCCGATCAGGTCGAAGTAAAGGAAATCAAGGCTCAGCAAACTCTTGTTCTGGAATTAAGGGTTGCAAAAGAAGATCTCGGAAAAGTCATCGGTAAAAAAGGCAGAACCGCCCAGGCCATGAGAACTATTTTATCCTGTGCATCTGCAAAAGAACAAAAAAGAGTCATCCTTGAAATAGTGGAATAATCCGGCCCCCATTTTTTGTTTTCAGTTCGCTGGAGTAGAGTATATTGTTGGTTCCAAGCTTGGCCTTGGCGTCTCAATAAGGACAAAATTGCCTGTTCGGCAGGTTTCAAATATAGAGCTGCCCTTGCATTTTCCAAAGATGATCATTATTCGAAATTGGCGGAAGTGCATGGGAATCGAACCCACCCGGGACGGTGTTAGCGCCCCACATCGGATTTGAAGTCCGAGGGCCTCACCAGTAAGCCGCGCACTTCCTTCTAATTTGATATAGAATAATAAAAAAAAATTTAGTATATAGTATTCCTTTGATTTGTCAAGATGACTGACTTTGGTTTTACATGTTAAGGATACATAAATGATAAATACACAAAGACTGGCCACAAGATTTAAAACCCTGTGTGAGATTGATTCTCTTTCCCGGCACGAAAAGGATGTGGCCTTGGAAATTGAAAAGATGTTAACGACAATGGGCGCACAGGTTTGTTATGACTCCGCCAGGGAAAAGGTGGGAGGCAATTGTTCCAATTTAATAGCCAAATTCAAGGGAACGGTTGATAAAAGCCCCTTATTTTTATCCGGCCATATGGATACGGTGGGTCCGGGAGAGGGGATTAAGGTCCAATTTAAAGATGGGGTGTTCAGAAGTGACGGGACAACCATTTTGGGTTCTGATGACAAGTCTGCCATCGCCATTATTCTTGAGGTCATGGAAGTCATCCTTGAAAATAAAATCGATTATCCGCCGGTTGAGATCATTTTTACGGTTTGTGAGGAAATCGGTCTTTTAGGGGCAAAACATTTAGATTACAGTCTGATGGATTCAAAGTTCGGGTATATTCTGGATTCAACAGACACCGAGGGTATCGTAACCCGGGCGCCTGCGGCAAACAAGATCACGGTCAAAATCTATGGGAAAGCCGCCCATGCCGGTGCAGCCCCTGAAAAGGGAATCAATGCCATCCAGATCGCATCCAGGGCCATTTCAAAATTGACGCTCGGCCGTTTGGATGAGGAAACCACGTGCAATATCGGAACCATCAAGGGCGGAGTTGCCACCAATATTGTTCCGGAGTTTGTTGAAATTCACGGGGAAGCCAGAAGTCATGGTATTGATAAATTAAAATCTGTAACCGGGAATATGATCAAGGTATTTCAGGAAGCCTCTGATGAATTTAAAACAAATGGAATGAATCCAAGGGTGGAAATCCATGTGGATGATGATTTTCCTATGACCCGGATTCCGGAAGACCATATGGTTATCCGGCTTGCGAAAAAAGCAGCAGCCAACCTTGGTATTGCCCTTACTGCCAGAACCATCGGCGGTGGTGCCGATGCAAATGTTTTTTTCGGCAAAGGAATTATGGCCGGAGTCTTGGGAACCGGCATGACCGATGTCCATACCCTGAGCGAATCCATTGATATACGGGATATGGAAAATTCGGTCAGACTTGTGATGGAAATTTTAAAAGTGCATGCAGCCGGGGGGATTGCATAGATGATTTTATATGTTGACATGTTTTCCGGTATCAGCGGGGATATGATGCTGGGGGCATTGATGGATCTCGGGGTTCCGGCGGATTGGCTTACTGAAAAACTGTCTCACATGTTAAATGGTTTCCGGATAAAAACAGGGATTGTCCATCGGCATCATCTGAAAGCCACAGACCTTGTTGTTGAGACGGATGAGGGCAGCGGGGTATCGAGAAACTACAAAGATATCAGGGCAATAATTGAAGGCGCCGTTCTGCCTGAAAAAATTAAACAAAACAGCCTTACGGCATTTCAAAAAATAGCAGAAGCTGAATCCGGAATTCATGGACATGACATCGAAACCATTCATTTTCATGAAATCGGCGGTATTGATTCCATTGTGGATATTGTCGGGTCTTTTTTGTGTATGGATTATCTTGGCATTGACACGGTATATGCCTCTGCCGTTCCCCTGGGATCAGGGACCGTAAGATGTTCCCATGGCATACTGCCTGTTCCGGTCCCGGCAGTTCTGGCCATCTTAAAGGATATTCCGGTTAAATCTTCGGATGCAAAGACCGAGATTGTCACTCCCACCGGAGCCGCCATCATCACAACGCTTGCATCTTTTTTCGGGCCCATGCCGGAAATGGTGATCAAAAAAACCGGATATGGAGCAGGAAAAAGAGAAACCGGCTCAGTCCTTCCCAATCTTCTCAGGGTTATCCTCGGTAAAAAAGCGGGCAATGAAGAGGACCCGGCCATCCATAAAGAAACCATTCAGGTGATTAAAACCAATATTGATGATATGAGCCCTGAGATTTCAGGCTATCTCATGGAAACCCTTTTGGAACATAAGGCCCTGGATGTCGCCTTTACCCCTGTCCAGATGAAGAAAAACAGACCGGGCCTTCAGATTGAGGTCTTGTGCAGAAAAGAAGATCTTGATGCCATGATCCGGCTTCTTCTTTCTGAAACTTCGTCCATTGGTGTCAGGGTGCAAGAGTGTGACCGGTTTTTTCTTTTTCGTGAACCGGATGTAATTCAAACTTCATTTGGCAAGATAGAGGTCAAAAAAATTATCGGTCCGGATAACAAAGCCCGGTTTACTCCGGAATACGAAGCCATAAAAAGAACGGCAAAGGAAAATAAACTTCCTCTCAAAGAGGTTTACAATCGTGTGCTTTGTGATATCAACACGCTTGACAGGGAATGATTCAGAATATAGATAGGCTAAATGATATTTTTTCAGAAAATGATTTTGTTTTTAGCCACAGGCTTTTATTCCGGTAAGATCCCTGTTGCCCCCGGAACTTTCGGCACCCTTGCCGCCGTTCCCTTTGCACTTCTTTATCCGGTCCTTCCAATGCAGTTTCATGGTATTTATACGGTGGTTTTTATTCTTGCAGCTATTTTTTTTGCAGACTTGGCGTCCGGCATACTCAGGCAAAAAGACCCGGGCTGCATCGTGATTGATGAGATGGCAGGATATGTAACGGCCATGTCGTTTGTCCCTGTTCAGGCATCCACCCTTATTGTTGGATTTTTTGTGTTCAGGTTTTTTGATATTGTGAAACCGGAGCCTGTAAGATATTTTGAAAAAAATTTTTCAGGAGGTGCCGGCATTGTGCTGGATGATGTCATGGCCGGTGTGTTTACGGCATTTGTTTTGAAAATCATATATTTATCAGGGGCATTATAGGAGAAAGCGGATGGAAAAGAATTCAGAAAAGGACAAGGCTGTTCAGTCAGCCATGAACCAGATTGAAAGGCAGTTCGGCAAGGGATCGATTATGAAACTCGGCGGCAGGCCCATTGAAGCCGTACCCGTTATCCGGACCGGGTCTTTGGCTCTGGATAAAGCCCTAGGTGTAGGCGGGTATCCAAGGGGCAGGGTGATTGAAATCTATGGCCCTGAATCCTCAGGAAAAACAACCCTGGCCCTTCATGCCGTGGCTGAGGCCCAGCGCAACGGAGGCATTGCCGCCTTTATCGATGCTGAGCATGCCCTGGATGTGGCCTATGCCAAACGCTTGGGTGTGGACTGTGATGAACTTTTGATATCCCAGCCCGATACCGGGGAACAGGCTCTGGAGATTGCCGACATGCTTGTCCGGAGCGGCGGTATCGATATCATGGTTGTGGATTCCGTTGCCGCCCTTGTTCCGAGATCGGAAATTGAAGGAGAAATGGGAGATTCCCATATGGGTCTCCAGGCAAGGCTGATGTCCCAGGCTCTGCGAAAGCTCACCGCCACCATCGGAAAGACCAGCACCACCATTATTTTTATCAACCAGATCCGCATGAAAATCGGGGTTGTTTATGGAAACCCGGAAACCACCACCGGCGGCAATGCCTTGAAGTTTTATGCCTCCATGCGGCTTGAAATCCGTAGGGCAGCGCCCATTAAAGAAGGTGAAAATATTGTCGGAAACCGTACCAAGGTTAAAGTTGTGAAAAACAAACTGGCACCTCCATTTAAAGATGTGGAATTTGACCTCATGTACGGGGAGGGTATCTCCAGAACAGGGGATCTTCTGGATATGGGGGTTGATCTTTCCCTTGTGGACAAGAGCGGGTCATGGTATTCCTTTGGCGGTGAAAGAATCGGTCAGGGCAGAGAGAATGTAAAGGTTTTCCTTCTGGATAACCCGGACATATTCGCAAAAATTGAAGATAGTGTCCGCGAGAAACTCGGGATGATAACACCTGCTAAAAAAGACAAGAACGGCAACGGCAAAGCATAACGGAGAAGTGAATGAACAGTTGCAGCATGACAGGCAATGATGCCAGAAAAATTTTTCTCGACTATTTTAAAAAACACGGCCACCACCCGGTGCGGTCTTCCTCCCTGGTGCCCCAGGATGATAAGACCCTGATGTTTGTTAATGCCGGTATGGTCCAGTTTAAACGCGTGTTCACCGGAGATGAAAAAAGAGAGTATGCCACTGCGGTAACAGCTCAAAAATGCGTCCGGGCGGGAGGAAAACACAATGATCTTGAAAATGTTGGGTATACGGCAAGGCATCATACCTTTTTTGAAATGCTGGGCAATTTTTCATTTGGCGATTATTTCAAGGAAAAGGCTGTCCGGTTTGCCTGGGATCTGTTGACCAACGGGTATGGGTTTGATAAGGATAAACTCTGGGTGTCGGTGTTTCATGAAGATGATGAAGCCTTTAATATCTGGCGGGACCAGGAAGGCGTACCCGAAGAACGCATCATCCGGCTGGGAGAAAAAGACAATTTCTGGGCCATGGGAGACACAGGCCCCTGCGGCCCCTGCAGTGAGATCCATATTGACCGGGGCCTGGAATTCGGCTGCGGCAGCAAGGATTGCGCCGTGGGCTGTGACTGTGACCGGTGGCTGGAATTATGGAACCTGGTCTTTATGCAGTTTGAAAAGGATGATCAGGGCAATATGCGGCCTCTGCCGAAACCCAGTATTGATACAGGTATGGGGCTTGAACGGGTCATTTCCGTACTCCAGGGGGTGCCCACCAATTATGATACCGATTTGTTTATTCCCATTATGGAAAAAGTCGGGGAACTTTCCGGAAAAAAACGCCACACTTCCAAAGAAGTTGAAGTGGCCATGAAAGTCATTGCCGATCATTCACGGGCAACCGCATTTTTGATCTGTGACGGGGTTCTGCCCTCCAACGAGGGGCGGGGATATGTACTCCGCCGCATCATGAGACGGGCCATCCGGTATGGCAGAAGCATCGGTCTTGTCAAACCCTTTATGCATGAAACGGTTCAAACCGTATTCTCCATCATGGATGAGGCCTACCCTGAGCTTAAGGAATCTTCCGCCTTTATTCTGAATGTGGTAAAAAATGAAGAGGAAAAATTTCTTGAAACCCTGGAAACCGGTATGAAACTTCTAGAAGCCACCATTCAGGAGATCAATCTTAAGAAAACCGGGTCTGAAAAAAAATCCGTGATCCCGGGGGATGTCATTTTCAAACTCTATGAAACCTTCGGTTTTCCTGTGGACATCATTATAGATCACGTCAAAGAGATGAATATCGATTTGGATATGGACGGCTTTCATGAGGCCATGGAAGAGCAGAAAGCCAGATCAAGATCCGTTAAAAAATTTACAGGAATCGGCGAAGCCTATAAAACCTTGACATCGGAGGGTTTCAAGACTGATTTTAAAGGTTATGGTGCGGTTGAGGGAAAATCTGATATCCTGATTATGGTCAAAGAGGATAAGGAAATCCAAACTGCCAGACCAGGCGATAGCGTAGAAATTGTCACAGGGGCAACGGTTTTTTACGCTGAATCCGGAGGACAGGCAGGGGATTCGGGCAGGTTTGAAAATGAAAACTGTGTCATTCAAATTGCAGATACAATGAAAAACCCGTCAGGGCTCATCATTCACAAGGGTGTGGTTGAAAAAGGCGAGGCTAAAAAAGGAGATGTTTTTACCCTGAAAGTTGATAAAGGGAAGAGGCAGGCCATTGCCGCCAACCATACTGCCACCCATATCCTTCATTCAGCCTTGCGAAAAGTCCTGGGAGATCATGTCAAACAGTCCGGCTCCCTTGTGACCGACACAAGACTCAGGTTTGATTTTACTCATTTTGCATCCATTTCAATGGAAGAGATTCTGGCCATAGAAAATGAAGTGAATCTTCGGATCAGGGAAAATCATTTGGTGGAAACACAGGAAATGAACATGGATGAGGCTGTAAAGGCCGGTGCCACTGCGCTCTTTGAAGAAAAATACGGGGATGTGGTCCGGGTGGTGTCCCAGGGAAAATTTTCCAGCGAGCTTTGCGGCGGCACTCATGCGCAAAGATCCGGAGATATCGGGATATTCAAAATTCTGTCCGAAGGGGGCATTGCATCAGGTGTCCGCAGGATCGAGGCTGCAACCGGGCAGGTGGCCCTGGATCATATCCATAGGGAAGAAGCCCTTATCGAATCAACCGCCGGTCTGTTAAAAGGCGCAAAAGAAGATGTGACCGCAAAGGTGGAAGCTCTGTTAAAGGATAAGAAGGCGCTTGAAAAAGAACTGGAATCCCTGAAAGCAAAAATGGCATCCAAATCCGTTGAAAACCTGGCGGATGAGATCAAAATGCTCAACGGCGTGAAGGTGATTTCAAAACGGGTTGATATTGAAAACCCCTCTCAGTTGAGAGATTTGGCAGATAAATTCAAAACCAGGATCGGCTCCGGGGTCATTCTTTTAGGCGCGGTATCGGATGGAAAAGCCTTGCTGATTGCGGTTGTGACCGAAGATCTGACTAAAAAATTCAAAGCCGGGGATATTGTGAAGGCCGCGGCCAAAATTGTCGGTGGCGGGGGCGGCGGACGTCCGGATATGGCCCAGGCCGGCGGTACCCAGCCTGAACATCTTGATAAGGCCCTGGAATCGGTTTACCAGACCATGACCGTTTAGTACACCTTCCGGGTGGAAAACCCTTTGCCCAGGACATTGAAGGTGTTTTCCGTGATCAGGAAAGCATCAGGATCAATGTTAAAGGCAATTTCTTCCACTCTTTTGATCTGGTAATTGTTGACCACCGTCAGGATGATTTCCTTTTCCTCACCGGTATAGGCTCCGGCTCCCCTGATCAGGGTTGCGCCCCGTTTAAGCTTTTCAATAATTTCATTTACAATTTTTTTCGGGTTGCTGGAAATGATGAAAATCATTTTTCGCTGGTTAAAAAGGGTCATGAAATATTCGAGAACCTGGGAGGTGATATAGCTCATGGCCATGGAATAGAGGATCATATCGGTTTCCAAGAGTCCGAAGCTTAAGAGAAACAAGATAAAATTAAAGGAAAAATTATAGGTTCCGATGCGGATGCCGTATCTCTGATTCAAAATGATGGAGATAATGTCGTTGCCGCCGGCTGAGCCAAGGGAACGAAAGATAATGCCGGAGCCTGCCCCGATAATGGCTCCGGCTGCAATGGAAGCCAGCATCAGGTCCTTTACCGGAAATTCAAAGGGAATCAGATCAATGACAAGGGTCAGGATAATGGTTCCATAGAGACTGTAGAATAAAAAGCGGCGACTGATAAACAGCCATCCGGCAATAAAAACCGGGATGTTCAAAACAAAATACCAGATGCCGGGGGTAAGGGTTTTGGTATAATAATAAATCAGGATGCCAGTGCCTGAAAAACCGCCGGTGATCATGCCATGGGGAATGACAATGGCCTTAAGGCCGATACCGATGATAACGCTGCCAAGGGTGATTAAAAAAACATTCCAAGGAACTGAATAGCTTATTTTCTGAAAATTCATGGCAAACCCCTTAATTTAAAAAAAAGTATTTCAAATAATACAAAATGGATATTAATGCAAAGTTTTTTTAAAAGCCAATGAAAATAAACCTATCCCATATTCTGTTTTCCATGGTATCATCTTGTTTATCCGACCGGTTATTAAATAATATAAAAAAATGAGGAAAAACCATGGACAATAAAGATTTTAGCTTTTTCAGCGGCGGCCTAAAAGGAGCTGAAGAATCATTTGGTGAATGTGCAGAAAAATTCGGAATCAATGAAACCAATTTTTCATTTGAAGGCCATACACTTTCAAGAAATAAGAATGTCACCCTACTTAGCGATGAAGAACTTAACAAAGGCAATATCAGCATGGAGATTGTATCGGTAAGGATGGGCAGGAGATATGCCCAGGCCGATAAGATCAGAAAAGTATTTCAGACCATTTTTCACATGGTCAATAAAGGATATCAGGTGTTTGCTGTGGGGTTTATCCAGGCTGACGGGACGGTTAAAGGCGGTACAGGATGGGGGGTTGAACTGGCCAAATTTTTCAACCGGCCGGTAAGTGTTTTTGATCAGGAAACCAATCAATGGTATGCCTGGAAATCGGGGGAATGGGTTGAAGAAATCCCTTTGATTACGCATAAAACGTTTTGCGGAACAGGGACCCGGCACCTTTCGGATCAGGGAAAAGCTGCCATCGAGGACCTTTTCAAACGTTCATTTGTGTAATAAACTTTCCAGGGGAAAAAATATTCAAAAGACGATCAATTATTACTGAATAGGGAAAAGGGCGGGAAAAATGAATGAAACAGGAAAAAAAGCGCAGGAACTTTTTGCATCTGGCTTTTTTTGTGCGGAAAGCGTTTTAAAGGCGGTTGCCCTGGAAAACGGCGCCGATGCCTCAATCCTGCCGGCTATTGCTTCAGGTTTTTGCGGCGGCATGAGCCGGCATGCAGAAATGTGTGGGGCAGTAACCGGCGGTATCATGGGACTGGGTCTTGTTTTTGGCCGCAATATGGTTGAAGACGATATGCAAGCTTGTTATAAAGCTGTCACAAAATTTTTAAAAGCATTTAAAGAATTGCATGGGTCTTTGAATTGTAAAGATCTCATCGGGTATGACCTTGGCGTTGCCGAGGAGCTGGAAAAATTCAGGATGGAAAACCCCGGTTATGAAAAATGCGCCCGGTTTTCATCAGATGCCGCAGGCATAGTCCAGGAAATTATCAATTCTAAAAAAAATGACTGCAAACCGGAATCACGGCCATAAGAAATTTGACCTGTTGAATTTTAAGATATCATGAAGAAAATTATCATATTGTTGTTAGCGGCATTCCTGTTGATGGGTGCTTCTCCCAAGCCAAGCCTTGTCGGAAAATGGGAGAATTCGGAAAATCTAATCGATGCAAAACCCGGTGAAATTAAGATCCTCCTTAAAACCGATGGAACAGGGGATCTGCTCCTGGACAAAGAGAAATATTTCTGGGTTGCCGATAAATTTTTGTACAAAATCATAGGAAATCAGATCGAAGTTGTCTTTATTTATGATGATGGTCAAAAAACCGACCCAGGACGCCTTGATATCATCAGGATAAGTGCTCAGGAAATGATCCTCGGGTTTAAAAAAGCAGACCTGAAACTCGCCTTTCGAAAAACCAAATAAAAAGATCATTTTTTATTGGACTATCTTATCTTTCTTGTGCTAATTGCTAAAATACTAGATTCTCATCTCATATTTGCTGTTTCCTCTTTTGGCTGAAAATTGAACATGTCCAGACTGTTGAAATCCATCAATTTATCAATTCAGGAGGTGACATCATGAATATCCGCAAAAAAATAATGATAACTTCTTTTGCAGGGCTCATTTTTTTAGGGGCTGTCATGTATTTTATCGCAGCACAATCCATAAAAAAAATGGGAACACAGCAGATCTATTCCTTATACCTTACCCTGATGGAAGAAAAAAAACAGAAACTTAAGAATATCGTTGAAGTTAGCGTCAGCCAGGTCGAAGGGCTTTTTGCATCCAAGGAGCATGATGAGGCCAAGAAAAAGGAATTGATCTTTAACCTGATCAAAAACATGAAATATGATAACAGCGGCTATTTGTGGATCAATGACATGACACCGGCCATGGTCTTTCATCCTGTGAATGCAGCATTGAACGGGAAAAGCCTGACCGACTATAAAGACCCGGATGGAAAACTGCTGTTTGTTGAAATGGTTGAAATCTGTAAAAAAGAAGGTGAAGGCACCGTGGGATATAAATGGGCAAAACCCGGGTTTAAAGAACCGGTTGATAAATTGTCCTATGTCAAGCTGTTTAAACCACTGAACTGGGTCATTGGATCAGGTATCTATATTGATGATGTAAAAACGGTCATCATTGAAAAAGAAAAAATAGTCGAAGCAGGCATGGCAAAACAGAGAAATTTTTTACTGGCAGCTATTTTTATTTCTCTTATCTTGTGTTTTGTCTTAACATTCATTGTTTCCGGAAAAATTTCAGGCCCTCTTCATGATGCGTGTGACATGGTAAAAGATATTGCAGAAGGAGAGGGTGATCTGACGGTTCGATTGAAGATAGATTCAGCAGATGAAATCGGAGAGCTGTCCAAAGGGTTCAATACCTTTGTGGGAAAACTGCAAGACACGATCAAAAAAATATCAAACAGCTCAAGAGAAGTGGATGCGTCTTCAGGTGATCTGTCCGAGATTTCCAGATTGCTGTCATCTGAAGTGGAAGATACCTCCAGGCGCTCCGTCAATGTGGCGGCATCCACAAAATTAATGGATGAAAATATTTCCAGTGTGGCCGCAGCCATGGAAGAATCCACCACCAATCTGAATCTTGTGGTGGCAGCGGCTGAAGAAATGACTTCCACCATAGCGGAGATTGCCCAAAATGCGGAAAAAGCAAGAAACATTTCCGAAAGTGCAGTCACTCAGGCAGCAGGCGCATCCGATAAGATGAATGTCCTTGAAAAGACTGCAAAAGAGATCGGTAAAGTAACCGATGCCATCAGTGATATTTCCGAGCAGACCAATCTTCTGGCACTGAATGCCACCATTGAGGCTGCAAGGGCAGGCGAAGCAGGCAAAGGATTTGCTGTTGTTGCAAATGAAATAAAAGACCTTGCAACCCAGACGGCCAATTCAACAAGGGATATTAAAAAACAGATTGATGCTATTCAAACCATTACCGGTCAGGCAGTCAATGAAATAGGACTGATTTCCAAGGTGATTTCAGATATTAATGAAATTGTTGCCACCATTGCAACATCAGTGGAAGAGCAGTCCATTGTAACAAAAGAAATTTCCGGAAATATAGCCCAGGCAAGCCAGGGAATTGCCCTGGTGAACGAGAATATCAATCAGAGTTCAAGCGTATCCAATGAGATTGCAAAAGATATTGGCGGCGTGAGTGCGGCAACGGACAAAATTGCTGAAAGCAGCAGAAAATTGGAAACAAGCTCCCGGCATCTGAAGGATATGGCCTCAGAAATGAAGAGGGTCATAGATGGATTCAGGGTTTAAATGTATTGAAACGCTATTTCCCCTGTATCAGCCTTAATGCATCAAGCCTTGGGCGGGCTGACAAGAGATATTCCAGAAGAGCTGCCTCATGATTCCGGACGGCATTGATTTCCGACGCCCTGATATCCGGGTTTATTTTCTGAAGTTCCAGAAGCCTTGTCGTTTCCCGGCCGAATATCCGGCTGATCTCTGCCTTTGTTTTTTTTATGATCTCCCGGGTGAGTGTTTCTGCATTGGAAAAGCTTTTTTGAATCATAAAAGGGATGATCTCCCGGTTTAAGGGCTCCATCTCTTTGAACCGGCTTTTCTGATCTTTAAAAAGAGGCTTTGAACACGGATTCAAATCAAATTTTTTTATGACATTGAGGCCGTTGTGATCCACAACAAGATGAATCGGACCGCAGTTCAGATACCGGCTCATTTCCAGGTGTGACGGAGCCATGCATTCCAGGATAAAAACGGTTTCAAGGAGGATGCCCTGAAATCCGGGATCATGAAGGCTTGCCAAAGCGCATGATCCTGTATTGCTCGTGATGAAATATTCAAAGGCATGATGGACCAGGGGGTGATCCCATGAAATAAAGTCCATGTCTTCCCTCAGGATAGCTTTGTTTCTTTTAAAGGTCAGTGTGTTGGAACGCCTTGCCGACGCAGGAAAGTTTTCATCCTTCAGATCAGTGAAATTCAATTTGAAAACAGAGTCGTTCACAAAATCGGTTTCGATTCCGTAATGCTCAAGAACACGGGTCAGAATATCTTCAAGCTTTTTATCGGTTTCAAAGGCTTCAATGGCCCGGATGATATGTTGTGCAGGCTCAGGTTTAAAGGAATTCATTTCAAGGAGAATGTTTTTTCCTTTGGCCAGTTTGTTTTCCGTTTCAGAGCGAAAATCCTTTGTTTGAAATATCAGTTTTTGAAGCGCTGGTTCATCAATAGTTTCATCTTCCCCTAACCGGGAGAATAAATCTTTAAGATCAGGTTCAAATTTTTTATAAATAAGATGAAGACCGTTGATATTTTTTGAAAAGAGGTCCAAACCGTCCATATACCATCGGGCAAGGATTTCAAAACCGGTTCCCCTGATACAGGGCACATGGATATGGATTTTGTTTTTCTGGCCGATCCGGTCCAGGCGGCCGATTCTTTGCTCTAAAAGTTCAGGGTTCAAGGGCAGGTCAAAAAGAAAAAGGTGCTGCACAAATTGAAAATTTCTTCCCTCACTGCCGATCTCAGAAGAGATCAATAGTTTTGCCCCGTCCTTCTTTGAAAAAAAGACAGCATTCCTGTCCCGGTGAAGAAGGCTCATGCTTTCATCAAATCTTGCCATGTCAATGGAGATGTGCTTGGCAACTGCTGTTTCAATGGCCAAAGCCTTTTGCCTGGAGGATGAAATGACAAGGATTTTTTCCTTTTGCCGGATCAATCCAAGAAGGCATAAAATTCTCGGGTCTTGGTGGAACTCATAATTGCCGGTGTTTTTAAAGTCAAAGAATTCATCATTGACAGCCTTGATCCGGTAAGGTTCAGCATCCAGATATGTTATGTGCGGTATTCTTTGAGGAAATCCTTTGATCACCTGTCTCTGGTTTCTGAAGATCACCCGGCCCGGTCCATAGGAATCCAGGACAGGCTCAATATCCTCTCCTTTTTTCAGAAGTTCATTGACTGTTTTTATTGTTTTTTCATACCGGTTGTTCTCCTCAAGATAGGCATCAAAAGAAAAATAGCGATTCGGGTCCAAAAGGTTTAAATGAAGAAAATGATTTTCAATCCCCATCTGCTCCGGTGTCGCCGTCAGCAGCATTAATCCGGATACTGACGTTGAAAGCGCCTGAATAAAATCATAAATTTTTTCATTGTCCCTAATATGATGGGCTTCGTCCACAACCACCATATCCCAGCCTGAATCCAGGATTTTTGAATGCCACCGGATATTGGCAAGAAAATTAAAGCTCACAATGGCAAACTGGTGTGCAAGAAAAGGGTTGATACCGTTGCCTCGGCGGTCGAGATTTCTGCAATACGCCTCATCAAGGATCATGAAGGACAGATTGAATTTTTTGTACAATTCAATAAACCACTGGTGGGTCAGGGAGTCTGGGACAATAATGATCACCCGCTGGATTCTGTGGCTGATAATCAGTTTATGAAGAATTAGGCAAGCTTCTATGGTTTTGCCAAGACCTGTTTCATCCGATAGCAAAACTCTTGGCACATACCGGGAAGCAACCGCATCGGCAATAAAAAACTGGTGAGGGATCAGTTCAATCTTTGCCCCGAGAAAGCCTTTTACCGAAGAGGCATCATAGCAGGCCTTTGATGTTAAGAGATTCCGGCGAAGATCAAATGTTTTACTCGAATCCGTTATTCCGGCAAAAAGCTTGTCCTGGGGCATGGAAAACGAAATATGATCTGAAAGGTCTTTTTCACAGATGACCTTATTTCCCCCCAAATAATACATCAATCCGTCTGATTCGGTTACGGATTCAATGGTCAGTTTTTTTCCGTTTTTTGATTGGACTTTATCACCAGGCTTGAATTTTATCCGTTTCAGGGGGGCAGAGGCAATAGCATAATGCCTTTCACAGCCACACATCTCAAACCGTATAACCATGGTTTTGGGGCTGATGTGGATCAAAAGGCCAAGCCCGAGTTCCGGCTCTGTTTCGCTGATCCATCTTTGTCCTGCAACCGGCCCCATTTACTGCTATTTTATCCGGCGTTCAGCGCTGAATTTATTGCCATACTGGAAAAAGGCCGGGAAATTTTATGCAAACCGCCCAAAAGAGGTTTTTCTTTGGGTTTGTGGGCACTTCCACTGAAAGTAGTGGTTTCCTTATTCCCAAACCGGATCTGATAGCTGGGCCTGATGCCTTTACCGGTAATATCAAAACAGACGCTGGCGTTTGAATCATTTCCCATATTGGCAGACACTTTTTTTAAAAATGCAGGAGAAAGCTTTTTTATCCGGTCTTCGTCCCATTCAACAGGGATGATTTCAGTTTTTGCGATTCCCGAAGCAGATACCTTTTTAACTTTTAATTTATTGATAAGGGATAGCAAATACTTGATCTTCAACCCCAGGTTTTTTACGGATCGCAGTTGGACTTCATCATCTGCTTCCGGGATGAGCCGGTCAAGTTTTTCCTGTGCTTCCCGGCAGCATTCCCGTGAAGCTTCAACAGCATTCTGTTCAATTAATAACGCAAGGTTTTCACATAATCGGTTTATTGCTTGTCTGGATTCCCTAAATTTGTCAGGTTCCATTTCTCCTCCTGTTATAATGGTTGGTACGGTCTTAAATCGTCTAGCAGGCGAGAATTGTTTTTTGTTCCGGATTTTACCCTGCATATCAAAAGACTCATGGAACAGATGGTACACTTCCCGGACACGGAATACAAGTGTTTGTCAAAATGATACCCAAGGTTTTTAAAAGAAAAAATTGGCGGCCGGTTGATATCCGGTCAAAAAGCTTGATCTGAATCAAGGCATTTTCCTTTCTTCTGCCCTAAAGTCAGGAGAAATCACAAGGAGATCAATAAGGGCAAATTTTAAAGTGGATTAGAGAACGGACAGGGCCCCAACAGTCAGAAGAAGGATACAGTTCCAGGCAAACGAAATTCTGTCGGACGCCTTGGAATTGCAATGATCCTTCTTATTTTGTTTGAATGATTGGAACAATAAACAGACAAAAGAGGCATTATGACACAAGAAGAGTTGTACCTGCCAAAAGAAAAGGAAATTTCCCAGAAACTGATTTATCTTTTTTGTTTACTGCTGTTTGCTTTGATTTTTATCATTGACCTTTATACGCCTCTGGGGGTTGCAGACGGGGTCTCATATATCAGCGTGGTTCTTATCTCTCTTTGGTCAACACGGAAAAATTTTACACTGATGGTGGCACTCCTTTCATCCATTCTGACCATTGCCGGATATTATGTATCCCCTCCCGGCGGAGAGCTTTGGAAAGTCCTTATGAATCGGGGGCTTGCACTTTTTGCCATTTGGGTGACGGCCTTTATCACCCTTCAAAGAAAAGCTATGGATGAAAAACGGATTGAAGCCCTTGGCCGGGAACAGCAGATTCTTGAAGATACGAAGGTTCTGCGCGGCCTTCTGCCGATTTGCGCGTCCTGCAAGAAAATCAGGGATGATAAGGGATACTGGAACCGGATTGAGACCTATATTGAAGCCCATTCTGATGCCCAGTTCAGCCATGGCGTTTGTGAGGATTGCATGGAAAAGCTTTATGGGGATCAGGACTGGTATAAAAAAAGAAAAACAAAACAGGATTCTGAATGATGCTTAGAAAGGCTTCCAAATAATATGCAATTGTGCTACCTACAGAAATGTTTTGATTATACTCGTAAGCTTTTTTTAGCATTAGATCGGATAATAAATGGAAAAAACCCTTTTAAAGGAAATACAAAAACGCAGGACCTTTGCCATCATCAGTCACCCGGATGCCGGAAAGACAACCTTGACGGAAAAGCTGTTGCTGTTTGGCGGGGCCATACAACAGGCAGGAGCCGTTAAATCCCGGAAAATTGCAAAAGCTGCTACCAGTGATTTTTTAGCCATTGAGCAGGAAAGAGGCATCAGTGTTTCTTCTGCTGTCATGAAATTCAACTATAAAGGCTATGAGATCAATCTTCTGGATACACCGGGGCACAAGGATTTTTCAGAAGATACTTACAGGGTCCTGACAGCTGTGGACTGCGCCATAATGATTATAGATAATGCCAAAGGGGTTGAGCCTCAGACCGAAAAACTCATGGAAGTCTGCCGGATGAGAAATACGCCCATCATCACCTTTATTAATAAGTTGGACAGAGAAGGTCTGGAACCCCTGGATATTTTTGAAGATATTGAAAACAAACTTCAGATCGAGTGTATCCCCCTGACATGGCCCATCGGCATGGGTAAACGCTTTAAAGGGGTTTATAATCTTGAGAAAAAAGAATTTGGTCTTTTTTCTCCGGGCTACACCCCTAAAGATGATGACGGCATTATGATTGATGATCTCTCAGACTCCCGGCTCAATGAACTGATTTCAGAAAGTCAGGCAGATCAGCTCAGAAATGATGTAGATTTGATCATGGGCGCGTGTGAATCTTTTGATATGGATCTGTATCTGAACGGGACCCATACACCGGTGTTTTTCGGATCAGCCATTAACAATTTCGGCGTCAGGGAAATGCTGGATGCTTTTGTCAGGATTGCTCCGCCGCCAGGAAAACGTCAGGCTGCCACAAGGGTGGTTTCCCCCCATGAGTCTGATTTTTCGGGCTTTACCTTTAAAATACAAGCCAATATGGACCCGGAACACAGAGACAGAATTGCATTTTTCAGGATATGTTCCGGTAAGTTTGAAAAGGGGATGAAGGTCAGGCACCACAGGATCGGAAAAGAAATCAAGATTTCCAATGCCACCATTTTCATGGCCCAGGAACGAAGCAATATAGAAGAAGCCTGGCCGGGGGATATTATCGGTATCCATAACCACGGAACCATCAAGATCGGGGATACGTTTACAACCCGGGAACCCTTGAAATTTCTAGGCATTCCCAATTTTGCGCCCGAGCATTTTAGACGGGTAATCTTAAAAGACCCTTTAAAGGCCAAGGCATTGCAGAAAGGCCTGGTCCAGCTGGCAGAAGAAGGCACCATCCAGGTGTTCAAACCCCTTACCGGGAATATGCATGTTATCGGAGCCGTAGGGGTTCTTCAGTTTGAAGTCACCATGGCAAGGCTTAAAGCCGAATATGCCGTAAATGCCACCTATGAAAATATTGATCTCTCCGTTGCAAGGTGGGTGACCTGTGAAGATGAAAAGATTTTAAAGGAATTTAAAAGAAAAAACGAATCCCGTCTTGCCGTGGATTCGGAAGGTTGGCTGACTTTTTTGACCACCAGCGAATACCAGCTGGGATTTGCCATGGAAGACTGGCCGCAAATTAAATTTCATAAGACAAGAGAATATAACTGAGTACCGGGTTATTAACAAATAAGGGAAATATAAAAGAATTGCGGGAAACCTAAATTCTATTTTTATCTATAATTAATTGTAATCATTATTTATTTTCATTTTATTTATTTTTTTTATTGATAAACCTTTTAATTATTGTTAGTTTTCCAATCTAAAATTGGATTGAAAGGTATTTTTCAATCCATCACAAGATGGCCAAAAGTCAGCGTAAATAGCTAAAATAGAAGTATTTTAAAAGGAAAATCCAAATGGCAGAACATCGAATTTATAATTTTAATGCCGGACCTGCGGTATTGCCGCTAAAGGTTCTGGAAGAAATACAGGCTAATTTTTTAAATTTTGATCACTCCGGTATGTCCATAACTGAAATCAGTCACCGGTCTTCATATTTTGATAAAGTCATTAATGATGCGGTAGAACGGGCAAAACGGCTATTAAAACTGGATGACCGGTATCATGTGCTTTTTTTGCAGGGTGGGGCATCTTTACAGTTTGCCATGGTTCCCATGAATTTTTTAAAAGAAAACGAGTCTGCAGACTATGTCAATACCGGAACCTGGGCAACAAAAGCCATAAAAGAGGCCAAAATTCTGAAGAAAAATCATAAGGTCGTGGCTTCTTCAGAAGACAGGGATTTTTCATATATCCCCAAGGATATTAAATTTTCAGATAATGCCAAATATGTCCACCTGACATCCAATAACACCATTAAAGGCACTCAGTATTATCAGTTCCCTGATACAAAAGGTATTCCCATAGTTTGTGATATGTCTTCGGATATCTATTCAAGACCGCTTGATATGGAAAAATTTGGTATGATTTACGCCGGAGCCCAGAAAAACCTCGGACCCTCCGGAACCTGCATGGTGATCATCCGTCAGGATATGCTGGATATGGAAAATGATGATTTACCCACCATGCTGAAATATTCCACCCATGCATCAAAAAACTCCATGTACAACACACCTCCCTGCTTTGGAATATATACCATTGATCTTGTACTAAAATGGATAGAAGAAGAAATCGGCGGTCTTGAAAAAATGGAAGAATTCAATGTCAAAAAGGCTGATATTCTTTATGATTTTATGGATTCCGGCAGCTTTTACAGACCCACGGCTGAAAAATATTCAAGGTCTCTTATGAATGTGACCTTCAGACTGCCGACGGAAGAGCTTGAGAAAAAATTTGTTTTACAAGCAACCGAGAAAGGGTTTGGCGGTCTCAAAGGCCACCGGTCGGTTGGAGGATGCAGAGCTTCCATCTACAATGCAGCAAGCATGGAAAGCATCACCGCACTGGTTCAATTTATGGATTCATTTGAAAAGGAGAACAAAAAATGAAAGTTCTTGTCAGCGATAAAATGGATGAAGAAGGCATTGATATTTTCAGAAAACAGGAAGGAATTGAAGTCGATGTTAAAACAGGCTTAAGCCCGGATGCATTAAAAGAAATCATCGGCCAATATGACGGCCTTGCCATTAGGAGTGCAACCAAAGTAACCAAAGATATCCTGGATGCCGCCACTAAGCTTAAGGTCATTGCAAGAGCAGGAATCGGGCTTGATAATGTGGATATCCCCGAAGCCACAAAAAAAGGGGTGGCTGTCATGAACACACCCGGCGGCAATACCGTGACAACGGCAGAACATGCCATTGCCATGATGATGGCTTTAACAAGAAATATTCCCAGAGGAACCCAGTCTTTAAAAGAAGGCCGCTGGGAGAAAAAGAATCTGGAGGGAAGGGAAATCTGCAATAAAACCCTGGGTGTGCTGGGTTTTGGAAATATCGGTTCCATAGTGGCAAACCTTGGAAAAGGATTGAAAATGAAGGTCATTGTATTTGACCCCAATATTTCATCCGAACATATTGAAAAGGCAGGATTTAAATATGTTACCCTGGATGAATTGTTCAAACGCTCTGATTATATCACCATCCATGTCCCTAAAATGGAAGCAACCGTTAATCTTCTGGATGCCGGTGCCTTTGCAAAGATGAAGGACGGCGTCATGGTTATCAACTGCGCCAGAGGAGGGATCATTCATGAAGCAGCATTGTATGATGCCATTAAATCAGGAAAAGTTGCCGGAGCAGCGTTGGACGTATTTGCGACCGAGCCTCCGGAAAATCATCCGTTGCTTACCCTTGATCAGGTCATCGCAACCCCTCATCTTGGGGCATCCACCAAAGAGGCCCAGACCAATGTAGCGGTTGCGGCAGCCAATCAGATCATTGCCTATCTTTTGCACGATACAATTATTAATGCGGTGAACGTTCCCTCTGTCACTGGTGAAGTTCTCAAACAATTGAGGCCTTTTTTATATCTTGCGGAGAAAATGGGTATTATGCAGGGTCAGATGATAAAGGGCGGGGTCAAATCCGTGGATATTGAGTATGTCGGCCAGTTCCCTGATTTGGATCTGAAGCCCATTACCATAACGGCCATTAAAGGCCTTTTGTCCCAGTTTGTTCAGCATGAAGTGAATTCTGTAAATGCCATCTCTTTTGCCAATGGTCTTGGAATAAAAATTTCAGAATCCACTTCAAAGGAATCCGGTAATTTTTTAAATCTTATCCGTATCACCCTGGTTTCGGATGAACAGACCAATGTCCTTGAAGGTACCATCTTCGGCAAGGATGATGCAAGAATTGTAAGAATCAACAAATTTCGGCTGGAAGTCATTCCAGAAGGCCACCTGGCGCTCATCCATAATGTGGATAAGCCCGGCTCCATCGGCTCCATGGGCGTCACCCTGGGTAAACACAGTATTAATATTGCAAGAATGACCGTTGGAAGAGAAGACGAAGGCGATAGAAATATTATCTTTTTGAGTACAGACACCCCGGTTCCTCCGGAAGTTATAAAAGAAATTGAAGCATTGCCGCTTGTGATCAGTATGACGACCTTTAATTTATAGAGATAACCCGCACCACCCCTGAAAATTAAAAATTTCCAGGGGTGGTTTTTTCTTACGGTGTATTGTGAATCTGGTCCTTTTAGACAATAAAGATTTTATTGATCATAACACCGTTGTGCTAAAAGGCAGACGATTAAAGCATTTATTAACCGTAAACAAAGTAAATGAAAAAGACACTCTTGTTTGTGGTCTCCTAAATGGTAAGATCGGGAGAGGCATGGTCACAAAACGATCGGATTCTTTTATAGAGATGACGGTTGAACTTGATCAGGACCCGCCCAAGCCCTTGCCATTGACGCTGGTGCTGGCTTTGCCAAGGCCTAAGATGCTGAAACGGATTCTCGAGGCTGTCACAACGCTGGGTGTAAAAAATATTTACCTGATCAATTCGTGGCGCGTGGAAAAAAGTTTTTGGCAAACCCCGCTGTTAACCATCAATACCCTTGAGAAACACATGATCCTGGGATTGGAACAAAGTCGGGATACGGTAATGCCAAAAATTTTTCTAAAAAGGTTTTTTACCAAATTTGTTACAGAAGAACTCCCTTATATTTCAAAAAACAGCGTGAGGGTTACAGCCCATCCCAAGACCCAAAATGTATGCCCGGCCGGGATCAACAGAGAAACAACCCTTGTGATTGGACCTGAGGGTGGTTTTATTGATATTGAGATTGAAACCCTTGAAAATCAGGGTTTTTTGTCATGTCATATCGGTCCAAGAATATTAAAAGTTGAAACTGCCGTGACTTTTCTGATTTCAAGATTGTTTTCATGACCTTATTTTTCAATTTTTTTAAGATATAGGTTGAATGATCAGATCGAATGAATAAAAATATCATAAAGAGGGAACAAATAAATGAAAAATAAAAAGAAAACCGATATTGAACGTCAGGCATCCTTTGACAGCCTTCCCCCAAAGATCAGGGAGAGCATGACAGATGAAGAAAAAGAGCTTTTTCTTTATGCTGAAGAATGGCCTGAATCTCTATTTGATAAACTGGATGAGTTTATCATTAAAGAATAGTATTGATTCGCAATTTAGGGCATTTTTAATATTGAAGCATGCTTTGTTATTTTGCTGCTTGAGGTTTTTAATAGATCAACCGATTTTGAGGCTGTGATATCAAGACAGGTTTTATATTTTTCTGTTATTATCATAATTTTTTTTCCAATTATATCACCGGGCAAGGTTAAATCTATATTGCACAATTCGTCTGAAAATGAACAGATAAGTCGTTGCATTTCTTCTTCAGGGATTTTGATTTTTAAATGATCAAAATTGACAACCGGTTTCATTGCCGCAATGATGGATTGAGGCAGGTTCCACTTGGATACGACAAATCGCCCAAGTTCGCTGTATGATACTCCAATGACGGATTTTGATGCCAGTTCCCTTGATATTTTTTTTTCATCGATTACAATTTCAATATTGATGTACACCTTAGGCGAAAAAAGAGCCACCAGATATTCGCCAAAATCATAGAGCATGGCCGTAATCTGAATTGCTTCCACATCTTTTATTTTTTTTTCAATGGCAAGTTCCCGCGCAACAATGCTTCTTTGGAGTGATTTTATCGCTTTGTCTTTCAAAATCTGGATATTGGCAATACCCTTCATGATTTCATAAATCTTTAGGCTTGTTGCGGCAAGCTTTATTTCTTCCGTGCCAAGGATGATCATCGCCTCGGAAATGGTTGCTATCCCTTTGTTTAAATATTGACCGTAAAAGGAAGAATTAACAAGTTTCAGTAATTTAGTTGTCAAAGCCATGTCCTTTAATATAACATCGGCAATATCACTTGCAGAAGAATATTTCATTTTTAAAATCTGATTTACCTCTCTTATCTGGTTGGAAAAGGATAAGAAAGGACTGGTTTTCATGATATTGCCGTAAAGGGTTTTGATAAACTCTTTATAATCGATTTTATTTTCATCAGAATCTTTATATTCCGGAAATGAAAATTGTTTGTTTTTTGAAGAAAAATCAACCAGGTCCAATTCAATACCGGCATGAGGGGTCAAAGAAATCGTCATTATTTCTCCAGAAAGAAAAACAAAACTTGAAAAACATTTCCAAGCAACACTATAATAGGATCATAATAGTCTTTTCATCTATTCTTTTCAATGGGTTTGTAAAAAGGTTACCAATATCGAAAAAACAAAAGACATATTTTTTGAGTTTAAAAAAAAGGTTGAGAAAAATCGACAGGCTTTTTCAAATTCCAATATGGTCAGGATGAGAGAAGCAATTCGATACTTAGCACCGGAAAAACTTGAGATTTTCATTAAAATCCCATTTTTGCTGCATATTAATTCTCCTGGATATCCCGGATTTATAGACTCGGATATTTCCGTTCACGGGATATGGAATTTTATAAATTCCGGGTTTTACAAAGAAGCGGCAAATGAAAAACTTTTTCCAAGATCCATCATCGAGACCGTTGGAAACGATACCACTTCTATTCTGGCGCTTTATCATATCGGGAGTCTTGGAACCTTTACCCAGTCAAAAGGCTCGGATTTTGATTTCTGGATCCTGATTGATAAAAAAAAATTTTCAAAACAAAGGCTTGACTGTTTTCAAAACAGACTGGATGCTATTTTGAAATATTGCCGGGAAGCTTATCAGCAGGAAGTGACTTTTTTTGTGATAGATCAAAAAGATATCCGGAATGACAATTATTCTTTGTTTGATGATCCTGAAATTCTTGATGCACCAAGGGTTTTTTTAAAAGAAGAGTTCTATCGGACCTTTCTTATGATTGCCGGCAAAATCCCTGTCTGGTGTGTTTTACCTGAATTTAAAGAGATCGAAAATAAATCAGGACTCAATAGGGAGGGTATAACAGCCCAGATTTTATCCATGTATGACGATTTGATTGATCTGGGTCATGTATCGGCCATCCCATTGGAAGATGTTTTAAAAGGGCTTTTATGGCATATCTGCAAATCCGAATATGATCCTGTGAAAGCCATTATCAAAGCCACAATGATTTTTAGTTACGGATTTGGTCAAACCAGTCATAAAAGACTGTTATGTGACAGAATTAAAGAAGGATATTCAAAGGCCGGGATTGATGATTTTTCCGCTGATCCTTATAAACTTTTGTTTGATCAGATACTTGAGTTCCATGAAACTGAAGACCCCAAAGGGCTTAATCTGATAAAAAACGCTATTTTTTTCAGGTTATGTGAATACCCTGATATTAAAATACCGGAACATAATACACCCAAAAGAAACCTGCTTGAAAAATACATCCACCAGTGGAAGATAAATCAAAATCAGGTCGGTAAGCTTTTGTCCTATCCATTATGGTCGGAATCGGAAAAATTGATCCTGGAAAAAGCATTTCTTCAGCGACTGGCTTATATGTACAATCATGCTATCAAGGAAACCGAAGAAAAAAAAATAACCCTTGATTTTGGAAAAGAAAAAAGAAATTGGATCATGTTGAAGAATAAGATCAGAACACGCCTTAATAAAAATGCAGCCAAAATTCCGGAATGCTCCACCTATCTGAAACGCAGACGGTATCTGCATCATCAAATCATAGAAAAAAAAGGGTTCTGGGAACTCAATAGCCGGTTGGAATCCAAGGGGGATATGGATAAATTATATCGTCACCCCAATTTATTAGGAGTACTGGGCTGGATTCTGGAAAATCATCTTTATAACAGGCATAAGGCAACCATGACCATCGAATCCGGTTTGAACCTTTTTGAATCCATGAATGATCCGGTTGACCCCGAAAAATTATATCTGGCTTTTCAGCCGTTAAAGCCTCTTTCCGATAAAAACTTTGAAGAAGGCCCGATGATTGAGAAAATCCTTGCCCTTTTATGTTATGATCAGTCGGAAGATAAAAATCTGATCAGCAGTGCCGAGTTTCTTATTTCCAATACTTGGGGGGAGCTTTTTTTGAATGAAATCAGATTTTCATCTCAAAGCACAAGACAGGAACAATGCAGACAAATGTCAGAGTTAATCGCAGGCTATTCAAAAAAAAAAATAAGGCTTTATATTTATCAATATTCAACGTGTCATGACCCGGAAATCGTCTACGAGATAAAAAAAGCATATAGCTGTATTGCATTTGAAGATCAAGATATATTAGACTTACATAAAAAACCGTATCTGGACAAGCTATAGGGGATAAAATGCAGGGCAAACAGATTCTTCTGGTCAATGATGATAAAAATGAGCTGGCTCGATTGGTTACAGTTATAAAAACACTAGGATATGATCAGGTTTCAGTTGCCAATGGCGGAGATAATGCATGGGTCATCCTTAAAACAAAAGGAGTTGATTGTGTTATCAGCGCTTATGAAATGAAAGAAATGTCAGGTCTGGCACTATTGAAGATCATCAGACGGGAAAACAGCTTTTCCGATATACCGTTTTTTCTGACGGATAATGCGTTTACGAAAATCAAAGTGCTCAGGGCCGGTCAAACAGGTGTAACCGGTCTTTTTGTGATCCCCTACGATGAAAAACGAATTGCCGGAAAGCTTTCTTTGGCTCTTGAAAAGAAAGATAATCCTGTCATTCACATGGCAATGGCAACCATGGAGGATGGGTTACGGTTGATTGAGAAAAAAGAATATGATAAGGCACTGGATGTATTTGCAAACCTTGTCAATCAAAAAGAGAATCCGGAATATTATTTTAATATCGGCTATATCAAAACCTCCCAGGGCAAACACAGTGAAGCCATCGAAGCTTTTTCCATGGCAACCAAATTGGACCGGCTTTTTGCAAAGGCATATGAAGAAATGGGGCGGGTGTATCGGCTCATGGGAGACATTGCAAAGGCTGAGGAGTATATGCGGCTGGCAGCTGAAATTTATCTGGATACGGATAAAATAGGAGCCGCAGAAGATATTTTAAATGAAATTCTTGAATCAGGCACAAATTCTTTGAATGTATTTAATACCATGGGTGTTCTCTATCGTAAAAAAGGAGATCCGGAAACAGCCTTATCCCATTATAAAAAAGCATTGAAAGTACATCCGGATGAACCTTATATTTACTATAATATCGGTAGGCTTCATCTGGACATGAAAGACATTGAAAAAGCCAAAGAGTATTTCAAGGCCGCCCTGGAAAAAGATCCCGGGTTTGATGAGGCAAAGCAGGTCATCAAAGCCATAGATCTTGGGATTGTTTAGAAAACCTTATGAACCCGAATCTTTCTTTTTGGCTTCCAGGGATTCCCATCTTTCATAAAGCATCTGAACTTTTTCTTGTGCATTTTTTAATAATGAACAGAAATGATTCATTTTTTCAATATCTGCGATAACATCAATATCCTGAATTTTAATGGAAATATCTTCTACTTCGGTTTCCGCTTCCAGAATTTTTTCTTCCATATGATCCAGCTCAAATTTATCTTTGAATGAGAAACCGATCATTTGGGCTGGCTTTTTTCTCTCATTTTTTTTTGTTTTTTCAGGTTTTCCAGTGAGCGATTGCCGATGCTTAATCACCTGATCAAAATTCGCAAAGAAATGGGCATCAGCGGTTGGGTCTAAATAGAGAATCCGGTGACAAACCTTATCCATAAGATAGCGGTCATGGGATACAATCACCACAGCTCCTTCAAATTGCCGGATACTTTCTTCAAGAACCTCCAGAGACAATATATCCAGATCATTGGTGGGTTCATCCAGGAGAAGGACATCGCAGGGCGTGAGCATGATATTGGCAAGGAGGATTCGGGCCTTTTCTCCGCCTGAAAGTTTTTTTACCGGCATATCCAGTTGATCCGGCATAAACAAAAAACGCTTGGCCCAGGTGACGATATGGATACTGTTGCCTTTAAAATTAACACTATCACCGCCTGCAGGATTGAGCGCCTCTTTTAATGTCAAGTCAAGATTCAGTTTTGACCGGTTCTGATCAAATACCTGGACTTTTAATTCCTGAACCCACTCGACTTTGCCTTCATCCGGTTGAATTGTTTTTTCAAGGATTGATAAAAACGTAGACTTTCCTGTTCCGTTTTCACCCACAACACCCAAAACAAATCCAGGTCTGAGTTCAAATGTAATATCGGAAAACAGCGATTTCCCATTGATTGTCTTTTTTAAATGATAGGCCCTTAACAGCGATTTCGTCTGCCTGCCGGTTGAATTAAAATCAATATTCAGCTTTGCTGTGGCTTTGTTTCTTTCTTTTACGGCACACAATTCCATCCTGAGATTTTCAGCCTGTTCAATCCGGTATTTTGCTTTTGTGGTTCTTGCCTTTGCACCTTGCCTGAGCCATTCATCTTCTCTTCTCATTTTGCCGGCCAAAGAAACCTGTTGTTTTTCCTGTGATATGAGAAAATTCTGCCGTTCTTTTTCAAATTCTTTATACTGGCCTTGAATCTTAAAATACCCAGATGGATAGTACTGCCCGATTTCCATGATATTTATACACACATTTTCAAGAAAGGACCGGTCATGGCTGACAACAATAAATGAAAAACGGGTGGATTTTAAAATTTCCTCCAGCCAAAAAATTCCATTAATATCCAGGTGATTGGTAGGCTCATCCAATAAAAGGAGATCTGGCCGGCAGCAGAGAGCACGGGTAATGGAAAGTTTTTTTTTCCAGCCTCCGGATAAATCCGAGGCTTTAATGTTTGGATCAGGAAACCCGGTTGTTCCTATTGCTTTTTGAACAATCTGATGTTTTTCTTTTTCATCAAATGGGCTATCTTTGATACAATGATATAAGTGTTCCTCAATGGTTTTATCCGGATCAAGTCGATCCTGTTGCGGAAGATAGACAGTCCTTAATCCGGCTCTGATGATCAATTCTCCGGTATCCGGCTGTACTTCCCCTGCTATCAATTTTAAGAGTGTGGATTTGCCGGAGCCGTTCATGCCAATGAGACCCAGCTTTTCATTTAATTTAAAATCAAAGGAAAGATCCTGGAACAGGGTGTCATCCCCATAAGTTTTTGAAATATTTTTAAGGCTGAACATCAGATTCATAATGCGCTCTTTTTTATTATGATTACACGTATTGGTCAATGCCTATCATGAGGTGTGGTTTTAAAATCCAACCTATTCTCATGAGTCCATTGATTTGTAATGCCGAATTATTATAATGCTTTTTTTATTAGATAAGGTTAAAATTTTTCTAAAATTGAAATAAAAAAACTGGAGAATATCTTTATCATGAGAATTCTTGTCATTGAAGATGATTTAAAAATATCGGAATTTATTCAAAAAGGCCTTAAATCTTCAAGCTTTGCAGTAGATCATGCCGAGACGGGGAAAAAGGGATTTGAAATGGCATTTGATAATTCCTATGATGCCATGATCGTGGATATTATGCTGCCGGAGCTGGATGGCATCTCGCTTATCAAAAACATCCGGAAAGAAAACAATAATACACCGATCATTATCCTGAGCGCAAGGGACAGGGTGGATGACAGGGTAAACGGACTCCATGCCGGCGCCGATGATTATTTGACAAAGCCTTTTGCATTTTCAGAGCTTCTTGCAAGAATTCAGGCCCTTATTAGACGGGCCGGTAATGTTATTGATCCTGTAAGGCTGTCTTATGAAGATTTGAGCGTGGATATCTTGAAAAGGCAGGTAAGACGCAGCAACGAAATAATAGAATTGCAGCCGCTTGAATTTTCTTTGCTTGAGTATCTCTTGCGGAACAGGGAAAGGGTGGTTTCAAGAACCATGATCATGGAGCATGTATGGAATTATAATTTTGATCCCATGACTAATGTGGTTGAAGCGCGGATCTGCAGGCTCAGAGATAAAATCGACAAAGACTTTGAACCCAAATTGATCCACACGGTTCGGGGTGCCGGATATGTTTTGAAAAAACAATGAAATATAAAATTTTCAATACCATTGCCTTCAGGCTGACATTATGGTTTACAGGTATTTTTGCCATCTGCTCCAGCTTTGTGTTTCTGTTATTTTATTATCTTTCCACTCAGACAATTCAAAATCAGGTAGATCAGGAATTGACGGATCATGCTTCCAAATTTAGTGCCATTATTCATACCAGCGGGCTCATGGGAGCAAGGCAGCTTGCTGTTCTTGAAGCCCAGGCAGCAGGAGAAAAATTAATTTTTTTCAGGATCGTTTACCCCACAGGAGAAGTCTTTGCGTCTTCCCGGATGTCTTACTGGAATAATGTCCATGTCAGTCAAGCAGCCCTGCAAAAATTAAGTACCCAAAAAAACAATATTTTTGAAACCATTGAGATACCGTCAACTCGCCAGAAAGCAAGAGTTCTATACAGTTATGTGGCTTCCAATGCCATCCTGCAAACCGGTGTCGCCATGGATGTGTACTCAAAATTTCTTTCTGCATTTAAAATGGTTTTTATCAGCGCCATGGGATTTATTGTCCTTTTTTCTGCTGTTTCAGGGTGGCTCCTGGTCAGAGAAGCCTTGTCAAGGGTTGACAACATTACAAAAACCGCTGAGAATATTTCCGGATCAAATCTTGACGCCCGTGTTCAGGGAACCGGGAATAAAGATGAACTTGACCATCTTGTCATGACATTTAATTCCATGCTGGACAGAATAAAAGAATTGATAAGAAGTATCCGGGAGATGACCGATAACATTGCCCATGATTTAAAAAGCCCTGTCACAAGAATCCGGGGGTTTGCCGAATTGGCCCTTGTTCAAGAGGAAAATCTTGAAGACTATCGCAATATGGCAGCCAACACCATAGAGGAATCAGATCGGCTTTTAGATATGATCAATACCATGTTGATGATTTCAAAAACCGAGGCCGGGGAAGGGGATTTTACATTTGAAAGCATTAATCTCACGGATATCATCCGGGAGGCCTGCGATCTGTTTGCTCCCTTGGCTGAAGATAAAAATATAGCATTTTCCAATGAAATTGAAGATCATCTGTTTGTCGATGCCGATATCCGGATGTTCCAAAGAGCTTTTTCAAATCTATTAGACAATGCTATAAAATATACCCCAAAAGGCGGCAAGGTCTCAATTACAGGACATAGGGAAAATAAAACTGTAGTCATAAGGGTTTCCGATACCGGCATAGGAATCCCTCCTGAATTTCATGAAAAGATTTTTGAGCGGTTTTATCGGATTGATTCTGCCAGAACAAGCTCTGGAACCGGATTGGGATTAAGTCTTGCCAGAACCATCATCCGCAGGCACAAAGGAGAAATCCGGGTCATAGGTGATCAAAATATAGGTTCTGTGTTTGAGATAAGATTACCAATTGATAATTCTGAAATCATTTAACCGTCATATTTATGTTTTATTATGACAAACAGGTGGAGAATTTATAATGCAATATAGGAGGGTATCATGAAACAGATAAAAAAAGCGTGGATCACATTTATCATTATCAGCCTGTCTTTATTTCCGGTTTTAGGAAAAATCAGTTATGCAGCCGTTCAGATGGTTCCTGCAAGCTTTTCTGAACTTGCCAAACAGGCTAAACCCGGTGTTGTCAATATTCAGACCGAAAAAAACATAGAGGGCGGAGGAAGGGTGTACAAGCATTTTTTTGGCTCGCCTTTCGGGGGGAATCAAGATCAGTTTGAAGAGTTTTTTGCCCCATTTTTTAACCAGCAGCCGCAAAACAGAAAGGAAAGCAGCCTTGGCTCAGGCTTTATTATCAGCGAGGATGGGTATATCGTAACCAATAACCATGTGATCAAGGATGCGGATAAGGTAAAGGTCATATTGCATGATAAGAAGGAATACAGCGCCACCGTCATTGGTACTGACCCCATGACGGATCTGGCCCTTATCAAGATTGATGCAAAAAATCTGATACCTTTAAAATTCGGCAGCTCATCAAAAACCGAAGTCGGGTCATGGGTGGTGGCCATTGGAAGTCCTTTCGGTTTAGAACAAACCGTGACCGCCGGGATCGTCAGCGCCAAAGGACGTATCATCGATTCAGGCCCTTACGATGATTTTATTCAGACGGATGCTTCCATCAACCCGGGGAATTCAGGAGGGCCGCTGCTTAATCTTGACGGTGAAGTCATAGGCATCAACACCGCAATCCTCAGATCAGGTCAGGGCATAGGGTTTGCCATTCCGTCTGATCTGGCAACAGGTATCATCACTCAGCTTACACAGCAAAAATCGGTCACAAGGGGGTGGATGGGAGTAGCTATCCAGGAAGTAACCGAACAGCTTGCAAAATATTATGGTCTGAAAGATGTCAAAGGCGTATATGTTGCCAAAGTATTTGATGGAGAACCTGCTGAAAAAGCCGGAATTCAGGTTGGGGACGTGATCTATCAGATAAATGATAAAGCCGTCAATTCATCCAGGGATTTAACATTGACGGTTGCCGGCATTCCTGTGGGTGATACGGTTAATGTGAAATTGATTCGGGAAGGGAATGATAAAACCATTAAGGTTAAACTCGGGAAGAGGCCGTCGGAAGATCCTGAAACCATAGCCCAGAATGAAGACTTTGATATGTTCGGATTTAAACTGAAATCCATTACCCCTGAAATAGCAAAAAAGCTTGGATATCCGGAAACCATCAAAGGACTGGTCTTGATGGATGTTAAAAATAACAGCAAGGCTTCAGGCTCTGTCAGGCCAGGCGACCTTCTGGTTGAAATTAACAGGCACAAAATTAAGACTCTGGAGGAATATCAACAGTATTTGAAAAAACTGAATAAAGGGGATATGGCCCAGCTGCTTTTCAGAAGGGGGAACAGCCAGGTGTTTGTTATCAGTATCGAAAAGCCGTAAAAACCGGTATCCCAAATTAAAAAACGGCATTCTTGTCATAATGACAAGAATGCCGTTTTTTAATGCTTGACAAAAATAATGTGAAACAATAGTAAAATTGACTATGCTGAACCTTGATGCTATTTTGGAATTTAATCAATCAAACGGTCAATATACCATAAAAAGGGCAGGATGATGGAAGAACTAGAAGGTTTACTGGAACTGAATAAATCAGAAGGCATCTATATTGATATCGGCACCCAGGTATATCTCGATATCGAGGGGGTTAATTTTACAGTTACAAGTGTTTTCATCGGCATGCTGAAAGATGAATTCATGATCGTCACCCTACCAAAACGATATAAAAGCGTACAAAACAAACTCTACACCGGGAATAAAATTGTCGTTAAATATTTATTCGACGGCTCTGTCTTTGCCTTTCAGACAAGTGTGATCGAGACGATTACAAACCCTATCAGAGCACTTGCCATAGAATATCCCAAAGTTGTTCAGAAAAGAGAGCTCAGAATTATCAAAAGAAATTTTGTTGTGATCCCAGGCAGAGTTGAGGCAAAAAAAATAGAATTTCCAATTGTAGTCTTTGATATCAGTAAAAATGGCCTCAGGTTTAAATACAATGACAATAAACAAAATTTTTCTACACTGAAAGAAAATGATCTGATAAGAGTTTATTGCCAATTTCCCGGGATGTCCGAAGAAGTTGGAGTCCTTGCAGTTGTGCGCAATGTCAGAAGAGAGCAGGGACAACTTTCAATCGGAACCGAGTTTCAGAATGTTTCTAAAACTTTTTTAACTCCGCTGATGCATTTTCTTTATTCTATTGAAGATTTTTCTTAAATCAATTCTCAAAGGATCAAATAGAAAACAAAAAGATTAAGTATTATTTTGGTGGAGCTGAGGGGGATCGAACCCCTGACCTCATGGCTGCCAGCCATGCGCTCTCCCAGCTGAGCTACAGCCCCTTATAGGAAGATGTCCTTAAATAATCGATTGCAGATGTCCTGTCAACAAAAAAATTTTTTGTTTTTTAATATTCAATATGGTTGGGCTTCAAATATAAAATATTGACACAGGGTTTCGTGAAAAGATATTATGCTTTGTTTATTTTAAATTCATCTTTTTAGGGAGAGTTAAGGAGAAAGAAATGCTGAGTTATTTGCGGGAAAATACCGGGAACTGGATCATCAAGATATTTCTTGGGATTATTGTGATTGTGTTTGTCTTTCTGGGAGTCGGATCTTTTGGATCAAAAAAAGGAAATTCAATTGCAACCATTAATGATGAACCCATAACCATAAAAGAATACCAGCAGACATATAAATCCATTCTTGACCAGTATCGAGCCCAGTTTGGAAAAGATTTGAATGAAGAGACCATTAAGGCTCTTAATATCAAACAACAGGCGATTGATCTATTGATCAATCAAAAGGTGCTTCTTTTTGAGGCCGACAAACTTAAAATAAAAGTGTCGGCAAAAGAACTTCAGGATTCCCTGATTTCATTCAAAGCTTTTCAGAAAGACGGTGTATTTGATATGAATCAATACAAAAGTGTCTTAAAACGTGAATCCTTGACTCCTGAAACCTTTGAGCAGCTACAGATGACCTCATTACGGGAAGAAAAACTTCGATCTCTTATTCAAAATGCGATTACGGTATCTGATATCGAGGCCAAAAGCTGGCATCAGTTTATAAATGCAAAAACAGCAGTGGAATATATATGGTTTAACCCAAAAAAATATAAAGATATTCATCCCAGCGATGAACAGATAAAACAATATTACACGGAAAATAAAGAAAAATACAAATCCGAACCAAAGATTAAAGCATTGTATTTAAAATTTGTTCCTGATGATTATAAAGAGAGAGCGGTCATTACTGATACTCATATTAAAGACTATTATGAACAACATTTAAGGGAATTTCAAACCCCTGAAACTGTTGAAGCAGCACATATTTTGCTAAAACTGGATGAAAATGCCAAAGAGGATCTGGTAAAAGAAACTGAAAAAAGAGCTCTTGATATTTATGATATGGCAAAAAAAGGGGAATCCTTTGAAACCCTTGCTCAAAAATATTCAGAAGATTCTTCAAAAGCTAATGGCGGATACCTGGGCAGATTTGAAAAAAAACAGATGGTAAAGCCTTTTGCAGACCAGGCATTTTCAATGAAGGCAGGGGAAATCAGCAAGCCCGTGAGAACAATGTTTGGCTGGCATATTATAAAGCTAATTTCAAAATCGGATGCCTCCACGGTGACCTTGACTCAGGCATCAGAAAAAATAAGACAACATCTTGAAAAACAGGAAATGCAGAATTCGGCTTATTTAAAAGCCGGTGAAGCATTTGATGCAGTAGTTGACGGAGATGATTTTGATCAGGTCGCACGTATTACCGGTAAAAAAATAATCGAAACCCAAGAATTCAATAGCAATGGCGACGGACTTGATATGTCGGATAATAAAGAGTTTGCAAAAATTGCTTTTGAACTGACTGTCGGCAATATCAGTGATGTTAAACAAATCGGGGAGTCTTTTTATCTTATCAAGCTTATTCAAAAAATTGATCCAGCTATCCTGGAGCTTGATCAAGTTCGAGGTGTTGTTATTAAACACCTTACTGAAAATCTTCAAAAATTAAAGGCAAAGGAAGAGGCTCAGTTTTATCTTGGAAAAACAAAGGATATACAAACACTTGCTCAACTCGCAAAAGAGACCAACCTTGAGATCAGGTCCACACCATTATTTTCAAGAAACGGCAATATAGAAGAAATCGGGAATTCTCCCGAGTTTATTCAGGCTGGTTTTTCATTAAATGAAAACAAGAAAATTTTTCCTGAAATAATAGAAACCGGTTTAGGGTATTATCTTGTCGGTTTTAAGGAGAAAAAATTATCGGAAGAGTCAAAAGATTCAGAAAATATGAAAAATTTTAAAAACCAGCTTACCTGGAAAAAACAAAATCAGTTATTTCAGGACTGGATAACTGAATTAAAAAAACAGTATAAAATACATTATGATCCACAAATCTTGAATTGAAATTTTATTTTAATAAAAAAACCATTGTTATCACGGCAGCTGTTTTTTGTTTTTTAGTAGTCCTTTCATGCGTGCCAAGACATCCTATCGTTTTAACCGGTAACGCCATTCAGACAGATCCGGCCATTAATTTCGGAACTCTGCCAAATGGGTTTCAGTATTTGCTGATGCAAAACTCTGTCCCTGACGACAGGGTTTTTATTTATTTGAACATATTCGCCGGTTCTTTAAATGAAACCGAAGAACAACAAGGTGTTGCCCATTATCTTGAACATATGTTGTTCAACGGATCAACGCATTTCAAACCCGGAAAACTAGTGGAATACTTGCAATCCATTGGAATGGAATTCGGTTCGGATGCCAATGCCTATACAAATTTTTACAATACAATTTATAATTTATCTCTACCCGGAGGAAATGAAAAATATTTGAATGATGCTTTTCTGGTCATTGAAGATTATGCACAAGGAGCAAGTCTTCTTGATAGTGAAATCGATCGGGAAAGAGGCATTATTCTAGCTGAAAAACGTGAAAGAGATTCAGTCTCTTATCGGACATTTCAAAAAACCCTTGAATTCGAACTTCCGGACTCCCTTTTTACTAAAAGGTTTCCCATCGGGGCTGACAGCGTAGTTCATCAAGCCGATCAAAAGCTTTTAAAAAGCTATTATGACAAGTGGTACAGACCTGACAACATGGCATTGATTGTTGTTGGTGATTTCGAAGCCAAAACCGCAGAAAAGCTTATTCAAGAAAGATTTTCAAGACTTACGACCCGTTCTTTGAGCTGTGATTCATTTCCATCCATACACTGGAAAGAGCATGAAAAAATAAAAGCTTTTTATCATTATGAACCGGAAGCAGGCAGCACCACTGTCAAACTTCAAACCCTTGTATGGAAGAAATTTGAGCCTGAAACTATAGAGTCCCTTAAGTTAAAAACTTTAATTGAGCTGTCAAACTTAATGCTGCAACAACGCCTGGTTAAAATGGTCAACGATCAAACCGGTGGCTTTTCCGATGTATCTGTTTTTTCAGGCAGTTTCCTGCATAATGTTGACATGTCTGTTATAAATGCTTCCTGTGAACCGGGGAAATGGCAAGAAACACTTAGCCAGATAGAATCCTCATTAAGGCAAGGATTGATGTTCGGATTTGAAAAAAATGAATTAAACAGGGTTAAGGCCGAGTATTTATCTGATTTAGAGATGGAAGCAAATCAGGAAGGAACACAGAAAAGTCCAAATATCGCCAAAAACATACTTTCGGCCATAAATAAAAAGGAAATGCTTTTATCCGCAAAACAAAGAAAAGATATTTTAGAACCTTATATAAATTCAATATCATTAGAGGATGCAACTAACACGCTGATTAAATGTTGGCCCAAAGAACCAAGGCTTGTTATCGTGACAGGCAACGCTGAATTGGGCACTCAAAAGCCGGTTGAAAAAATTCTCGATACCTATCAGAAAAGCAGCTTATCAAAGGTTGAAAAATATATTGAATCTGAATTAAAAAAATTTCCCTATCTTGATTTGCCGGAGTTAGAGACACCCTTAATCAAAAAAAGGGAAGACAACGTTCAGGGAATTGGGGTCACAACGATTGATTTTAATAATAATGTCCGGTTGAATTTGAAACGTACGGGTTATAAGAAAAATGAAATATTATTCAAGGTTTGCTTTGGAGAAGGGAAAAAATCGGAGCCTGAATCAAAACCCGGGTTATCTTACATCAGTGAGTTTGTTGTAAATAAAAGCGGTCTTGGACAACTTAACATCGACCAGATGGAAGAGGCCTTGGCAGGCCATAATATAAATATTGATTTTAGCATTAATGAAGATCATTTTTCATTTTCCGGTTCCTGTGGTCCAGAAGATACAGAAATTTTATTTCAACTCATATATCATCATTTAAAAGATCCTGGGTTCAGAAATAAAGCACTTGATCTTTCAAAAATACATTATCAGCAGATGTATAACAGCTTATTGAGAACTCCGGAAGGGATTATGCAGACTAAAGGGGATCTCTTTCTAGGCGGTAATGATTCTACCTTTGGACTTCCTGAACCAGAAACAATCGAGCAGTATTCGTTAAATGATGTCATCACTTGGCTGAGCCCTTACTTAAACTATGCGCCCTTTGAAGTTTCTTTGGCTGGAGATTTCGACACTGACAAAATTATTTCAGTTGCCGGGAAGAACCTTGGCACATTGAAGAAAAGAGAAAATGAAGGAAATAAGAAAACTTCTCTAAAACAGATTAAATTCCCGAAGGGGGAACAGCTAAATCTGGCAATTGACACAAAAATCGAAGCTGGCGTTGTGCATGTTGCATTTTTGACGGATGATTATTGGGATATCGCCCAGACCCGAAGACTTTCTCTTTTATCCAAGATTTTTTCAGAAAAACTCCGGTTGCTGGTTCGTGAGGAGCTGAGCGAATCATATTCACCGTTTGTTTATAATGATCCCTCTCTTATTTTCGATCATTATGGGGTCTTGCATGTGATGGTTAATGTAAAACCAGATAAACATGAGTATGTTTATCAGAAAATAGTAGATGTCATCAATTTATTAACTTCGGAGAGGGTTTCAGAAAAAGAAATGAATAATGTGCTAAAGCCTGTTCTCAATCATCTTGAGGTATATACAAAGACAAATGAGTATTGGCTCAATTCGGTAATGACAAATTCTTACACCTATCCACAAAAGTTTGAATGGGCAAAAAATATCACAGAAGACTATAGTTTGGTTACCAATGAAGAATTGTTCCTGCTTGCAAAGAAATATTTACAAATTAAAAAAAGCGCTTTTATAAAAATTAAATCAATTCAAAGTCAATGATGAAAAAAAGAAAGGATAAAAATTCGTCTTTTATGTCAGGGTTTCAACCTGTTCAGACACATTGTTACGAAGATAATAATCAAGATCGAAAAGCTGTTTGAAGCTTAGGTCTGTAAATTGTACATGTCTCTTTCTGATTTTCATGGAGCTGAAAGATGGGGCATTGGTTATTTCATAGTCTGAGATGGTTTTGAAAGGTAGATCTCCCACATAATATCCCATGCTGCTCAAGAAAATCGTCTCTTCCGGCGGTTGCTCAAAATCAATATCATCACTGGTTGTATCTATATATTTGAATGACAGACCTCCCATGCTTATATCAATGACCTGGCCTAGTTTATGAGAGTTCGGACTGATGGCAGCATAAGCGCCATCAACTGCTTTATAGCGTTTGTGCTTTCGTCTTTCAACCGTTCTTTTTCTGCCGACCATGCACGTAATATCCTTATAAAAAATGAAAATATTTAAATTTTATTAAATAAAAGGATTGCACAAAACATGCCATAAGTATAATTTGACGACCTGATATCATGATACAATAAAAAAGGCATGTAATATCAGTCGGATAATATGACAATTCATAAACAAACTCATTTTTTTATCCGTAAGGTTGTCAAAAACATGGCATATTTTATTTTTATTTGTTTAATCTTTGACATATATATGGAAAAATTGGTTATAATATTAGGCATTTATTTTCCTAAAAGATTACATTTTTTCCTCAAATTGTTTTTGAGCCCTATTCTTTTGAACATTATCAGGTGTAAAAATTCTGCCGCTGACGACAAGAAACACGCCGGTTGGTAAAATCTGAACTGCAGCAACGGCAGCACCAATATTAAACATAGCATCGCTATCCTTAAATTTAGCAGGTTCCATGGAGCCTGTAAGTACAATTACCTTGGTTTTAATGGAACATAGAGCAAGCGCCGTTTCAATCATGGTGTCAGTACCATGGGTAATAATGATTTTATCATTGTAATCATTCTGTACTGCTTTTAAAATTGTCATCCGATCTTGTTCCGTCATGTCGAGGGAATCTTTTTTTAACAAAGAGGTAATTTCATAATCAAAATTAACCCTTGCATTTTGTAAAATTTCTTTAATATTCGGATCTCCAACCTCATATCTGCTGAGCGTATCAAAATAGATTTTATCAATGGTCCCACCAACAGAAAAAAATTTAATTTTCATTTTGGCCTTTATTATTTAGGTTTTTTGCCCTGATTGATTTAGCCTATTTAACAATGATAACGAAATATCATAATTAAAGCCTCTGTATTGAAGGAAATTTAAAAATTTTTTTTTATAGAGCTCATAATCAAGGTGTTCCCATTGTCGCATTTTTTTTTCAAGTGCTTTTAAAGCAAGGTCAAAATCATTATATTCTTTTAAAACGGATTCAATGATTGTCGGTTCGATTCCTTTTCTTTTGAGTTCACATGCAAGAACAAATTTTGATTTAGGTTTATAGCTAACCCTGCTTTCAACATAAGTTTTAGTGAAAAATACATCATCAAGATATTTTTTTTCAAGAAGTATTTCAATGGTATTGCTGATAATGGCTATCTTAAAGCCCTTTTTTGCCAGATACGCCTGCATTTCATGAATTGATCTTGGCTGATGTGTCAGATAGCGAATCGCCATGCTCAGGGGCGTTTTATTCTCCGGGGAGAGATCCTTCTTTTTGTTTTTTATCATCAATCACCTTATCCAATAATTTAACAGGTGTTTTTAAAATATTTTTCATCATATTTATCAAACCCTCTCCAACCGCTGAAGGATGCAACGGAACGACCACTGGGTCAGAAATTTTACCAGTAGCTTTAACTGGAACAGACACAAGGTTTCCGCTGAGGAGTGTACTGACAATTGGAATTTTTTCAATGATCAGATCAACGGTTTTAAATGGGGCGACAAGACAGGTCAGATCGATATAATCATTTCCCAGATCAATTTGGCCGTTAAAAACAATGGTCATATCATTACCGTCAACAATGGCGTTGGTTATATGAATAATGCTATCTTTTATCTCTGCCTCAATAGAAATATTTTTATAGGCAAAGCCTTTTTGGGTAATATCCGGAATGCTGCCTCTTAAAAAACTGGAGACATTCAATACCGAAAGTATTCTTGAAAGAAGTGTCAGTTTATAGACCCTTCCTTCTTCCGCTTTAAAAAGGATTGAACCTTTTATTGTGTTTAAAAAATTTTGTTTTTGATTATCCGATAAAATCTCTCCCGTTAAGGTGTAACGTCCATCCATAAAACCTTCTTTTCGAAAAAGACAAGTCAGAAGGTTTTGAATATTGTCTTGGCTGTAGGCATTAAACGGAATATTTACATGAATCTTGTCCTTTTCAATATTAATATTCCCTTTTGTCATCAAGTCACACAAAATGCCATTATTCAACTTGATATGGACATCATCCTTCCTGAAGAAAATTTCAGATTCAATATTTTTTATCGTCCAATTCATCAGGGAAAGATTTTCAGTTGTGAATTTGATGGTATTGTTTGAAAAAAAAGGATTCTTTGTCGGAAAAGAATTTTGAGGTGAAATAAAAGAGGTCAGATTTATTTTTTTGGTAAAGATATGAATTGTAGAATTATTATCCGTATAAATTAATAAGGGCTCTTCTTCTGTAAACTCATTTATTTTTTTTTCCAGATGGCTTTGAGGCACCAATAATTTATTAAAAGTTTTTGTAGTTAATATCCCATTGAAATCATATAATATTCTGTCTGATTCAGGATGCAGGGTAATAACAGCATTTGAAAAACCAGGGTCCAAAATTTTTAATTTTTTTAATGACAAAGAGGTAAGCCTATCTCCATCAGCTTGAATTTGTATTTTTTGTCCTTCAGAGAACTGAAAATCGCTGAAAAATAGTATTTCTTTCCCTTTGATTTGAAATTTGGCATTTTCCATATTCAAGGGAGTTTTAAAACTGTCGATATGTTTATCGCCTATAAAAGATTCCAGCCATGAAAGATTTTCAATTTTTGCAGAAATATTTTCCAATAAAAAATCAGTATTGGACAGATGGTATCTACAAGAGAGGTTTTCGATCTCACGTTGATTTAAGTGCGATGTCAAATTAAGCTGATCGGTTTTTCCAATGATTTCATAAGTCCATTTTCCGGGTAATAGAATAGGACCGGATAATTGAATTGAACTCACATCAATTTTACCGCTGCCTTTCTTTAGGGGCGACAGTGCCGCCTCTATTTTTTTATGGGTTATCAGAAAAGGAATTAGTGAATCAAGAAATATCTGTCCGGATCCTGACTGAATAGTAATGTTTGGTTCTTCTTTAAATTCAAGGGTAGTATTCAGATCATTGATTTTAATCCCGGTCATCACCCCATTCATATGAGTCAGATTCACTATACCGGAATCATATTTAAACTTTATTCGTTCAAGGGCGATATTACCCGGTATACGCTCGTAGTCCCCTTTTACTGAAAAATTGTCTGAATTAATCTTCACATCAAGATCATTTGAATTAGTCGGAATCGAAAGATTCAAAACAACATTTGATCGACCGGTAATATGGTAAACCTTTGATAATTCTTTTGCCAAGAGAGTATTCGGTAAAAGAGATTCTATGGTTTTGGGAATCATGGAAAGATCAACATCCAATAAAAATTTTCCATCAAACGGGGCATGATTGAAACCCAAAAGATCTATAGTCAATTGTCCTTGTCTGATTATAGAAGATTCTATCATTCCGTGGGTTGTGTTAATGTTGAGAATGCCTTTTTGAATGTCTGCGTTTCCATTGATACTGGAAACAATCAGGTCGGCTTCCGGGATTTTTACTTTTCCATTTTCGATGCTCCCCTTAAGCTTTAAATTATCTGCCGCAAACAGATGATTCATATCTTCTGCTTGAAAAGATATATTGATTACTGGAGAAATCCCTTCATGAAGGATATCAAACAAATCGTTTACAAACTCATTGTTTTTAAATACCGTTAATGACATCTTTTTGGCCTGACCAATGTGAATATTGTTTCCGTTAAATTGAATTTCAGATTTTTTTAGATTATGGTCAGATGAAAAAAGGACTGTGACTTCACCCTCCGGATAATCAATTTTAATTGGTTTGATATCCAGTTGATAAATACTATCGGAAAAGAAGAAAGAAGCCTCCATATTTTTAGAATCAAAAATTAAATCATTGTTTGTTGATCTGATAATAACGCCTTGACCCTTCAAATCCCCCTGAATCTCAAAGTCAGAATTAATTTTTGCGGTCAATGTCAAGTGATCTAAAACAATAGAGCCCGGATTGAAGTATTGATCTAAAGAAATTTGAGATAAATCAGAGGTTTTTAATTCAAGGTCCTTTATATTTGCATTGAAAAGAATTTCTTTTTTATCTCTTAACAGAAAAAAAGATCCATCCATGTGCTTAAAATAAGGCGAAACAGCATCTCGCAATATTAGTTCTATTTTTTTTTGATCGTCAGGCAAAAAAGTAAAGAGTCGGTTAAAATTGTTTTTTAAATCATTTAGTTGGAGCATTGAGAGATATTCAGGCTCTTGGGAAGTCCGGGCTGGAAAACTGATTGTTGGATTCTGAAAAAAAATTTGATCAATAACAAGTCGGCCATGAAAGAGACCTTGAAGATTCAAATCAAATTTTATCTGACCTATGGCAACAACCATACCTTTTTCTTGAGCAAGATTGAAATCCGTCAAAATGATGCCTGGCTTTGGGAACAGGCTCAGCGAGAGTGATTGGGGGTCTATCTGGATACCCGTTCGTGACTGGATTAATAAAGATACTTTATTCTTTATATAAAGAGTTTTAATGACAGAATGAAAAAAATATGGAACTGATAAAATGAAAATGAGTATGAATAAAGATAAGGAAAAAGCAATTTTCCTTTTTCTGGTTTTAATAAATGATTTCAGTCGATGCCTCGTCCGATAACAACGCTATTTATAGAGTAGATAGCTCTGTCATGTGTTATTTACCATGAAAAGCCAAAGTTCTTTGCAAGGCTGATAAAATCCGCCATAACAAGATAGGTTTGATTCATCAGGATGGTTTTTGAATCTTCAATTTCGGTATCTTCCTGATTCGGCTTTTCAATGGGTTTTTTACCGGTAGATTTTAAATATTCATTTTTAAGGTCAAGTTCAGCTTTTTCATATTGTTTTTTTCGAATTTTTCGGGCTTCTAAATTTACGGACAATGCTGCTTTTGAATTCAATTCAGAGCCTATTTCAATTCTTTTTTTCAGATAATTCAGTCCTGTATCTTTCAAAGCTCTTTCCTTATATCGATCTGAAAGCTTTTTATTAATTTCATCAAGCGGCTGATAGGAATTGTAATTTGTTTTCGTAGTCTGATCCCAGGGCAGGGAACCATCCAGAGAGCTTTCTCCGGTATCTTCAATTTTATAGAGCTGAGGATATTGCAAGTCAGGTAAAACCCCTAAATTCTGGGTACTTTCACCGGAGACCCGGTAAAATTTGGCACTGGTGATCTTAAGTTTGCCGTCTCCAATCGGCTGCAATTCCTGAACCGTACCTTTTCCAAAGCTTCTTGATCCGACAATGATGCCCCTGTGATAGTCTTTAATCGCCCCGGCAAAAATTTCCGATGCAGACGCACTCATCCGATTAATCAGTACAATAAGAGGTCCGGTGTATTCAATGGAAGGGTCTTCATCATAGAGTCTTGAAATCCGATCTTTTGTTTTAATCTGAACCGTAGGACCTGATTTCAGAAAAAGCCCGGTCAATTCATTGGCTTCTTTCAGCGAACCACCGCCATTATCCCTTAAATCGATAATCAAACCGTCAATGTTTTCTTGTTTCAGTTCAAAAAGCAGTTTTTGAACATCTTTAGTCGTGCTTTTATAGTCCTTATCTCCTTTGTTGTATGCATTAAAATCAAGATAAAATGTTGGAATTTCGATAATCCCGATTTTTAAGGGTGGGTTTGGGGGAGCCAAGGTAATAACATTTTTTTTGGCGGCTTGTTCCTCTAATTTTACTTTTTCTCTTTTTATTTGGATTGTTTTGGTTGAATCATTTTTTTCAGCAGGGATGATTTTTAATCGCACAAAAGTATTTTGCGGGCCTCGAATCATTTTTACGACAGTATCAATCCTTTGACCGATTGCATCTTTTATTTCTCCTGTTTCCCCTTGCCCCACACCAATGATTTTATCCCCGGGCATGAGCAAATTAGACTTGTCGGCAGGACCTTTGGGGATTAACCGGACAACTTTTGTAAATTCGTTTTCATTTTGAAGAACGGCACCAATACCCTCTAAAGACAGACTCATATGAATGTCGAAATCCTCTGAAGCAGTGGGTGGAAAATATTGGGTATGGGGATCAAAGCTGCTGGTGACACTGTTTATGAAGATCTGGAAAACATCACCGGAATTGGTTTGTACAAGATGCTTTAACCTGTTTGAATAGGTCTTTTTTAATGTATCGGTAATGTTGGCCCTCTCCTGGTTATCAAGAATCAGCGAAATGATTTGGTTTTTCAGATCAGTCTTCCACAAAAGGGTGAGTGATGATTTATCCGGTTTCCATTGCAGAAGATCTTCTTTTATGATGATGGAATCATCCTGAGTGAAATCAAGATCTTTTTCCCATGTTTCTATCAATAATGAAATATATTCCAGCCTTTCTTTTGACCTGGCCATAAATAAATTAAAAATTTCAAAGGCCATATCCAGATTTCCTCTTTTTAATTCACTACCAAAACGAAATTGATACTGATTAAATTGATTGATATCGGAAAGAGTGAATAATTGTTTCATCGGATCAAGCTGTTTGATGTAGCGGTTTAAAATAATTGAAGACATTTCATTATCCAGTAATTTTCCTGAATAATGATTTTTTTCCAAAGATTGGATGATATTAACACATTGCAATGAATATTCGGGTTTTGACTTTAGAATATCCGGGTTTGCAGCCCATGATGACGAAATGAGACATGCAAGAAATGTTATGGATAAAAGAATTTTAATAAAAAGCGAAAGATTAAAACGGTTTGATTTATGGTACTTCATTGTCATTTTCAAAATCCCTTGGAGTTTCAAAACTAATTTTTCCTATTTTACCCGCTCTGAGTTCGCGGATCAATATTTCAGAAGCCTTTTGATAGTCAATAAGGCCTCCTTTTTTTAAATATCCTCTTTTTAGTCCGATTTTTTCAATGAGCATGGCCGGATCATCAGGAATTGCTGAAAGAAAAGGGTATCTTTCAATCAACAGATGCGGATACCGTCTGATCAGCATAGAGGCTGAAAATAATGCAACATCGCAAAAATCAAAGGCAGTGTCGGATATCGCACCGCTGGCAGCCAGGTTATATGCTTTTTCTTTTGGTTCAAGTACAGGGGATAATATTCCGGGGGTGTCATAAATATCTACATTATTAGGAAGACTGGTTCGCTGCTGATGTCTGGTAACAGCAGGGGCATTTCCGGTTCTGGCAACCTTTTTTCCGGAAAGGGTATTTAAAATGGTTGATTTTCCTGAATTTGGAATACCCATTACCAAGATTTTTAATTTTCGGGCCTTGTTGCGAATGGTTTTATCAATACAATCGTTCAATGCACCAAACACATGAGAGGGCTGAATTCCGCAAGTTGAAACGGCCGGAATTTGTTTTTTTTTAAAATATTCAAGCCATAATTCTGTTTCCATTGGGTCTGCAAGATCGGATTTATTTAAAACCTTAAGTCTGAATTTGTGTTTGCAGAGTTTTTCAACAAAAGGATTGGCACTTGATATGGGCAGTCTTGCATCTAAAATTTCCAGTATGGCATCAATTTTTGATATTTCTTTTATCAGCTTGTTTTCTGTTTCCAGCATATGCCCGGGGAACCACTGAATTGTCATCTTTTATTAAATCTCTTTTGTATATGAACAAGTTTTGCAATACAAGGTATGACTCTATTTGAAGTTTTCAAGTAATTTCTCAATCAGGCCGGGGTTTGCTGAAATGATACCTTTTTCAGGGAAATGAACACCCCCGTTAAAATCACAGACCACGCCGCCGGCTTTTTGGACAATAAAGACACCAGCAGCAACATCATAGACATTCAGATTCATTTCCCAGAAACCATCAAGTTTTCCACAGGCCACATAACAAAGATCCACAGCGGCAGATCCAAACCGACGGATGTCTCTTAATTGGGGAACTATTTTATTAAAGTATAAAAGATTATTGTGTTTTGCATTGGCTCTCAGACAAGCAAAGCCTGTAGCCAGAACACTGTTGATAAGAACATTGGTATCTGAAACATGAATCGGGTAACCATTCAAAAAGGCGCCGCTGCTTTTGTCTGCATAAAACAATTCATCCAGCCGGGGGGCATAGACAGCACTGCAAATCGTTTGGCCCTTATATTGTACGGCAATGCTGATGGAATAAAACGGTTGCCCGTGTAAAAATGAGGTTGTCCCGTCAATGGGGTCAATGATCCATACATATTCTGATGAAAATCCGCTTCTTCCGGTTTCTTCACCCCAAATATCATGTGAGGGGTACTTTATTTTGATCTTTTTGATGATGAAGGCTTCAATTTTTTTATCAATGGTTGTGACCAGATCTTTTTGATTTTTAAACTCCACATCCAATGGTGAAAGATGATTTTGTGCGTCTTTACATATGATCCCAGCCTCTTGTATCAGATCTGTTAAAAAAGCTATCAATGCCATACCTTTTTATATTATGAAATGTATAGATTAAATTATGTCATATAAGTCTATCTTTTTCAAAGAGAAACATCAAGAAGAACAGAATTGGCTTTTTGTTTATGTTTTTTATCTGGAGAGAATTTTTTGAAAAGGAATAAACTACAAATATGACAGGTTGGAACTTGGGACCAAGCAGTTTGGCGTGTCGGTTGAATTATCTTTTTTAGGTTTCTGCTGTTTTTTAAAACAGATTTTATCTTCTCTTATAATGGCGCATAATTTATTGTTGTGTAATTCTTTGCAGGTCGCATGGTTATAGAGAGGGCATTCCGGGTATTGTTTAGACATTTTAATTCCTTTATATGATGTCCCCAAAGAATTATTATCTTATACCTTAATTCCGACATGCTTTCAACCCATTTTCCATGATAAATCTGTCTGAAACGCACAGAGAAGACAGGCAGAACAAAAATTCGATCAACTCAGGAACCGATATGGGCTGGTTAAAGCCGCCTAGATGGGGGCCAGTATTCAGAATAATATCTTTTTCACCTTTGCGGGTTGTTTCCAAAAGACTTTTTGTATATCCCCTGGTCAATAAAAAATTTTGAAAATCAACATCGCTCATGTCAGTTTGATCCTGAATACGCAGAATTTCTTCCATATGATGATCAACACCCATATTTTCTATAAGCTTATCAATCAGCGTTTCGTTAAAATAAACGGACAGATTTTCCGGTAAGATTCCTGTAACTCCATGATAATAATTTCGCACAACTTCAGTGACCATTTCAAAAAAAAGAGGTTTGTCAAAGAGAGCCCTCAAATCCAATGGATTACCGCTTTCGTCAAACCCTTTTTTTTTGGGAGCTTTATTTCTGAAAAAACTCCCTATGACAAGAATAAACCCAAGCAGGTGCTCACCTATAAAATGACGCAGCTCTTTTGTGTTTTTTAGAGGTTTCAGATGTTCAAAATCCCTTAGGCCGGATCTGGCAAAATTGGGATAGCTGCATGATTCAAGCCATTTATCCAGTCTGCCTCCCTGTTCCCAGATATAAAGGCCCTGGTCCTGACGTCTTGACTGCTGAGCCCTGTTATGAAACAGAGGAATGATTGCCGTATGAATGATTCCCATGGAGGTCAGCCTGCCAAGCAGCCAGGCATTCCTTTGGTAAACCTCTTTTATGGATTGGACGTGGTCATGAAAATGGCAAGGCTCGTTTGCATAATGAAAATAGTCTTCCCTTGCAATAAAGATAATGGAAAGACAATCAGGGTAAATATTCTTTTTATTAAGGATAAAATCCGGTAACTGATTTAGTTTGATGATATATTGATTATTAATGGAGACAGGTTTCGGAACAAAAAAATCTGACTCTTGGCACAAAGGATTTTTATTCAAATAATCAAGCCATTCTGCCTCTCTGATCAGATCATTTACATTTTCTCTTGTTCTGGCGAATTTAATACAAAGCATTTTGCCGTTTTTTAACTGATAAATCAAGGTTCTGCCCTGCCACCGATATGAGGCAATATCCAAAACTTTCTGCACAGCAAGACATGAATAAAAATCAATTGGAAAGAAATCTATGGTGTATTTTTTTCCAATATTAGGACCGACAATGTTTAAAGGCAAAGAGCCAAGTGCTTCAGAGATGGCACGGTGCTTTTTTCCCGTGGTTGAAACCATAAGATTCTGGAGGCTCGAAAGAACTTGAAGGGAAAAGGGGTGAGTGGAATCGGCAGGTATTTGAATAAGAGCATCTGCCGCTTCTTTGTATAGAAAAAAAACTTGCTTTTGCGAATCATGGTGTTGCGATTGAAGGATAGAGAAAAGAGCGGCAATGGTTTGCTCTCTGATGGTATCCGGGGATTTTTGGATGTGAAGAAATAGATATTGAACAGCCAGGTATGCAGCCGAAAAATCAGTATATTGATTTAACAGCTGAAGTTCTGTCTGAACCCGGCTGCTATTGGTTTCTGAAAGGATGGACAAGGCTCTTTAAATCAACATATCAGCATATTAATCTGTTAATGATTTTTGTTTTATGGTTGTAGGGGTAGAAGGGTCGGTGTTTCCTTGGGGTTTTGGTTTTACAGGTTCCGATAAAGGTGCTTTTTGAGGAGCAGGCGATGAATTATTAATCAATGCATCAATATCTTTCTGAAGTCTTGACACATTGGTGGTTAGTTTCAGCTCAAGGTTTTGAACCTGCTTGTCAAGCTTAGCAGTGTTAGCATTCAACTCTTCTCGTAAAAATTTTATTTTTTCATCCAGTTTGGTCTGGGAGAGACCGTCCTGCTCCATTTTTTTGAGCTTCTTATCCATCAAACTCAAGTCTCTCTGGACTTCCCCAATGCCTGCAAGTTTTGCATCCAATTCCTTTTTAAAGGCTGAGATTTCTTCTTTGGTATTTTTAATATTTTTGTCCAGTTCGCTTTGCATGCCGGTCTGGGCAGTGGCAAATTCTTTGTTGACCCTTTCAATGGTCTGGAGATTCAGCTTATTTTGGTTTGTATTATTGGTCACTTGTGCATCAAGTTTGGTTAATTTTTCGGTGATGGAAGCGTTGTCGGCCTTTGAGGTGGTTAATTTTGCAATCTGACCTTCCATGCCAACGATTTTTTTATCCATGGCTTCCAGATCAAACCGGTTCTTTTCAATTTTGACATCCATTGCACCGAGCTGTTCTTGAAATTGTTGAGAGAGTTTTTCCGCCTGATTTTTTTTGTTAAGATCGGCATCAGCCAATTTCCCTCTTAAGTCGAGATAAGCAAAAATGATGATGACGGCCATGATACAGGGAAGGATAATTGAGAAGATCGTGACCCTGCTGGACAATTTTTCAATTTTAATATGATGAATATCTTGGATATCATGAATTTCCGGTTGATGAACCGGAGACTCTCCTCCCATATTATATTTTTTTTCCTGCAGGTCTTCTTCTTTAAAATCGGGTATATCAGGTCTGAAGTCTTTTAAATTCATGGAGGTCTCTTTTTATTACAGTGTAGTTAATCGGTTATTCCCATTCAATGGTCCCGGGTGGTTTTGATGTAATATCAAAAACAACCCTGTTGATATTTTCCACTTCGTTAATGATTCGATTGGAAATTTTACCCAGAAGATCATGGGGCAACCTTGCCCAGTCGGCCGTCATTGCATCATTGCTGGTGACCGCTCTGATGGCAATGCAGTTGGCAAAAGTGCGTTTATCACCCATAACACCGACGCTTTTCACAGGAAGAAGGACGGCAAAAGACTGCCATAATTCCCTGTAAAGCCCGGCAAATCTGATTTCTTCCAGCAATATGGCATCTGCTTCTCTCAATATCTCAAGGCGGGAAGCCGTGAGTTCGCCCATGATCCGGATGGCAAGGCCGGGGCCGGGAAAGGGTTGCCGCCATACCAGGTCATCATGAATGCCGAGTTCTTTACCAAGCTTTCTGACTTCATCCTTGAAAAGGAGTTGCAAGGGTTCAATCAGTTTGAGTTTCATTTTTTCAGGAAGTCCGCCGACATTATGATGGGATTTGATGATGGACGTAGGACCACCAAAGGCTGATTTGGATTCAATAATATCAGGATAAAGGGTTCCCTGACCCAGAAATTCAGCACCTTCAATCTTTGCTGCCTCTGCTTCAAATACATCAATAAAAAGACTGCCGATGATTTTTCGTTTTTTTTCAGGATCGGTTACACCTTCCAATGCAGACAAGAATTTTTCTTTTGCATCGACAAATCTGATATTCAGATCAAGGTTTTTTATGAGACTGATTTCCAGGGTTTCTTTTTCGTTTTTTCTCAAGAGGCCGTTATCAACAAAAATGCAAAAAAGATTTTTGCCGATGGCCTTATGGATAAGCGTTGCGGCCACAGAAGAATCAACACCGCCGGAGAGCCCCATAATCACTTTTTTATTGCCCACTGATGTTTTTATCTGGGATACTGCACCATCGCAAAAAGACTTCATGGTCCAGCTCCGGCCACACCCGCAGACATCAAATAAAAAATGGCCGATCATTTTGGATCCATTGATGGAATGCTCTACTTCAGGATGAAACTGAAGCCCGTAAAATTTTTTTTCATGGTTGGCTATGGCTGCAATGGGAGTATTTCCAGTGGAAGCGGTCGTCACAAAATTTTCCGGTAATTCCATAGCTGAATCACCGTGGCTCATCCAGCACTGAAAACCGGTTCCCATATCTTTGAATAAAGGATGGGAATCCATTACATCCAGGTTTGCAAAACCATATTCTTTTTTTTGAGCCTTTTTGATTTTTCCGCCTAAGGCATGAACCATATAATGCATGCCGTAGCAGATACCCAGAACAGGAACACCCAAATCAAAGATGGACTTGTCAATGCTCGGGCTGTTGTTTTCGTATATACTGGAAGGCCCGCCGGATAGAATGATCCCCTCCGGGTCAAGGGCTCTGATTTTTGAGACGCTTATGTCGGAAGGCTCAACCTGGCAATAGACGTTGTGTTCACGTACTCTTCGTGCAATGAGCTGGTTGAACTGCGACCCGAAATCAATCACTATAATCATGAATCGTTCCTGTTTGATGTTTTTTTATGAACCACAATATTTCCTATAAAGCGGATAAAAAAGCAAGTTGTTTTTAACCCGATGGTTGCCATTTCATTATTAATATGTTTAAAGAAAGAAATGATTTAATCGCCATTTTTTTTATCAGTTAAACGAGGAGTGCTACATGTATTTATCAAGCGATTTGAAAAAGGGGTTGAAAGTTGAAATAGACGGAGAACCCTATGTAATTGTTGATTTTGAATTTAAAAAACCAGGGAAAGGACAGGCCCTGTATAAATGCAAATTAAAAAACATGATCACCGGAGCCCAGTTTGAGCGGACATACCGCTCAGGTGAAAAATTTCAAAAAGCCGATCTTGAAGAGCAGGATATGGAATATCTGTATAAGGACAAAGATGCTTATTGTTTCATGAATTCCTCCAATTATGAACAGCATTTTCTGACCAAAGACCAATTGGGAGATGTAACCGATCTTTTAAAAGATAATACCCTTTGCACGATTCTTATGTTTAATGGCGCCCCCATCGCTGTTACCCTGCCGAATTTTATCAACCTGAAAGTCGTTGAATCCGAACCCTGGGCAAAGGGAGATACGGCGACAGGAAGCACTAAACCTGCCATTCTTGAAACAGGGTTTGAAGTTCAGGTTCCGCCTTTTGTTGAAAAAGGACAGGTGATAAAGATTGATACCCGCACCCGTGAATATGTTGAAAGAGTCAATGCCTGATATTCTCCAAAATAATAAGGATAACCCCATTCAAAAGATCCTTGTCGTGGATGATGAGATCAGCCTTCGAATGATTTTGGTAAAGGCACTGGGAAGAGCAGGTTTTTACTGCAGGGAGGCTGAAACAGGCGAAACGGCATTGACTCTGATTGAGACTGAACCTTTTGATCTGGTTATTTCCGATATATCCATGCCGGGCATGGACGGTATCGATCTTCTTAAAAAAGTAAAACCCAGTCATCCTGAAATTGATTTTATCATCATGACCGGATATGCATCGGATTATTCCTATGTCGATATCATGGATGCCGGTGCTTCAGATTATATGACAAAACCTTTCAGCATGAATTCCGCTCTTGCAAGAATCAGCAGGATTGCAAGAGAGAAAAAAAACGTTATCAGTCTCAAGAAAACCAATCAGGAATTGTGCGCTACCATTGAACGGGCCAATATGCTTGCCAGAGAAGCAAAGGAAGCCTCAAAAGCCAAGACGTTTTTTCTTGCTAGCATGAGTCATGAAATCCGGACACCATTAAATGGAATTGTCGGATATACCGACATGCTGCTGGATACGCCGTTGAATGATGAGCAAAAATCATTTTTGAAAAATGCAAGATTTTCCTGTGAAACGCTTTTGTCAGTGGTTAATGATATCCTTGATTTTTCAAAAGTTGAGGCCGGCAAACTAACCCTTGAGCATATCGGATTTGATCCTGAAGTGCTTTGTTTTGAAACCATTGATATGGTGAGAACCAAGGTGGACGAATCAAAGGTTGAATTACTCTGCTCGATTGCAGATTGTATCCCGGGCCAGCTTACAGGAGATCCACACAGATTTAGACAGGTATTGCTGAATCTTTTGGGAAATGCGGTTAAATTCACAAAAGAGGGAATCATTAAAGTATGTCTTGATTCCGAACAAATTGATCAGGATCATATAAAACTGATCGTCAGCGTCACAGACACTGGAATCGGTATAGCAAATAACGAATTAGAAAAAATATTCAAACCCTTTGTTCAATCTGAAGATGATATTACCAACCGATATGGCGGGACTGGTCTTGGGCTTGCCATCAGCAGGAATATTGCCAAAAAGATGGGAGGCCATTTATGGGCCGAGAGTAAATTGAATAAGGGTTCAACTTTTTATTTCACTGCCCGTTATAAAACTGCTGAAAATAAAAAGGTAAAACGAATCAGACCTGCAAGATTGAACGGAAAAAGGGTTTTGCTTTCGACAACCTCTGATGAAACCTATCATATATTGTATCATGAGTTAGGGCTCGCCGGCATGGTAATCACCCATGTAATCCTGCCGGAGCTCGAATTTGAACTGAAAAAAAATACGGAAAAACGGTTTGATATTGCCATCATTGATTTCGGCAAGACAGTCAAGATAGCAGAAAATGAGCTAATCAATAAACTTATTGGTCTTTCCCCCAACACATATTCATTTGATTTTATAGCCTGTTCGATCCCGGTTCCAGGGATTGCGGATGTTTTCAGCAGAGCCGGATTCAAAGGATATTTGCCGACACCGGTATCGAAAAAAAAATTATTCGAAATGCTCTCTTATATTATGGGAATGGAAGATGAAAAACCTCATTTGTCAGATTCTTCAGCCCCAATCCTTACCTCTCATCTTTTGTCAGAAAATAAAAAATATGCAGCTTCCATCCTCCTTGTTGAAGATAACCCCGTTAACCAGAAAATGACTAAACTCATGCTTTCCAAGGCAGGGTATATGATCGATATTGCCAGAGACGGAAGGGAAGCCGTTAAAAAATATACAGCAAAGCCCGATGCCTATGATTTGATTTTTATGGATATCAATATGCCGAAAATGGACGGATTTCAAGCCACAAGACAGATTCGTTCTTTTGAAGAAAAAAATATTATATTGCCGAAAATTCCGATTCTCGCATTAACAGCCAATGTCCTGGATGATTTTAAAATAAAATGTACTGCAGCAGGAATGGATGATTTTTTAACAAAGCCCATAAAAAGGGATGTTGTTTTTCAAGCCATTCACCGCTGGGCCGGAAAGAAAAAATAATTCATATTATTATTGGTTTTCTTTAAATGTACATTCCCGGTTCGGGCATTTCAGGAGCTTTCCTTCCCGTTTGCTTTCCTTTTCAACAAGATAGGGTGACGCACAATCCGGGCAGGGTTTATTCACCGGTTTATCCCAGGATGCAAATTTGCAATCCGGATAGGTTGAGCATCCATAAAAAATCTTTCCCCGCTTTGATTTTTTTTCAACAATATTTCCTGTGCACCCTTTTTCCGGGCATTTTACACCGATATCCACACTATTTTGATCCCCATTGATGGATTCGGTGTGCTTGCATTCAGGATATCCTGTACAGGCAAGGAAATGGCCGAATTTTCCTTCCTTTTGAATCATGGGTTTCCCGCATTTTATGCAGTCTTTAACCTTTGTATCATCAATAAATTTTTCCTGAATTGAAATAATACCCTTTTCATCTCTCGTATAATTGCTGGTAAATGCACAGTCGGGATAACCGGTACAGGCGAGGAAATGACCGTTGCGTCCTATTTTGATATTTAATTGTTTGCCACAGGACGGGCAATTCAGGTCCGTATCTATTCCCACCCCTTTGACGCTGACCATCTGTTCATTTGCCATATCCAGATTTTTTTTAAAAGAGGCATAAAAATCCTTTAATAGCTGAACTTCTTCCATTTTACCGCTTTCGACATCATCCAGATTGTTTTCCATCAAAGCGGTAAAGGATATATTTAAGACTCCGGGAAAGGATAACACAAGAAGGTCATTGACTATAAAGCCAAGTTCACTGGGGACAAAGAATTTATTGATCAGCTCGACATATCCTTTATCCCGGATAACCGTGAGAATGGATGCATAGGTGCTGGGCCGACCAATCCCGTTTTTTTCCAGTTCTTTTACAAGGGAGGCCTCTGTAAAACGCGGCAGCGGTTTTGTAAAATGCTGCTTTGGAAGGATCTGCAAGGTCTTTAAGGCTGATCCTGCTTCCACTTCGGGAAGACTCTGGATATCGGGTTCTTTAATGTCTTCAGGCAGTGAGTACAATGTCATAAAGCCGGGGAATTTTACGGTTGAACCGCTGACTGAAAATAGATATTTTTCCGTGGCTTGGATCAGGATGGTTTTTTGATCGATAAGGGCCTGTGCCATCTGAGAAGCCACGAACCGTTTCCATATCAGGTCATAGAGCCTGAACTGATCCGGCGTCAGGAAATTTTTCAGTTTTTCAGGCGTATTAAAAACCGATGTGGGCCGAATGGCCTCATGGGCATCCTGGGCATTGTTTTTGTTTTTAAAGAACCGGGGAGAATTGAGTGCATAATCCGTTCCCCAGGTCTTTGAAATATACGTTTGGGCTTCATTGGCTGCATCTGGTGATATCCTGATGGAATCCGTTCGCATATAGGTGATCAGACCTTCAGGCCCGCCGGTTCCGATTTCAACACCTTCATAGAGCTGCTGGGCAACCACCATTGTTTTTTTAGCAGAAAATTTAAGCCGGTTGATGGCGTCTTGTTGCAGTTTGCTTGTAATAAAAGGGGGGAGGGGATTTTTTTTGACTGTTTTAGCTTTTATTTCACTGACAAAGAATGCTGCTTTTTCAAGATCCTGAAAAATTGCCTGGGCTTGAGTTTCATTCGATATTTTTACTTTTTTATTGTTGATTTTAATGAGTTCGGCTTTAAATTCCGGTGGCAGCAGAGCCAATAAGTCTGCGGTAATGGTCCAGTATTCTTCAGGGACAAATTTTCGGATTTCTCTTTCCCGGTCACAGATAATTTTTACAGCAACCGATTGAACCCTGCCGGCACTGAGCCCTCTTTGCACTTTTTGCCACAAAAGGGGGGATATCTGATATCCGACCAGACGGTCCAGCTTTCTTCTGGCCTGCTGGGCGTCATATTTATGGACATTCGGTACTTGGGTATGTTGGAGAGCTTCTTCGATTCCTTTTTTTGTTAATTCATGGATCAGTACCCGATGGAAATGTCTGGTTTTGGATTTGAGTATGTCCATGATATGAAAGGCAATGGCTTCACCTTCTCTATCCGGGTCAGGCGCAAGATAAATATCTTGCGCATCTTCAGCCAGTTTTTTTAAATTTGCAATGATTTTTGATTTATCCTTGATATTGACATAGCTGGCTTTAAAATTGTTTTCAATATCAATGCCAAGCGTCTTAACAGGAAGGTCTCTTATATGACCAGCACTGGCGGCAATATTAAATTCATTGCCGACATATTTTTTCAATGTCTTAATTTTGGTTGGAGACTCTACAATGATCAGGGGTTTTTTCAATGATAATCCTCCGAAATAGAATAACAGCTACCCTGGTGACGGGTTATTATGCCTTCCAATTCAAGGTCAAGCAATTGGGAGGCCACGTCCGAACTGTTCATTCCGCTTTTTTCAATGATAATATCAATATGAACCGGATAAGGCTCAAGACAATTTAAAATGATAGGGCGGTCCTTTGAATATTTCAAATTTTGGACCTCCGGGTTTTTTGGACGATCTGAGCCCTCATTTTTTTTATGAACAAAATGATAAAGCTCGTCAATAATGTCTGTTTCACTTTCAACAAGCTTTGCTCCCTGTTTTAAAAGAGAATGGGTTCCCTCGCTTTTTTTTGATTTTATGCTTCCGGGAACGGCAAATACTTCCCGGTTATAGTCTGCGGCAAGTCTTGCCGTAATCAATGAACCACTTCTTTTAGCAGCCTCAACCACAATGCTTCCGCAGGAAAGACCCGCAATGATCCGGTTTCGAACCGGAAAATGATGAGGCAAGGGTTCGGCATTGACCTTGAACTCAGAAAAAATAGTACCACTTTCCGCAATCTCAAAAAAAAGAGCTTCATTTTCTTTTGGATATATTTTTTTCAATCCGGATCCCAGTACGGCAATGGTTTTTCCTTTTGCTTTCAGGGCGCCTTTATGGGCCATGGCATCAATCCCCCTGGCAAGGCCGCTGACGATCTGGAATCCTTGTGAAGAGAGCTTAAACGACAAGTTTTCCGCAGTGCTCAGACCATAGGAAGTTGCAGTCCGGGACCCGATAATGGACACACAGGGAGATTCTTTGTCAAGGGTTCCATAATAGGTTAAAACCGGGGGTGGGTCCGGGATCTGTTTTAAAAGGACCGGATAAAAAGAATCCGAAAGTGTCACGATACTGATATGATGATTAAAAATATGCTCCAGTTCTGTTTTGGCTTTATCAATAAATGGTTTATGATGGATAATGCCATGAATGATTTTTTCTGTAATTTTATCAACAGAGCCAAGGTCTGTTTCAGTAGCTGTCAATATATTTTCAGGGGATTGAAAATGATCAATCAGCTTTTTATACAGGGTGTTCCCTAAAAATGGAATTTCCCTTAACACAAACCAGGGCAGATATTTATTATAAGAATCCTGCATATTAAAAATGGGGATTAATTAAAATCCCCATGATTCCCCCCGGGTTTTTGTAAAGACCCGTTTTTATTTTTTTTCAACTGCAAGAACGATGGGGCTTGCAATATAAACCGTGGAATAGGTCCCTGAAATAATACCAATCAGCATGGCAAAGGCAAAATTATGGATAATTTCGCCACCCAGAAAAAACAATGCAAGAACCACAATCAAGACAGTGCCCGATGTAAGGATGGTTCTTGACAGGGTCTCATTGATACTTCTGTTAAATATATTTGACAATGATTCCGAAGGATCTGCTTTTTTAATATTTTCCCTTGCCCTGTCAAAGATAACAATGGTGTCGTTTACAGAAAACCCGATGATGGTCAATAATGCCGCATTTACCTGTATGGAAAATTCAAGATTCAGAACGGAAAAAACCCCAATGATCATCATGACGTCATGGATTAGAGCAACAACAGCGCCAATGGCATATTTGAGCTTAAATATCCAGAAAACAACCAGGGAAACAACCAGGGCGGCAAGTATCAGAATACCGATCCCGGCATTGAAGACAGAAAGGAAATAAACAACCGTCATTATTGCGCCAGCTGTCACAGCAGATAATAAAAGGGCATTTTCAAACCGGGCGGAAATATATATCATCATGAATAAAATTGAATAAAAAAGAGCCAGAAGGGCTTTATTTTCAAGATCATCCCCAACCTGAGCCCCAACCACTTCCATTCTGCGGATTTCAGGAACAGCGCCGGTAGATGCCTTAATTGCCTCTGCCAGAGTCTGAGACAATCCAGAATTTGTCATTTCAGATCCGGCCATACGGATTAAATATTCATTGTCCTTTTCATGTCCTATGTTTTGAACGGAAGCTTCTTTTATGCCAATATTCCCCAGGGCGTCCCTTATCTTTTCGATGGGAGCGGGTTCTGAGAATTTTATCTGAATTAAGGTGCCGCCGACAAAATCAATTCCGAAATTAGGGCCTTTATGGATAATCAATGAACCAATGCTGATGATGAGCAAAATGGCGGACAGGATAAATGCAATTTTTTGTTTACCCATGAAGTCAATATTGATATCAGGCTTAATAAGCTGCATTTTGTAATTCCTTTATATACTTAATTTCAATGATGGATTGTTTTTTAAAGCAAGATCAAACAGAACTCTTGCAAGGATCAGTGCCGTAAAAAGGCTGGCGATGAGTCCGATGGTCAAGGTAACGGCAAACCCCTTTATGGGACCGGTACCGAACTGATAAAGCACAACAGCGGCTATGAGAGTTGTCAGATTGGAATCAATAATTGTGACCGCCGCACGTTCAAAACCGGCATTGACGGCAGCCAGTGCAGTTTTTCCGATTTTTATCTCTTCTTTGATCCGTTCATAAATTAAAACATTGGCATCTACAGCCATACCGATGGTGAGAATAATTCCGGCAATACCCGGCAGGGTCAGTGTTGCCTGGAAAGCTGCCAGTCCTCCGCCGATCATCAGCATATTAACAATAAGGCCGAAATTTGCAATCATGCCAGCTTTTTTATAGTAGACTGCCATGAACAATACAACAAAAAGCCCGCCGACAAAAGTTGAAAGAAGACCCATACGAATGGAATCTGCACCAAGGGATGGTCCTACTGTTCGTTCTTCGATGATATTCACAGGTGCCGGCAGAGAACCGGCCCTTAACGCAATAGCAAGGTCTTTGGCTTCGTTCAGTGTAAAGCTTCCGGTAATCACGGCTTTTCCTCCGGCAATCCGGTCCTGAATGACCGGGGCGGAGTAAACGGTTTTATCAAGGATGATGGCCAGCCGTTTATGAATGTTTTCACCGGTGATACGGTCAAATATTTTTGCTCCCTGTCTGTCAAATTCAATGCCCACCTGAGGGCGCTGGTAATTATCAAATTCAACCCGTGCATTGGTTAACAGGCTGCCGTCCAGAAGGACTCGTTTTTGTATTAAATAGGGCGTTTTGGCTGTTGCCCCGGATGCTGAGTTTATTTTTTCCTGGTACAGGATTTCATCTCCTGCAGGAACAGAACCGCTCATGGCAGAGGCCATATCCGCATCGTCATCAACCAACTGAAAGGTTAGCTGAGCGGTTTTACCGATCAGGGCTTTTGCCCTTTCCGGGTCTTTTACTCCCGGCAGCTGCAAAAGAATCCTGTTCTCTCCCTGGATTCTGATATCCGGCTCACTCACGCCAAATTCATCAATTCGGTTTCGGATGGTTTCCAAAGCCTGGTGGGCGGCCATTTTTTTAATTTCTGCGATTTCATTTTCCGGCAATTTCAAGACATAGGTTGAAATATTATTTTCTGCCTGGGATGAATCAATAACAAGATTCTTATAGTATTTGGAAAGAGTCGCTTCAAAGCCTGATTTATCTTTTTCTCCCTCAAATTTTGCCAGAATCGAGTTGTCATTCTGACGGGAGATACCTGAATGCTTGGTCCCATCGTCTCTAAGCTGCTTTTTCATGTCCTGGATAATTCTTTCAACCTCTGTTTCAACAGCTTTAATACTCTGAACTTCAAGGACAAGATGCAGCCCTCCTTGAAGATCCAAGCCCAGGTTGATTTTTTTATGGGGCCAGATGTTATAAAAGGTAGGCATCATCCATACAATAGATGCCAGGGTCACTCCGATACACAATGCAATTTTAAAGGTAAGCGGTTTCAATCTCATTGCTCCTAATGGATTTGTTATTTCTTTTTTTCTTCCTTTGGAAATGAATCGTCTTCTGATACAACGGCAGCGACACTGGCCCTGGAAATTTTGATTTTTACCTTTTCGGCAATTTCAAGACCAATGGTGGTTTCATCAATGGACTGGATGGTTCCATAGATTCCGGCTGCTGTCAGAACTCTGGCTCCTTTTTTCAGATTGGCAATCATTTCCCTGTGTTCTTTTGCTTTTTTCTGCTGAGGCCTGATTAAAAGAAAATAAAAAATTGCAAATAAAATAATGATGGGTAAAAATTGTGTCAGTCCTCCGGCAGGTCCGCCTGCTTGCCCGCCAGCTTGTCCCATTGCATATGCGATGCTCATTAAACTCAATCCTCCGTTATGTGTGATAAATTATATTTTTTATTAAGGAGCATAATGCCCCCTTCTACCAATCAATAATTTGAATTGTTTCAGATACACAATAGAATGATTTATGTCAAGAAGGGTCTTCAACCGGTTTTTGGGGAATGATGACAATTTTATTCTCCCCGGACACCATGGTCTGGTCTCCTTCAATTGTAATTAATACCTTTCTTTTTTCTTCAATTTCAGATAGTTCGTGTCTTTTGCGGTTTAACAGATAATTTGCCACCTCTACAGGGATTTGCCCTGTTACCTCTTTTATTTCTGGTTTCAGTGTTTTCAGGTTGAGCTGTCTTAAAAAAGCAAGCCCTTGGGTTTCCACCGAGGGGATTTGGCCCCTGCCATTACAATGCGGGCAGGTTTCATAACTTCCGAATGTAATGGAATGCCGGATACGCTGCCGGGACATTTCAAGCAGGCCAAAGGAAGTAATGCCGCCGACCTTTGTTTTGGCCTTATCGGATTTCAAATGTTTTTTCAGTGTTTTGGTAATTTCGGCTTTATGACGGGAATCTTTCATGTCTATGAAATCGATGATGATCAGCCCGCCCATATCCCTGAGTCTCAATTGCCTTGCCGCTTCTTCGCAGGCTTCAAAATTGGTATGGAAAGCAGTCTCTTCAATATTTTTCTTTTTAGTGGATTTTCCTGAATTGACATCAATGGATACGAGTGCTTCGGTCTGTTCGATAACGATGAAACCTCCTGATTTAAGAGCGACTTCTTTTTTATAGATCGATGCGATTTGATCTTCAAGCTGGTATTTTGTAAATATGGGTTTTTCACCTGTAAAAAGCTTGACGATTCTTTTTTGTTTCGGGGCAATGACATCCATGAAATCGAGCACTTCTTTATAAACTTCAGGGCTGTCGATCAGGATTTCATTGACATCGGATGTGAAATAATCCCTCAGAGATCTCACGGCAAGGGTCTGCTCTCGGTATAAAAGTGAAGGCGCGGTGTTATTAACAGCTTCTTTATCAATGTTTTTCCAAACCCGCATCAGGTATTTTAAATCCGCCATGAGCATGGTTTTGGTAGTATCTTTTCCAGCAGTGCGGACAATCATTCCGAATCCTGCGGGAATTTCCATTTTTTTGATAATGCCGACAAGGCGTTTTCTTTCTGTTTCATCCGTGATTTTTCGGGATACCCCTTTTGTGTCGGTGCCGGGCATCAGAACAGATAATCTTCCGGGAAGAGAAATAAAGGTCGTCAGCATGGCCCCTTTCTGATTAATGGGGTCTTTTGTGACCTGAACAATCAGTTCCTGGCCTTTTCGTATAAGATTAAACAAGGCTTTTTCGCCTTTTTCCACATCCTGGAAATAATCTTTATGGATTTCATTTTTTTGAAGAAAACCGTTTTTTGCAGCACCGTAATCGACAAAGACTGCCTGAAGGCTGGGCTCGACCCGTGTCACAATTCCTTTATAGATATTCCCCTGTGTGACTTCCTTGGCTGCGGTTTCAATATGAAATTGTTCCAGTTTGTTATCGACTAGTGCAACAATTCTGTTTTCATCAGAATCCAAAGCATTGATCAGTATTTTTGTTGTCATGGATATCGCTCTTAAGTCTTAATCTGTTATAGTTGTCTTTCAAAAAAAAATATCAATTTTTAAGTAGTAAATTGAATGTATCAAGTCAAATTCTTTATTTTCCTTTTAATTATATTCTTTTTGTTTGAGCATGTCATAATAGGTAAGGATACGTTCGACATACTGGACTGATTCCCAGCCCCGGGTGTATCCATGTTTTGCTTTGGTGTAATAATTGGGTTTTGACAAGAGGGGCAGTGTTTTTTTCAGGCTTTGCCATTTGGTTGGATCAAGCCCCATGTCTTTTGCAATTTGCACGGCATCGGACACATGGCCGTAACCCACATTGTAACTGGCCAAGGCAAAGGAAATTTTTTCATGATGATTATCAACATGATCAAATTTTTTCATCATTTTATCAAAATACTGAATCCCCGCCTTTATGCTTGTGCTCGGTTTTAAGGAATCGGTTATTCCCAGTTCCTCAGCCGCAACAGAGGTTACCTGCATAAGGCCTTTGATATTGTTCGTGCTTGTTGCTTCAGGATCAAATTTGGATTCCTGATAAACAATGGCGACGATAAGCTTCCAGTCAAGTCCTTGTTTTATGGCTTCTTTATAGATTAGCTGTTTATATTCGGGCAGCCTTGTTTCAATCCGCTCATGGAATTTTTGCAAATCAAGGGGGTCCGGATCTCTGATATTTGAAAAATATTTATCGGAAAGCCTTTTTAACAGTCCTGTTTGAGCAGCATACAGAAAAAATTTGTTGACCTGCTCCAACATATCCGGGTCCTTTTTGCTGACCGCCCAGGCAAGAGATTCCTTTTCCTGGATCGGAATGCCGATCCGGATATCCGGATAATATCTCCGGCTCATCTGGGCAAGGGTATTGGAGGCAATGGTATATTTGATATCTTTGTCCTGAACCATGCGGATCAGTTCTTCGGTTGATACATTATCATAAAGCGTGTAGTTTAAACCAATGCCTGATTTTTTGAGTTCGCTGAGCCGCGAATGAAATGAAGTATCACGGTTTACATGTATGGTGAGAGTCTTCAGATCTTCAATTTTTTCAGGTCCTAAATCTTGTTTATGATGAATCACATGCTGACGGATGGTCATATAGGGAATGGAAAAATTGACTTTTTCAAGCCCGTCCCGTGTGATGACAAGGCCGGCGGCAATGAAATCTCCTTTTCCTTGTTCAAGAGTGAGAAGCATATTGTTCCAGCCGGGAGTTACAACGTCTATTTCCACATTGAGAAAATCAGCAAAAGCTCCGGCAAGCTCATATTCAAACCCGACAGGCTCTCCATTGGAATAATAGTATGTATTAATCGAATTATCCGTGATCAACCGGAGTATTCCGGTTTTTTTAATTCTTTCAAAAGTCGTTAAATCAGAACCGATATCCTTTTTTTGGATCAGAATGGAGAAAAAAGTGAAAATTAATGATAAGAGGATAAGAGTTAATGAAATAAAATGGTTATTATAAAATTTTTTCATTTTTCCACATTAATTGGTTCATTCGGAATGATTTCCACCCGATCCACATTCATATATGGCCGGGGCAGCCTTTTCCCTCGCTGGCCGCGCATTCCGGTATAATCTTTCTGATTGCCCGGGCTCAATTTCAACGCATGTTTCCCGGAATGTATAACAATATTCACATGTTCCGGCAATACTTTGAGAAATTTAAGCAATTCAGGGGGTTCTGAAACCATTTCTTTTTCCGGGATGGAAATGATTTTATTTCCTTGCCCTTTTTTCAGGTAGGGCAGTTGACTGAGCGGAAAAATCAAAATCCGGCCTTTGTTTGTTACTGCAAGGATGTGGTCTTTTTCAAGATCGTGGACACCATCGGGTTCCAAACATTCATGGTTATTTTTTATATTCACAACCGCTTTACCGTTTTTAAAACTGGTCATGAAATCTTCAAATTTTATGATAAAGCCATATCCATTGTCGGACCCGACCAGAAAATACTGATGATTCTCACCCGATAACATATATCGGATATGGGAATTCGGCTGGATGGACAGATGTCCGGTCAGGGGTTCCCCATTCCCCCTTGCAGAAGGGAGAGAATGGGAATAAAGCATATAGCTTCTTCCGGTATCATCCAGAAAGACAATGGGTTTGTCGCTTTTTGTCCGCAGACAGCCCAGAAGAGAATCACCGGAAAGAAATTTTACCGACAGGGGATTGATGTCATGGCCTTTTGCAGATCTGATCCACCCGTTTTTTGACAAAATAATGGACACGGGTTCCACATCCATAACATCAATGACTGAAAATCTTTCAGCTTCCTTACGCTCTTTTATGGGGGATCTTCTTTTATCTCCATACTCTTTTGCATCCGATCGGATTTCTTCTTTTATATATTCTTTAAAAATAGTTTCATTTTCTAGGATTTTTTCCAGGGAATCTTTCTGAGATTCCAGTTCTTCCTTTTCGGCTTTAAGCTTTATTTCTTCAAGCCGTGCGAGCTGACGCAGTCTGATTTCAAGGATGGCCTGGGCCTGGGTTTCAGAAAGTGAAAAGGCTTTTATGAGATCTTTTTTCGGATGATCCGAGTTCCGGATGATCCGTATCGCCTCATCAATATTCAGAAAAGCGATTAAAAGTCCTTCTAGGATATGAAGACGTTCTATAATTTTTTTAAGTTTGAAATTTAATTTTTTGCGTACGGTGTCCGCCCTGAATTCGAGCCATTCGGTCAGAAAAGTGAATAGGTTTTTGACCTGGGGTTTGCCGTTGACACCGATCATATTCATATTAACGGGAAAAGATTTTTCCAGATCTGTGGTTGCAAACAAATGGTCAGTCAACGCGTTCAGGTCAACACGGCCGGATTTTGGAGTAATTACGAGACGGGTAGCTTCTTCGTGATCGGATTCATCCCGGATATCACTGATCATGGGAAGTTTTTTTTCTGCCATCTGCGCAGCAATCTGTTCAATTATTTTTTCTGTCGATGAGTGATAGGGCAGGGCGGTGAAAATAATTTCAGAATCCTCCACATGATATCTGGCTCTCATTTTGATCCTTCCCATTCCGGAGTGGTACATATCCAGAATCTCCTGGGCAGAAGTTATGATTTCCGCCTCTGTCGGAAAATCTGGGCCTTTGATAAAACGACAGAGTTTTTCAATGTTTGAGTCTTCGTTATCAATCAAGTGTATCAGGGCATTGGCCACTTCCCTCAGGTTATGGGGCGGGATGCTGGTTGCCATGCCCACAGCAATTCCTGTGGACCCATTTAGTAAAAGATTGGGAAGCCGGGCCGGAAGAAGGGAGGGTTCTTCAAGGGTACCATCAAAGTTGGGAACCCAGTCCGTGGTTCCCTGATCCAGCTCCAAAAGAAAAATATCCGCATATTTAGACAGCTTTGATTCTGTATATCGCATGGCGGCAAAAGATTTGGGGTCGTTTGGATCACCAAAATTTCCCTGGCCATCCACCAGAGGATATCTTAAAGAAAATGGCTGGGCCATGAGAACCATGGCTTCATAACAGGCGGTATCACCATGGGGATGAAATTTGCCCAGAACGTCACCCACGGTTCTGGCGGATTTTTTATGTTTGGCCGTGGATAATAAGCCCAATTGGCTCATGGAATAAACAATTCTTCTCTGAACTGGTTTTAATCCGTCCCCGATATGAGGCAATGCACGATCCAGGATAACGTACATGGAATAATTTAGATAGGCTTTTGTGGCAAACTCCTGAAAGGGTATTTTTTCATAATCTTCTATTGCAGAGGGAAGGATTTCTTTCATGATTCAATCTCTTTGATATTGCCGGTGGTTTCTATCCAGATCTTTCTATCCTTTATGCGTTTTTTGCCAAGAAGCATGTCCATGATATCAAACACTTGCTTTAGTGCATCTTCGGAATCCTGGTTGACGGATAGCTGGACAAGCCTTCTTGAATCCGGTGAAATTGTAGTTTCCTTCAGCTGCGCCGGATTCATTTCACCGAGACCTTTGAACCGTTGAATATTGATTTTTCCATATTTTTTACGCTTGGTAATTCGTTTAACGATATTATTTTTTTCTGATTCATCCAATGCGTAGAATACTTCTTTGCCGACATCGATCCGAAACAAGGGCGGCATGGCCACAAACACATGCCCTTGTTTGACGATGGGTGAAAAATGTTTCAGAAAAAGAGCACACAGCAATGTTGCAATATGCAGTCCGTCGGAATCGGCATCGGCAAGGATGCAGATTTTATTGTATCTTAAGTTTGAAATATTTTCAGATCCGGGTGAAACTCCCAGGACCTGGGAAATATCCCTGATTTCTCTGGATTCGATGATTTCCGATGAATCCAGGTCCCAGGTATTGAGAATTTTACCCCGTAACGGCATGATGGCCTGGAAACGCCTGTCTCTTGCCTGTTTGGCCGATCCTCCGGCAGAGTCTCCTTCAACAAAAAACAATTCCCTGCGGCTTTGGTCCATACTGGTGCAGTCAGATAATTTGGCAGGCAGGGTGGTCCCGTTGGAACTCTTTTTTTTCGTTATCCGGTCTGCCTTTTTCATGCGGTCTTTGGCATTTTCAAAGGCTATGGCCGCAAGCTTTTCACCTTCATCCACATTATGATTGAGCCAGAGGGTAAACGCATCTCTGATCTGTATATTAACCAGGTTGGCACAATGTCGGGAAGAAAGCCTTTCTTTTGTCTGACCTGAAAACTGGGCATCAGACAGCTTGACGGACAGGATATAGGCAACGTTGTCCCAGATATCTTCAGGTGCAAGATAAAACCCTTTAGGCAGAAGATTTCGGAACTTGCAGAATTCTCTTACAGATTCCAGAAGGCCTGATCTGAATCCATTGACATGAGTCCCTCCAAGTTTCGTAGGGATGAGATTGACATAACTTTCCTGAGGGTTCTGGCCTGAATCCTGTGTCCAGTTTACTGCAAAGGCAATATGTACATCTTCTCCTTTCAGATCACCGGAAAAAGGTTTTGTGAAGATACATTTGGAGTCTTTGAAATATTCATTAAGATATTCATCAATTCCCTGGTCATATTTCCAGAGATCTCTTTCATTGGATGCTTCATCAAAAAATGTTGTGACAAGCCCTTTGCATAAAATTGCTTTTGATTTTAAAGCGGTTTTTAAAGCTGATTTTGAAAACAAGGGCCGATCAAAATAAGATGGGTCCGGGTAAAAATGCAAAGAAGTTCCGGTTTCTTTGCCGGCTGCAGTATTCACAACAGAAAGATCCTCAGTTTTAAAACCGTTTTTGAAACCGATGTGGTATTCCCGGCCATTGCGTTTGATAAGAATTGATAAATTTGAAGACAAGGCATTTACAACAGAAACGCCGACACCGTGAAGCCCTCCGGAATAACTGTAATCTTTATTTGAGAATTTGGCTCCGGCATGGAGAGTTGACATGATGAGTTCAACCCCGGACACCTTTTCTTCAGGATGGATATCCACCGGCATCCCCCGTCCGTTATCGGTCACGATCACGGAATTGTCATTCTTTAGAACAACGTCGATTCGAGTTGCATAGCCGGCGATCGCTTCGTCCACACTGTTGTCAATCACTTCAAAAGCCAGATGATCCGGAGTCGATGTGTCCGTATACATCCCCGGTCTTCTTTTTACAGGGTCCAAGCCTTTCAGGATCTCAATGGATTCCGAAGTGTAGGCGTTGCTTAAGTTTTTTGGATTGGCACTCGACTCAAATAATTTCATAAATTATTCTATTGTGATATAAATGTTTATTAATTATAGGATAAATAAAAACATCCCTATATCATTTTTATTTTCAAATGTAAAAATCGGAATCATATTCATTATGGAATTTATTCAAAAACACCACAGAGAGGCTGAAATAGAAGCTAAATGGGCCGGTTTTTCAGAAAAAGAAAAAATAAAAGCTCTCCGGGACGCTGACGAATCCGATCCTGAATTTGCTATATTTGTTGCCTTAGCTGGAATTAAATCCCATCAATTTACAGTAAGAAATGAAGCAAGAAAAAGCCTTGACCTCATTCAATCCAAAATTGCCGGTCTTTTAGCCGATCCGGATGATAAAGAAAAATATTTAAGAGGGATGAAGGCATCAGCGTCTGTCTGTTACAGATTATATGAACAGATTAAACCGGGTATGCCGTTAAAGGAAGCCGGATATTTTTTTAAACTTTTGTTCGATTTTGAAGGCAAAGGCCCTTATCTTGCCTTAAAGACGGCTTATAACGGCATCATAAGCCCTGTTGCAATGGAACAAATGATGAATACCTTTTCCGATTTAAAACGTCTTGCCTTGGTGGACCAATATCTTCAGGAAACACCCGGTGCCAGGCTGAGATTCGGCTTTTCATTTATCCGTATTTTAAAATCCGTCAAACAAAGGGATGCGGTTATCAATTTCTATGCTTCACTTTTTGACCGTCAAAGAGATGCAGATCCTTTTTTGTATAATATATCTGAAGAGTTACGGAATCCCGATAAAATTCAATCTACTGAATTACGGTCTCAGGTGCCTGAAATTAAAATCAGAGGGCTGAAAGCCATGGCCATGATATCTTCGAAAATCCCCTCTGATCTATTGAACCGGCTTTTATCCATGGAAGATAATCGGAAAATAAGATTGGTTATCTATGAGATTATTGAGAAATCTTTCATGGGGACTTATGCTGATGTGTTTTATCCCATATTGGAAATACTCTATAAATGTGACCTTGAAGAAGCTTTTCAAGCTTTCAAAGCCCTTGTTGTGGCAGGAAAACTGCCTTTATATACCCTGCTTGAAATGGTGAGGGATAATTTTCCGTTACTGATGCCGATGATTCATAAAGAATTGTCAACCCTGTCCAGGATGTCGTTTTTTGTTATCCAGGATATGGCCCTGAATAAAGAAAAATATCAAATTACAAATTTAGATGTGAATCTTTCCTGCATTCTTGGGATCATTAAAAAAAGGCCTGAGCGGGTTTTAAAAATATTGAAAAATTACGATAACGTCACAAACGACAATATCAGAGAAGATGTCACCCGGTTTATCGAAAAAACCAATTCTTTTTTATTGCAGGAAAAAAAGAGCATTGAAACGGAATTTGAATACATTGTTCAGAAGCTGGGAAAGGAAACCAATAAAGATACCGGTATTATTAAATCTTTTTTTAAAGACTCCCCCTATAAAAGATTGGAGGCCTTAAAAAATATAAAACAACCAGCAGCTTTCAATTTTAATGGAGAAACCATAAAACAGGCAAACTTGTCTTCTTCTAAGTATGTTGCACCGGCCCTTTTTTTTAATTTGTGCGTTTTTGATAATTGTGATTTTTCAAGGTCTTTGTTTATTAACGGATCTTATAAAAAGACAATTTTTTATCATATTGATATGCGGCAAGCTCAATTTGAATCTGCAAATTTTGATGATGCGGTTTTTATAAATGTGAATGCAGAGAGCGCAGTATTTAAAAATTGCAGTTTTCAAAAAACATCTGTTTTTAACAGCAATTTTAATCATGCGCAAATAAAGGATGCTCCGTTTCTGAATGCTTTAATTTCAAAGACGTCGTTTAATCAGGCCGATCTATCCGGGTCATCTTTTTCCTATTCTTCAATAGCAGCTGTGTCCTTTGTCCATGCAAATATTGATCATACGGATTTTTCAGAAGTTTCAGCCAGGTTTTGCAGATTGCCTGCCAGCTTAAAATTCAGTATTCGAACTCATAATATGAATTCTAATGCCAGACAATTTCAACTTTCATTGGAAGATATGCCGCTCTTGAATGAACAGATGATAGCAGAAATTAATATGCTGATTTTTTCTGAATTTGTTCATTACGGGGAAACAAAATTTTTAAAACAAAATCAACTCAGCTTATTAACCGCTTTTGATATATTCAAAAAAAAACAGGCTGATTTGTTTCAGATCATACCATTCTTACTTCATGAAAACATAGGGTTCTCCGGACTTGAGGCAGTTGATATCAAAACACCGGCCGGGATTTATGATTATCTTCCAAGTTTGGAAACCAGGGATATTCTCAGACAATATATTAAAAAAGATCAAATCATTATGCGGCATTCTTTGAATCCTTTGATTCAGGGCGTTTTTACCATAGGAAGTACAGGGTCCATTGCTCAGACGGCAACATCCGATATCGACTACTGGGTCTGTATCCATGAGGAACAATTCAAAGCAGACATGCTTGACCTTCTGAGAAACAAACTTGAAATGATAGAATTGATGGCGTGGGAAGAATTTGAAACCAAGATAACCTTTTTTTTGGTGGATATCCAAAAAGCAAAAAATAATGATTTCGGAGACTCCACTACAGAAAGCTCCGGTTCTGCTCAATCCAGGATTTTAAAAGAAGAATTTTACAGAACCATGATCCATGTGGCAGGGAAAATACCTCTCTGGTGTGTTCTCCCGACATCCATCAGCCTGAATTATTATAATAATCTTTTACCGGGAGTTGCTGATATTTCGAACCCAATGCGGTATATTGATCTTGGGGATATTCATGCCGTCCCGACCACCGAATATTACGGTGCCTCCATCTGGCAGATGTTTAAATGGCTTAAAAGCCCTTTTAAGTCTGTTATTAAAATGGCGCTTCTTGAAAAATATATTTGTGAGTACGGCAGAGAATCTCTTTTGTGTAATAAGTATAAAGATGCATGGATGAATTCAGGAACCCGTCTAAATCTTGCCCAAAACGATTCCTATTACATTCTTTTAAATCATCTTATCCGTTATTTTAATGGCTCGGAAGATAAAGATGCGGTCTCACTACTTTTAACCTGCTTTTTTTTGAAACTCGGCATTTCAAAGGATTCTGAAATTAACAATACGGTCTTTGGGCTGAGAAAAATTTTTTTTGAGGAATGTATGCTCAAATGGGGGTGGGATAAGTCCGAAATCTTTAAAATCGGCGGGTTTAAATCCTGGCAATATACTGATATTGTAAACCTCTCTCTCACCATAGAAAAATTTATGATTCAGAAATATAAGGCCATCAATATCAATTTCGAACGTAATTTTAAGGGGCGGTTTACGATCAGCACTGAGGACCGGACTGTTCTCGGCAGAAAAATCCTTATTGAATTCTCAAAACAACCCGGTAAAGTCGGCAAGGTTCTTCTCATATCAAAGAGTGACAGGCATTTTCAGGGGTTACACTTAAAATATATAAAAAATACAAGCAAAACCGGAATATGGGAACTGATCAATAAAAATGCCAGATCCCATCAAATCCAGGAAGAATCTCTGATCAAGGCGGATACAATTGAAGAAGCCGGTGCCTGGTTGATTAACAATTCCCTGTATAACAATGAAACAATTATTCATCTTATTCCAAACGCTACCTTTGTGACGTTTGATGATATCCGTAAATTGTTCAAAGCCATGAATGAATTTTTTAGCCCTTTTTTGCGACATGAAATCGGTTTTGATAAATTGTTGTCAAAAAGCAGAATCATTTCTTTGTTTATTTCCATCAATTTTTATGCGCCAAGACAACAGCAAAAAATTACTGAGTATAGTGCCGTTTTTATAAATTCATGGGGTGAAATGTTTTGTAAATCTCATTATTCCGAAAACGGATTTTCTAATCTTGAAGAAACAAAAAAAGATATCATCGATAGGCTTGGAATTCAGAAATTACCCTTAAATACAGTATATTATTTCTCAAAAGGGGTTGCCCGATAGATTCTTCTCAAATCAAGCCGTTTTCCGGTAACAAGCCTCTTTAGAGTAAAGATTGTTAATCGACCAAATAACCAGGGACTGCCGTCATCATATGAGTTAACCTGGCTGATTTTTTTTTAATAGTAGATGCGTGTTATCCTGACATTGACATTTTCACGCGAAAGAGATAAAGAAAGCTAAATTTTTTTCTTAAGAAAGAATAATATTGAAGGACAGCATCGCTACTATCCGCACAACATCGGTAAAAAATGAGTTGGGAATGCATGCAAGACCTGCATCCAGAATCGCCCAAATAGCTGAATCGGCGCAATTCGGTATATGGCTTCATGCAAATTCAACAAAGGCGGACGCAACCAGCATTCTGGATATACTTTCTCTTTGTGCCGCTAATGGGACAGATATTGTGGTTGAAATTGAAAATAATAAGGATATGGATGTGTTGGAACGGATAATTGATTTTTTTGAAACCGGTTTTGGAGAACCACAGGAGTGAATATATCAACTTCCGGACAAATAATTATCAAGGGAATCAGCGGGTCCCCAGGTATTTGCATAGGGAAAGCCTATCTTGTTGATAAAGAAGGGGTAAATCTGATCAAGCGATACCCTATCAGCGATACTCAGATTCCGAGTGAAATCGACAGGTTCAAACAGGCTGTGGCAAAAGCCAAAAATGATTATGCGAGAATAATAGAATCTATTGACAAAACAATAGAAGATAACCTCGATATCCTTGAAACGCATATGGTCCTTTTTGAGGATAAAATGCTTTATGGACGGACCATTGATACTATTTTAACAGATAAAATAAATGCTGAATGGGCATTAAGAAAAGTATCCCGAAGAGCAAAAGCCATGTTTCAGCAGATAGATGATTCTTATCTGAAAGCAAGGGTAAATGATATTGATCAGGTAATGGATAAAATCATGTCAAATCTGATCGGAGCCCAGGATAAAAAAATATCAGATATTAACAAGCGGGTTATTCTCGTGGCCCATGATATTTCGCCTGCCGATGCCAGTCAGATTCAGCTTGAACGGATAAAAGGATTTGTTACCGATCGGGGCGGGAAGGATTCTCATACCAGCATTGTTGCCAAATCATTGAAAATCCCTTCGGTTTTAGGGCTTGGTAAGGCTACTGTCAATGTAAAAAATGATGATATCCTCATTGTTGACGGTTCAGCCGGTATTTTGATCATCAACCCGGATGAAGATACGCTTTTTGATTATGTGGACCGTCAATTAAAATTTGAAGTATACAGGGCTGGTTTAGAAAGAGAATCCCATCTGCCTGCCATCACAAAAGACGGAGTTGTATTAAATCTTATGGCCAATATTGAGCTTGTAGAGGAAATAGTGGCTGCGAAAGATTATGGTGCAACCGATATCGGGCTTTTCCGGACGGAATTTTTGTATCTTGACCTTAAACGCTTCCCTACCGAAGAGGAGCTTTTTTCCAAATACAAAGAACTGGTAGAGCTCATGGCGCCGCACAGTGTAACCATCCGGACGCTTGACATTAATGGGGACAAGGTTAATCCTTATCTTTCGGTTGTTGAAGAAGCCAATCCATCCTTGGGGTTAAGGGCTGTCCGTTTCTGCCTTGAGAATGAATCAGTGTTTATCACTCAATTAAAAGCTATTTTAAGGGCAGCCGTCTTTGGTAATACTAAATTGCTTATTCCCATGATTTCATGTGTTGAAGAAATTATACAGGTTAAACAAATCATCCAAAAGTCGGTGATAGAGCTTGAACGTGAAAATAAAATATTTAATGATGCCATCCCGCTGGGGATCATGATTGAAGTTCCGTCAGCAGTTCTCATGGCTGAGCATCTTGCAGAGCACGTAGATTTTTTCAGCATCGGAACCAATGACCTGATTCAGTATTCTATGGCCATTGATAGAAGAAACCGGCAGGTGGCCCATCTGTATCAGGCACTAAACCCGGCTGTATTGCGAATGATAAAAATGACCTGTGATGCTGCAAAGAAAAAAAATATTGATATCGTGATGTGCGGAGAAATGGCAGGGGATCCGATGAATATTCCTGTTCTTATCGGCATGGGGTTGACTGATCTTTCCATGAACTCAGCCTCTATCCCGGTGGTTAAAAATATGATACGCAATATTGAAAGCAAAAAAGCTGAAAACTGTATGAAAAAAATTATGACATTGAATACCGTAAAAGAAATTACAGAATATATTATGAATGAATATAAAGATGTACTCCCTTTCCTGGGCATAGATGACACCATATGAATTCGGATTTTGTAAAAATAATTGCAACCAATAAGAAAGCTTGGCACAATTATATCATTGAAGCGGAATATGAGGCTGGAATCGTTCTTGCCGGAACGGAAGTGAAATCAATCCGTAACGGAGGGGTCAGCTTCCAGGATGCCTATGCAGACATAAAAAATGGTGAAATATTTCTGCGGCAACTGCATATTTCCCCGTATAAATATTCATATTACAGCAATCATGAAGCGTTGAGGACAAGAAAGCTGCTTTTCCATCGGTATGAAATAAAAAAGCTATTAGCAAAAATCAAGGAAAGAGGGTATACACTCGTTCCTTTAAAAATTTATTTCAGAAACGATAAAATAAAGGTGCTGATAGGGCTTTGCAGGGGGAAAAAATTATATGACAAGCGGGAGTCCATCAAGCAAAAAGACATAAAGCGGGAAATGGACAGAGATTATAAAAAAAAATCTAATTAACTTGTCCAGATTGACTTTTCGTGCATACAGGACTATATTTCCTTTAAATCTGATCTTTTAAAATTTGGGGGCGTAATGGCTTCGACGGAGATTTTGAGGCCTGAGGTAGCATACCGAGCTTTTTGTCAACTCGTAAAACCTGGCAAAACATAAATATAATCGCAGACGATTATAACTACGCTGTAGCTGCTTAAGGCAGCTTCCGTCCCGCTGAAATCCTTCCTGTAGATTTCAGACCGGGGCGTCGACTTTACAGGATCGCTTATTAAGGGTGCCTGAACCTTAAAGGCTAAACTTTTCAGGATATATTGCCATGTATCCATCTCAAAGGGGACAAGGCAGCGAATAATAAATTTTGAGATAAGTATGTAGAAGCCCAGGTTGATTGTTTTCGGACGCGGGTTCAACTCCCGCCGCCTCCACCATTGTAAAGCCTGAAATCCCAGCGTTTTCAGGCTTTTTAATTTCTGATAAACCATTAAAAATGTGCTGGGTAGGTGCTGGGTGAAAAATATCAATCATTTTTGGCCTTCCCAGGAAATTCCAATACAGTTTCTCTTTTTAATAATCCGGCCATTTTAAAAGCAGTATCGTTTTGAAATTGACAATATCTATCAAAGGCCTTGTTGGTTTCATGAGCGGATGCTTCACGGGCGTTTGCTGTTCCGGCCATCCTTGCAATCTCTGTTGTGCTCGTGTGACGTGTCCCACCATAAAGATCCAGCCCTCTAACTCCTAAATCCATACACGCCTGATCCCAATGCCGCTTAAAATATTTCGGTCCGAATTCTTGGCCTATCTGAACACTACTCACGCCGCCATGATGCCGAAAGAATTTCAATTCAGGCACAGCTTGAAATTTATTTTTCATCTGTGACAAGATTTCAATATGTTCCTGCAGGAGTCGGACGATTTTTATTTTATTTTTTGATTTTGTCGGGTAATGGATAGTGATAACACCATTATCCAAGTCAATATCTTTTTCTTTTATTTTGAGCAAATCGCCAGGGCGTAGATTTACATAGGTTGCCAGAAGATCTATTCCGAGCCATATTTTAGGATTGATTTCAAAAGTATTTTCTTTCACTCGATCAATTATTGCCCTTTGGGTTCCTATATCGGTGATGGTTCTGTATCCAAGTTCAAATGGGATATCTGGGAAAGGTGGCATGTTTTTTATGATATCTCGTTTATTGAGCCACCGGAAAAAATCTTTCAAGGCGCTTGCATAATTGTGTCGGGTTTTTTCTGAAATATCCGGAATATTAAAAAGATAATCTTCAATATCTGCACCGGTAATATATTTTACATTGGCATTGAAAAACCTTTCCTGGGCGGTTTTTATATGCCTTATTCTTTCCTTAAAGCTTTTAAGGGTACTTTTCCGCTTTAAATATTTATCTGCAAGCTGATGGAAAGAATAAGGCTCCTCTGAAGAATAATCTCTTAAGTCAAAAGATCCCTCTCCGGTCTTGAACCGGAGCCCCGTTAAAAATTGGCTGGCTTTATCATAATTTGAAAACTGCTTTTGAATGTATCTACCAAATCGAACAATAAAAATTTTAACGGCAGAAATCTGAGGATGATCAGGGCAAAAAAGACCATGCCGCCTATCATTATGTTTTAAAATAACATTGCAGAACAAACAGCGTTCGGTTGTGATAATATTACCCTTCATACAAAGTTCTCCCAATCTAAACATATCTATTGGGCTTGTATTATGTAGGGGAATATAGGTCAAGGTTAATTTCTTGGGCTATTATGGGTTGTCAAATTTTAACCATCTGTTTTTTTTAGAAAAAAGGTTGTTATTATTTTTGTTGGTTGAGATCCTTACAAACTTTTTTAAAATTGCAGTTATCAAACTTGTTCAATTAAAATGGAACCAAAGAATCAAGGTATCTGAAGAGGTCTGCTTCTTCTTCAAAAAGAAATGTTTGGTGGCCGTTTTGGAGTTGCGTTTTCAAAAAGCGGCCTTTTTTACACCGAAGCTTTTTCTTTCTGATCAAATGACGGACAAGCTTAAAAGATTCCCATTGGGTTAAAATTACAACCTTAGGTTTTGCCTCCGGGCAGTTGATTGATTTCCCCCAACAGCGCCCTATAGATTCATCATCCGGTATATCCAGGGCTTCTGTTTTGGCAAAATATTTGGATATGTAACAGGTAGCATGTTTGGGGTTTTCAATTTTTCTATATGATTTTTTATTGATGGCAACGGCCAAGGCATCATCATTATCGGTGCCGGTGATCTGAACCCATTTCATTAATATTTGGATACAGATTATAATCCATTTTGAATTTTGCTGTTCGGTCATGCCGCCAAAAAGGACATGAAAATGAGGCATGATTTCACCGATATTTTTCCCGGATTTTCTTTCTTTGTATTCCCGTTTCCAGATCAGGTACAGATTGAAGGTTTCTTTTACATATTTTGTCAGTCTTTTAAGACAATAATATGAAAATTGCGCTCGTTCAGAAATGGATTTTTTTTCAAGGACATCATCAGAAAAGGTCAAATCAATCCAGAGGGATAAATTCCCGCTTCTGGCCGCTCTTTTCTTTAATCGGGTAGAGGATTTTTTAGAAATACATTTTATTTTACCTCTTTTTGATATGTTTTGTGATGAATTAGACCCTTTAGGTTCGACATAAAGTCTTTGTTCATATTCATCAGGATTATTGAATCTGAGAAAGGTCATTCCATTTTTTTTGTCTTGACGTTTTTTCCGGGTGACAAGAGGAATATTTAAAGAGGTATCATAATTTAAATTTTCAGCTTTTACGGATGTTTTTAAATCATCAAGGGCTAAGAATTCAGTATAGAGCGGGTATACGTTTAATTGATAACCGGGGAATAATTGACGGTTGTCAAGAATTAGACCATCCGTTTCCGATATGGCACTTATACAAGCAGGTGCCATATCGTCCGCTCCGCTGCCGATATTTTGAAGTGAACCAGAATACATAAACTCTCCTTTTTGAAAAAGAGAGCTGATTGACATTCCGGCAGCATATTGTTAATTTGTGCTGCAGAGCATAAGCTCTCTTTTGTTTGAGCCAGACACCGGAACTTTGGTCGGTTGGGTGTCTGGCTTTCTTATTATAGCCGTATGATGCCCGGCTGTTCCGGTGCGGTCCGGTGCGGCCGCTCGGGGGCGGGCCGCGGGCGCTCCGGTCCTCCCGGAACAGTTAGAGCAGCCTTTAGCTTTTCTATCCTAATCATAAATGTCTTCCTCCATAACCGGGAGATCTGGAGGAATGCAGACCGTTTTATCTTCGCTGTATTCGTCATAGCATTCATACAAAAGGGTATTGTAATCAATCCGGCCTTCCAGAAAGTCTCGTTCCCGGCTGCCTAATGACTTAATGCCGTATTTTTTGGCATGTAGTCCCAGGTAATATTTCAATTCTTTACTGTCCATATTCGTTACGCTGTATTCTGGGGTTAAAAATTTCCGGCAACCCTAAAGTGATTGGCAGCCAGGGCAATCGCATGTAAAAATCATTTGGCCAAGATTTTTAGCAGATAGCTA
>CAZWMY010000005.1:0-83439 GCA_964635025.1 uncultured Desulfobacula sp. | reverse complement strand
TTCACAGTCAATGTATTTCCAGCAACAAGGCTTCCTTTTGAAATATCAAATGACAAGGTTTGAAAACCATTTTCAATAATTGTGACCGGACCCTCATCCTCCAGGGTTATCAAACCTGATGCGCCTGTTCCGAGGCCATCTTTATCCAGTCTTTCCCATTTGATGACACCTTTATCGTTATAGAGTGTCGATGTTGAAAAATTTCTGTAAAGTGTTAATGGATCTGCATCAAGCAGATCATTTTCCGGTTGGTTGGAGCCTGCACCAGTACCGGTTCTCACCCGCAATCGGGCATTATTGCCCAGAGTATCTGAAAAATTGGTGATCTGAATGGGATCATCCAGATCCTTATTTTTAATAACCGAGACAGAACTCGCCGTCCTCACAACCTGGTAATCGGCGTCTATTCCCGCAAGAACTAAACCTGCATTGATTCGGGTTTCAAGATATGTGGCAAATTGAACATCTGAAGTACCGCCTGCTGCCGTGGTGACAAAATTGATCAAGGCACCATCCAGCATAAATGAAACGGTTTCACCACCAGCTGTGGAGAAATTACTGAACCCTCCATCTCCGCCAAGAGTTAAAATTGAGCTGCCCGTTTTTGCAGTGAGGCTGTCAAAAACTCCTCCGGTTCCGGCACCATAAACAGTGGACTGTATGGTAATTCCCGGATCGAGCATGGCCGTTACGGTTCCCGTGATCACTCCGGATTTATTCCCGGCGGCAGCTGATCCCTCCCGGATGGTGGCAAAGGTATCATTGCCTGTAAAGGCAACAGTGTCCGTACTCAGGGTGTTGGCATTGGCTACTACTGTATCAACGCCGTCAAAGGTCAATGTTGCATTTCCCGGTATGGTAGTTCCGGGCCGGCTGGCTATTAAAATCGTTGGATTGCCTGCAAGTGCACTAACATTATTAAGGGTAATGCCTGATCCGTCAGTGGTCCTGATAATAACTGAATTGGTGGATAAATCGTTCGTAACGGAAAAAGGCTCGTCTTTAAGAGCAAGATTGGCTGCAGAATAAAAAGCCGCTGCCATGGCAGCGTCATCAGTGGTATCCACATCTGCCAGATCCACTGAAACTTGTACACCATTGACATCAAATGAAAGCGTATCTCCTGTATTAAACCCGGCAAAAGAAGAAAGAGTGACACCTGAATTATCCTGTACTTCAAACCCCTGAACACCCAAAGTCCTGCCCGAGCTGCTGGTAATGGCAAGGCCGCTTGCAGAAAGATCTGTATCTTTTTTTACCCTATTCACAGCGTCTGCTGCCGATAAAAGAGACTCCTCAAACTGTTCCTGCAAGGTTCCGGTTGTTGAATCCCTGACAAAACCCTGTTGATGAATAATTCCATCCACATATAAAGAATACCGGATCTCATCACCATCCTGAGCATTCACAATGCCGCTGATATCAAAAGAGGCAGTATTCTCTGAAGCATAGGCAGTAATGCCTTCAATCTTGTTGAGTGCTGCTGCAATGGATGCTGCAGACCGTTTTGCATCGCCACCCACATCTTTTATATTAATTTTGCTTGTGCCGTCAGGGCTCCCGTAAATGGTCAACGTTTGAGCGGCTATAGCCCGATTTAGCGTTACGGATACCCCTGATGAAGACCCCCATACCAGGCCAAGGCCATCCCCGTCCGATTCAGTTACAAGCTTATCACCCAGAACAGCATCATCCACAACCGTAACCCTATAAACGGATTGCACACCACCCGGAGCTTTCCCCTGCCAATTGGTAATCTTGGCTTCGGATATCCCCATATTAACAGCGGTTTTAGTATATTGTGTAACAGCAGATGTTGTATCTTCCATCCACATTGTGAAATCCTTTGAAAAATCGATCTTGTCTCCAAAGGAATAGCTTGTAAGCCATCTGCTGTCATCCGTTGAATAGTCTCCAATGGCGGGTTCTGAAAAATATTCCAAACCTGTGCCCTGGGAATGTTGATAATTAATGGCCCAGATCATCTCACGGGAAAGCTCATCAACTTCTGCCTTATACTTGGGGATGACTTCATCTCTTATAGCCAGAAGGCCTCCGATCTTTCCCCCTGAAATTTTATCGGAAATTATTTGATCACCACCTGAAGAAGTCTCCAGGACAACCTCTTTATCCTGTACAGACATCTTATAAGTTTCCACACCGCTCACGATTGTAAATTTATCGGCAATATTAACGATAATGCTCCCGTCAGGCCGTTCAAACGTATCAATATCAATTAGCTTACCCAGTTCGTCGACCAATCTGTTTCTTTGATCCCTTTGGTCATTTGCGGTTCTGTTGATTTCAGAAGAGATGACTTCCTGATTCAAAACTGCAATTTTTGATGTCAATTCATTGATTTGCGTCACCCCGGAAATAATATCCGAGTTAATATCTTTTGATAAATCATCCATCCGGATCACAGCAGACTCAAATCCTGATGCCAGCTTTTTGCCGTTTTCAAAAACAGATACCCTTTCAGAGGACCCTTTTGGATTATCAGACAGATCGTGCCAGGCATTCCAGAATTCCGTCATCACACTGGATATGCTTGTCTTTGAATTCTCATCAAAAAAACCTTCCAGAACTCTCATATAGGATTCTTGCTCTTCAAAAGATGCCTGTGTGGAAAACTCATTGGTCAGCCTTTGCTCAAGCAGTTTATCAACACTCTGTTGGATCTGTTGGGTTTGAACCCCTGTGCCGAATAAAAATCCGCCATACAGGGCAGGTTTCATATTCTTTTGATCAGCATTCTGTACGCTGTAATCCGGGTTGTTGACATTGGCAATATTGTGCCCGGTTATATTCAACCCATATTGCTGAGAAAATATTGCAGTTTTTGCAATGCTTAGCGAAGAGGTGATTCCTGTCATGATTTAAACCTCTGCATTGATAAGACGATTTTTGCCGTTATTCTTTAACACTGATCCGGAATGGTTATAACTGCTCTTATCCTTGCTTTCCAACACAGTTGAGAAAATTCCATCAATAATGGCTAAAAATTCATTGATGAAATTTTTATTTTCAGATGCCTGCCTGGTTATCTCATTTTTACATGTAACTATAGCAAGATGGATCTTTTTTAATCCTGCTTTTTTTTCTGATGAGACATTCAAAATTTGAATAATTTGAGTAAGACTAAATGGTGGGGTATCCATATTCAAATCAGAATAGATTTCACCGAATAGAGAAAAGATTTTTAATCTTATGTCTTCAATCCCTTGCACAAGCAATTTTTTTTTGGATATTGTGACCCAGAGAGAATCGACATCCATGGAAACCACATGTTCTTTTTCCTCTTCAAGGATTCTTTGTAAATCCTGATATAAAGAAAGCTTCTCCAAAAGTAATTGCTCTGTTTTATCGGCATGTTTTTCCATGTTGCGTCTCCTTTTACCATTATCGGTATTTTCCCGCTCAAATTGAATATAGGGCCTTTGGAATAAAAGGAAATATTTTCCTCTTTTGACCCATATTCATCTTTGATTTAATAAAAGAGCAACATTTATGCCACGAAAAAATTGAGAGAATTGATTCAGGAAGGTTATAAGGTTTTTTTTAACTGTTGGTACAAAAATTCCTTGAGGCCTGTGGATTGATGTTTTCTTGATATTTCTTCTGAAAGATACTGGTCATACATGGATTTATAAATATTAGCACCATTCGATTCTCCAAAAAGTGCGTCACCTGGCAATGATTCCCGCATGCCTTTTATCATGGTGTTTACAATGATGGCTTCAAATCCTTCACAGGCTTTTTTTAATTCTTTTTCCTTTTTAATTTTCTCAGCAGGATGACTGCCTTGTGTTTTAATCTTTGAAAGCTTTGCATCAGCAAGGTTCCGGTTGACAATATCAATATCCATGCGTGTCCTTTTATCAATCTTATATGATGACAAGCTCTGCCTGAAGAGCCCCGGCAGCCTTTATGCTTTGAAGAATGCTGATCAGATCCCGGGGTTTTACACCAAGAGAATTCAACCCCCTGACAAGCTCACCAATGGTGGAGGTTCCGGGCAGATTCATGACGCTTTCTTTTTTTTCAGGATTATTGCTGATGGTGACGGAAAGATCACCATGGGCAATGGCAACATTGGATATGGTGACATCGCTGCCGAAAACAACGGTCCCTGTCTTCTCATTGATGATGACTTTTGCAACCGTATCCGGTACGACTGTTAGGGTTTCAATCTCTGCAATAAATTGCGCCACATTTTTCTGCCACATCTTTTCCGGCACATTCAAGCTTAATGCGCTGGCATCTATAATGGCAGCCACCCCTTCCCCGATGGAAGTATTGATGGTGTCCGCCATTCTTTTTGCCGTTGTGAAATCAGGCTGAAACAAGGACAGGGTGAGGGTCTTTTTGCCATCCAGCCTGAAGGGGATCTCCTGCTCGACAGATGCACCGTTGGTGATCTGCGCCACCTGAAGATGACTGTTTCTGTCACCGGCCCCGGCCGGAATGGAAAGCGTAACCGGTCCCTGGGCAAGGGCATATACCTCTCCATTCACGCCCTTTAACGGGGTGACCAGCAAGGTTCCGCCCTTGAGGCTCTTGGCATCTCCCAGGGATGAAGCGGTAACATCGATTTTATCACCAATCCTGGCAAAAGGAGGGATGTTGGCTGTGACCATTACTGCTGCTACGTTTTTAACCTTTAACTGATTGCTGTCAACAAAGATATTCATTTTTTCCATCATATTGGCCAGGGCCTGTTTGGTAAAACCGACTCCGTCCTTATCGCCGGTGCCGTTCAGCCCGACCACAAGGCCATACCCGATGAGCTGGTTGTCTCGTACTCCTTTTATAGCGGCGAGTTCTTTAATCCTTGCCGCCTCAGCCCCTGAAACCAAAAGGCATCCAACAACACCCACTAAAAATATGATATAAAACAACCGGGTCACCGACATAATGGATTCCTTTTTACCAGGGCCAGATATTTTCTAAAATCCGGGTTCCCCAGCCTGGGTTTTGTTTGTCCGCCAAGGCGCCTTTGCCATAATATTCAATTCTGGAGTCGGCCAGATAGGTTGATTTTACCCTGTTGGCGGCAGAAATGTCCTGGGGTCTGACAATCCCTGATACCGTAATATACTGGACTTCATTATTCACCTTCATGGCCCTTCTGCCGAAAATGCTTAAGGTTCCGTTGGGTAAAACCTCGGTCACCCGGGCTGCAATGGAAGCGGTGACCTGGCCGGAGCGGTCGCTTTTGCCTGCTCCTGAAAATGTACTTGTAGAATCAGCTCCCACCATTTGTGTAAGAGCAGAAGGAGGATTGATGATTTTACCGGTTAATCCATTGAGTGTGGGCATCCCGATCCCTATATCGGTTTTTCTCGCACCTTCAGTGTTCACATCCATACTGGATGTTGAATTCTCAATAATATCGATTATCACGGTATCGCCCACATAGGCGGCTTTGGAATCTGCAAACAAGGACCCGCTTTTGTTGACCCATAAAGACCCTTCTGAAGGCCGGGGAGAGGAAAACTCCGGTGCAAGAGCGGGTTCCGTGGAAGCCCCTTCCGGGATGACAAGCCCTGTGACATTTGTTTCAGAGCCCAAGCATCCGTAAAAACAAAAGCAGAAAATGAGCATCATGAAAAGGCTAAGAGTTCTTACCATATACATCATCATGTTTAATATATGACCTCCACCTTTGATTTTTCTTTTACTATTCCCCGGATGATTTTTCCGGAATTAATATTTTCAACCTTAATCACATCATTTTCAAACCCATCTTCCCGGCAAATCCCTTTGGTAATAATAAAAAGACTATCATTGCGGGCTATTAGATTGACAATGTCTCCTTTCTGAATCAGGGGAGGCGAGGCGATAAGGTTTGCTGTAATACATTCTCCCTGGCGGATATTGGATACCAGTAGTTTGCCCTCAACAGCATCAAGCGAAGTGATATAATTATTGCCCATCTCAAAAATATTTTTCTTTTGTGTATATACGCTCTCCCGTAAGAGGACCTCTCCTTTTTCGAGGGGATGTTTTGCAAAAAGCATTGTCTCGTAGAGGGCAACGACACCGGTAACACTGACCCGGTCCGTTTTTTTCCCGTCAACAACGATATCCACAAAAAGCGATAATTTTCCGGTTTTATCAACAATATCCTCTGAATCGGAAATAAGCACTGTGTCTCCGGGCGGATAGGGTTCAAGTCCCCTCACATTGAATGCGATCAGTTGATATTCTTTATTCTTGAAAAGATTGGCAAGACGGTGTTCAACGTATTTTTGTATATCCTGTACCGAGGTTTCCCGGCTGAGCCGTTTTACGTAAATGCGGTCAGGGCAGGTGATAATAATGTCCTTTGGGAGGGATCGCTCTGCCTGGATGGCGGAAATTATTTTTCTCTTATCCATGGACTTGATCTTATCAGGTTTCGGAGAAGCTCCAAGATCAATTTTTTCAAGCATTTCCTTTAAAAACCCATCCGCCTTTATATCTGCAATATCCCCAAGAAAAATATGAGACAGCCCCACAGAACTTGTTTCCCTGATGGTGATCTCTATCCTGTTGTCTTCTTTTTGACCATTGTCGGCTAAAAGATCAGAAGAAAAACCCTCATATGCTGCCAGGGCTATGATGAAAAAAAGAGCAAGGATATGAAGATTAAAGAAGCGCATGTTTATCGTTTCAACCCCGTGGCCGTTCCAAGCATGGAGTCGGCGGTCTGAATTGATTTTGAATTGGCCTCATAAGTTCTCTGCCCGGATATCATGGCCACCATTTCTTCAACCACGCTGACATTGGAGCCTTCAAGATAATTATTGACCACGGTTCCCAATCCATCCTGTCCCGGGGTTCCTTCAGTTGCGGCACCGGAGCCCTCTGTCGGTCTTAAAAGATTGTTTCCCACAGCATAAAGACCGGAAGGATTGACAAAACTGCTGATCAATACATTTGCCGTAGCCAGAATAGTATTGCTGGCACCGTTGGCCGTCAGGGTACCGTTGTCCTGAAGGGTTACCGTTACGGTCTCCACAGGCAGGGATATCTCGGGCTGAAGCCGGTCACCCGTCGGGGTGGTCAGAAATCCTTCACTGTCCAGGGTGAAATTTCCAGCCCTTGTATATAAATCCTCATCACCGTGTCTTACCTTAAAAAAGCCGTTTCCCTGGATAGCCATATCCAGTTGATTGTCAGTCTGGATATAATCCCCCTGGGTAAATAATTTTTGTATGCTTGAGGGTTTCACCCCCATACCGATCTGAATGCCGGAAGGCACTTGACCACCGCCCGGGGTTGTCTGTCCTGCCACCTGCATGGTTCTGTACATGAGATCTTCAAAATTGGCCCGGGATTTTTTAAATCCCGTGGTACTCGAATTGGCAAGGTTGTTGGCCACAACGTCGGTCTGCATCTGCTGGGCATTCATCCCTGTTGCCGCCGACCAGAGTGATCGTATCATATTCTTTCTCCTGATCTGTTATCTGAGTTTACCCACATCATTAATAGCTTTGTTATCGACTTCATCAAATGTCATGATGGATTTTGAAAATGTTTCAAACATCCTATTATAATCAATCATGCGAACCATTTCATCCACGACCTGGATATTGGAATTTTCAAGCGCCCTGTGTTGCACCACAGCCTGCTCCACCTGGATCTCATCCGTGGTCGGACCCTTGTAGGAGAGAAGATTTCCCGCCTCTCTTTCGAGTTTTCTCAAATCCCTGAAAGTGACAATATCCAGTGTATCGATCACATCTGCACCAAGGGCTATTTCACCTGCCTGGTTGATCGACAGAGCCTGTTCCACATCCCGGTCCTCAGCCGTAATGGCAATGGCGCCTCCCTGGCCCAGCACCGGGTTGCCGTTCTGATCCACAAGCGTACCGTTGGTATCCAGAGAAAAATTTCCATTGCGCGTATACCTGATCCCGTCACGGGTTTCAATTTTAAAAAAACCCTCTCCGGACAGTGCCACATCCAGAACATTTCCGGTTGTCTGAAGGGAACCCTGAGAAAAATCCTTATTGACCTCAGCCTTGAATTTTTCATCAAAACTGATAGTATCTTTTTTAAATCCTATGGTTTCGGCATTGGCAAGATTGTTTGATACGGATTCAAGCTTTCTTTCCTGCCTCAACCCGCCCTGAACAGGCCGGGTAACTTCAAGAATCATTTAAATCTCCCCTGGATATAATTGCCGCCTTATTACTGCTGAAAATGAGATCTTGCAATATGGATGCCATTCTGCTGAAGGAATTCCATGACGCAGCCCAAACAGTCAAGAGCATAGGATCATAGCAGATAACGCTTGAAACGGCTGCTTTTCAGAAGGCAGAACTACTTCGGCCCTATCTTTCTCCCTCATTGTTCCGCCAAAAGTTCAACACTGGCAAAGATTAATAATTGACGGTACTCAGAAAAATTTTCCCCTCTCATTGCCAGGGGTCTTAAGATTGAATTAAAAGAAAAGCCTTGCATAAAATCTGCTTTAACGGTAAGTATTGACTTTACCTCCTGGAAATAAAATCAAGAGAAAAATTACAATACAATAATTTGGAAATCTATATATATGACATCAGAAAATATTGGCCGGGAGCAGGATCAGGAAACCATGGCCGGCCATATGGATTATTTTTGCCCTTTCTGCGGTATGAAGCTTTTCAGGGGTAAGGTTGCCACGCTCAAAATGGTATGCTCCGGCTGTAACAAGCTTGTCCGGATAAAGGATATCGAAGATCAATATTTATCCATGAACCAAGGCGCTTGTGATCACTGAGCCCTTATGGGTTCATGCTGAATGATTCAATTTTAGAATATTTTTTTATTTCGGACCGCGTTTCGAATTCATTGAATAGACAAAAGCCAGAATCTCTGCAACCGCCACATAAATTTCCGAAGGGATTTCCTGATTAATATCAAGAGATGACAGCACTTCAATCAGGTCAGGATCATCTTTTATGGGAATATTGTGTTTTTTTGCAAGTTCTACTATTTTTTCGGCAATCCTGCCTTTCCCCTTGGCAGTCACTCTGGGGGCGTCATCTTTTTTCCGGTCATATTTCAGCGCAACAGCCTTTTGGATATATTTTTTTTCCATTTCTTCAGATCACTATATTTAAAACCCTGTCAGAGGTAGGCTTCAGCATCATCTCTATAAAATCGGCGGGTTGAAACCGGGCCTTCTCTCCTATGCCACAATCAATGTCATGAACTTTATAATCAATGCTCTCAAGCTTTTTTTTCAGTTCAGGGATCATGGACCGGACGTACTGGCATATTTCTTCATCATTCAGGAGAAACCGCCCTGAAATTTCTTTTTTCAGGATTGAAAAATCCGCCCGCAAGGGGCCAAGAAAACTCATGTCCAATAAAAATGAAATTTGAATCAGCTTATCTGCTGCTTTTTCATCATTTTTTTTCTTTTCTCCGGTATCAATAAGAAGCTGCCCGAACCGAAACGCATTTTCAGCAAAAACAGGAAAGGGCAAAAGCATTCTTCCTGATTCCAACCCTTGATGATTCAGAAGCTGAAAATTTTCCATGGTGTCAGAAAAAGAGGCGGCCGCATCCGGACCTTTTGGATGATCCGGTCCGTTCATGATCAATTCCTTTTGGATCAGGGCCTTTACATCCTGATTTATCAAAAGAGATAGCCTCTGTTTCAGGTCCGGCAAGGATAATCCTTCTTGTACCAGTTTTGCCGCTTTGTTCTCCCAGGTCAGACCGCTTTTATCAATGAGGTTTGGTAAAAAATCCTTATCAGCCTTCCCGGATTTCAGTGCCAGATCATAAAGAAGATTTTTTACACCGGGAATATTAAAGCGGGTGATGTCTGTTATGGATTCATTGCCTGAAAAAAACCGGATCAAGGAGGATATCTGTGTGGTGGTCATTTTTTGGACCGGCCCGATAAGCTTTAACAGAAAAACTTCTTTTTGCTCCAGGACTTTCAGTTGAATTTCTTCCCCGGGTTTGAGCAGCATGCTTGTCTTTGCCGTAACCACCCGGTTGTTGATCAAGAGACGGGCACTCCCCTGGACAAGGGTGTCCAATACCTTTGCCTGAACAACCTGATCTTTGGCAAATTGGGGAAGAGTGTTTTTTTTGCCTTCGCCTTTGTTGATGACGATTTCTGAAGACGAGACATGAATACCTGAAATCATCTGCTGTTTTTTTCCATTTCCAGGAATTTTTTCTTCAGATCCACCACCAGCTGGACCTCGCCCCTGGGTATGGATAATTCCTGTGCAATGGTATCAATATCATATTTCTGGTGATACATCTTGAGTATCTGATTCTGCTGGTTTGCGACATTACCTGAAAAGATATCCGCAGTCCCCTCTCTTGAAAGGGCTGCAAGAGTCCTGTCCGACTCAGCCTGTCTTTCTTCGAGTTTTTTTTGCATGGCATCGGCCCTTGACAGCAACAGATTGATATTGATGATCCGGGAATCCAATGCATCATTCAGGCCTTTGAGCAGTCTTTTCTTATCTTTTATCTGTTCATCAAAAAGATTGGCTGCGTCCCTGGATTCCTTAACCAGGGGCTCCAGCATTTCCATGATATCCGAAGCCGTGTCCCGAACCGGGTCATTTTCCTGTGACCCATCATCATCCGCAAACTGTAAAGTCTTTTCAATTTGCATTCGGTTCATCCTCCGAATGAAAACATAGATAAACAATCCCAAAGAAAAATTGATAAAAAAAAGGATAATCATCCAGAATTCAACTGAAAATAATTTAATCATATAATGGTATCCAAAAGTTTTCCTGTTGCATCCGGGTCCTGTTCCAGCTCTTTATGTCTTTCTCTTTTTTTTTTCTCTTGTTCTTTTTGCTTTATCTTCAGGGTTTCTTTTTCTTTTTTCAATTCCAGTTTCTCAGACTCTTCAAATTCCTGTACCGTGGAATTTTTTACAACCACATTGATTTCCTGCTGAGCGGCAGCCTGTTCCGGGGATGGTTTGGGCACAGCAGCCTGGTGGACCAACTCCTGGGCAACCCCGGACTGCTGAATAACCAGGTTATGTCCGGATATGGTTGTCATCTTTCTTCCCCCTTTCAGCTTATCTTAAAAGATAAAAAACCGACCCGGCTGATGGAATTTACGGGCAATACTTTTTTTAGGGCTGCTTCAACCACGAATAAAATCTCGGTTTCCGTAATCTTATTCTGGTTTTCAATTGTCAGGCTTTTATTGATGGAATCATAAATCAAGCCCCGGAAATAGGGCAAATTGTTTTGAATTTCATCAAAGGCCTTCTGATCGGCATAATCAATGGAGATATCTGCCATGACATAGGTCATATTTTTTATAGCATCCGGTGCCAGAATGACAAAATCCTTCAACACCATGTGGCCTGGATTTTTGCTTTCAACCGGTTGTTTGACCTGGGGTTCAACAGTTTCGACCTTAATTTCTTTTTGTATGACCACCTCAGGTTTTTGCGGAGCACTCACGACCTCCTGCACTTTTTGTTCGTCTTTAAAAAAGAGAAAATACGTTATCGGCACAGTAATTCCCAGGATGACCAGTGCGGACAGGGAAGCAATCACCAGCTTTTTTTTGTACCAGGGAGTCCCGGCTTTTTTCTTTTTTTTCTTTGGCTTTACTATGACCTCGTCATCCCCCTGAAGGACGACCTGGTCTTCATTCTCTTCTTCGTCTTCTTCATCTTCCGCCTCTTCTTCATCGTCATCCTCGTCTTTTTGTGTCTCATCAGAAGTCACCTGATCAAGAATGTCCTCATCCAGGCTGTTGTCAAGGCTGCCTTCCAGCCCCTTGTCGATGAGATCCCCCAGGACATCTTCATCCTCCTGGTCTGCCGCCATTAAAAGGGTATCAATATCATCCTGGGAGATGAGGATATCGTCTTGGGCTTCCTCTTCCTCATCAGGCTCTGAAAGAAGTGCATCAATATCTTCCTGGGTAACATCTCCCCTGTCATCATTTAAATCAAGCTCCTCGACATCGGAAACAGGCTTTAAAAAATCTTCCGAATCACCTGAAGTGTTCGCAGCGGTGTTAACCATATCCGGTTCGGGTATGGATTCAGAGCCCGGCTCCATCTGGAAATCTTCATCCAAAATCACAGGGTCCGGGTCAGAATCCGTATCAAAATTTTTAATGAGCCCATCAATGGTCTTCTGGGAAATAAGACAGTCTGCAACGCCTACTGCCTCGGATTCACTGATGATAAAATCATCTTCTTTTATCCTTTTTTTTCTTGCGGAACTCGGCACGATCTCTATGATCTCATCCTTGAGAATATCTTCGTCAATGCTCATCCGGCCTTCTGAAGGGCTCTCTTTCAGAATTTTCGTTTCAATCTCTGAATTCTGATCCCCCATCAGGGCCTTGATATCGTCCTTTGAAAGCTCTTCAAATTCTTCGCTGTCGTCCGGGTCCGAAAGTATTTTATCTTCAGTTGCAAGGTTTGAATTCATCAACTGGTCGATATCATCCTGGGAAATGAGCTCCATTTCTCCATCTTCCGTGGCTTCTGTGTCCGGCTCATCCAGTTTATTCAATACATCCAGGGGGTCGTCCTCCACCGCCAAATTTGAATTCATGAGGCTGTCGATATCATCCTGGGAGAGTTCTCCCAATTCATCTTCGATATCATCATCGTCAGCGGATTTATCCTGAGCCTTTCCAATAGGGGAGGATTCCAGAAGTTTATCAATATCATCCTGGGATATTAAACTGTCTTCTTCAATCGTCGGGTCGGACATTGTTAACCTCTTTATTTAAAATAATCCTGGAGCCTGGCCTTCAATTTGAGCAGAACTGCTGTATGAATCTGGCAGATGCGCGATTCTGTCAAAGAAAGCACTTCGCCAATCTCTTTTAATGTCAATTCATCGTAATAATAAAGGGAAACCACCATCTGCTCTTTCTCATTCAAGGTTTTAATGGTTTCTGCGATCATCTGTTTCAGTTCCTCTTTATCAAAGGAATCGGCCGGGGTATCTTCTTCCTTAATGCCGGACTGAAATCTTGTTTTTGAATAGGTATCGTTCTGTTTTGTTTTGATAAATTCATCCAGACTTAATACCGATGCCCCATGAATATTGGTCAGCATATCCTGATAGGTTTCAAGAGAAACATTGAGTGCCGTGCAGATTTCCTCATCTGTTGCAGGAGATCCTTTTTGTTCTTCAATGGCTTTAACGGCTTTTGTGATATCCTGGATCTTTTTTCTCATGGATCGTGAATAGGTATCCATGCTGCGGAGCTCATCCAGAATGGCGCCTTTGATCCGGTACTGGGCATAGGTTTTTAAGCTGACATGTTTGGAAGGGTCAAATTTATCCACCGCATCGATGAGGCCAAGGGATCCTGCAGACACAAGCTCGCCGAAAAAAACGCTGGACGGCAGCCGCATGGCAAATCTTGCCGCAATATGCTTTACAAGATAAGCATATTCAATAATGCTTTTTTCCCGCCATGCGTCTTTCTCGGTTTGAATTTCACGATACCTGTTTTTCATATAACGCCGGCGTGCCCCTGTCAGGTTGTGGGTTGAAACACCTTGCTCATAAAAAAGGTCAGATTTCCGTTTGAATTGTTTTTTAACGGCCGCTTACCCAGAATAACGGCGATTTCATTGATGGCCCTCGCAGAAACCGAGTCCGGGAAATGATCCAGGACCAGCCCCCTTTTCTGAACCGACTGCTGCAATTGCCGGTCAAACGGAATGTGGCCCACATATTCCAATACAACATTTTTTAAAAATTTATCCAGCGCCCCGCTTAAGGACGCATATACCTTTTTTGCATCAGCCACCGAATCAACCATGTTGACGATGAGTTTGAAATATCTTGTTCCATGATCCTTGGACATGACCTTCATCATGGCATAGGCATCGGTAATGGACGTGGGTTCGTTTGTTGCAATCACAACACATTCATCACAGGCGGAATTAAAATATAATACATTGGAGGATATTCCGGCACCGGTATCCACAAATATAATATCTGCCTGGTCGGAAAGGGTTTCAAACTCAGTCAGAAGGTTAAGCTTTTCCCCTTCGCCAAGCTGAGTCAGATCGGCAAACCCGGAGCCGCCGGGAAGAATCATAACCCCGTGTACTGATTGGACCATCACTTCTTTCAGAGTTTTTTCCGAACTGATCACATGCCGGATATTAAATTCCGGTCTTAAATTGAAAATAATATCAATATTGGCAAGACCGACATCGGCATCAATAATGACCACCCGTTTCCCCATGCGGCTTAAGGAAACGGCTGCATTGGCAACAATATTGGTTTTGCCGACCCCTCCCTTGCCGCTGGTAACGGCAATGACCCTTGGAAGGACGGTTTTTCCGGGTGTTGTTCCCATGCTTCGTCTTGAAAGCCCTTGATCTTTTACAATAGTTTGAAGCCCTTTTGCCTGGTTCAACTTAGTATATCTCCTTTGATCCCTTTCCCAGAATTATTTTCAGCAGTTCCTGTTTATCGGGAATAATCAAATCTTCCGGGACCTTCTGCCCGTTTGCAATCAGGGAAACAGGCAATTTGAAATCATTTATCTGGTCCAGTATTTTGCCGCATCTTCTTGTTTCATCAACCTTTGTAAAAATAACCGTATCCGGACCAAATACTGAAAAAGCAGAGGCCGCTTCCTGCATAATAATCGATTCAGAGGTAACACTCAAGACCAAATGAGCAGAAATTCTGAAATCCGTCTTAATCAGTTGCAAAATTTCATCAATCCGTTGCTTGTCAAAATGGCTGTGACCGGCCGTATCAATGAGCACCATATCCATGGATTTCATCCTGTCCAGAGCGCATAAAAGATCCTCAGGGCTGAAAGCGGGTACGCATAAGAGTCCCATGATGGAGGCATAGGCCTTGAGTTGCTCAAAAGCGCCCACCCGGTAATTGTCTATGGAAATCAGGGAGACCTTCATCTTGCGCTGAAAGGTCAGCATGGCGGCGAGTTTTGCAATGGTGGTTGTTTTTCCCACGCCGGTGGGGCCGATAAATGCAGCCACATGGGGAACCCCGGAAGTATTGTCCCGACAGAAATAATCCCGGGTTGCAATCCGGTTCAGGCATTCCTTCATCACATATTTTTTAAGGGATTTAATCTTTTCCTTTTGATCGGCGGTCTTGTCCATCACCGTGCTTGCCTTCTGAATAATAGCACTTGCAAGCGCTTCGCTGACGCCGGCCCTCAATAAGGATGCCAGAACCCCCACGGATTCAAAATGATTGCAGACCATATTGTGCATTCCGGTTCCAAACCCGGCAATGGAAATCATATCTTTAATCTGGGCGATATCCTCCTGAATGATTTCAACCGGATTGGCCTTATCCCTTTTTCCATCTTTAGACGGAGGGGGGATGGCCGCCTCCACCTCAAACATTTCCTTTGCGTAGGGATCATTGGGTTTGCGTTTGATTTTCCTTGTACTCAGGATCATGGCGTCCGACCCCAGCTCTTCTTTAATGGTAGCAATGGCTTGTTGGATATTTTCGGCTTTAAAAATTTTCTTATTCATTCTTCAAACTCACCTTTCCAATTGCCTGAAGGTTAATACCATCCACTATTTCTGCGTGAGATACCACAAAAACAATGGGTAAAGAGGACTCTATCAATTTTCTGACATGCCTTCTTAAACTCGGAGTAGTCATCAGGACCGGCTGTGTGTTGGAGGCTGCCTGCTGCCCCACTTCTTTTGTCACGGCTTTTATGATTTCTTCCGCCAATCTCGGGTCCAGCGCAAGATAGGCGCCATGATCCGTATGCTTGACATTTTTGGTTAAAATTTCCTCCAGATTCCTGTCAAAGGTGATCACATGCAACAATTTTCCTTCCTGGAGATAAGGAGCAATCATTCCTTTGGCAATTCTTTGCCGCACATATTCAGTCAGAAGATCCGGATCTTTTCCAACAGGTGCGAAATCGGCAAGAGTTTCCACAATGCTCAGGATATCCCTGATGGAAATTCTTTCTCTTAAAAGGTTCTGAAGTACCTTTTGAACCACACCCAGGCTTAAAATTCCAGGGATCAATTCTTCAACGGCCTTGGGACTTGTTTTGGCAAGATTATCCATCAGGTGCTGGACATCCTGCCGGCCCAAAAGATTGTGGGCATTGTTCCGGATGATCTCGGTCAGATGGGTTGCAATAACCGTTGAATTGTCAACCACGGTATATCCTGCGAATCTGGCCTCTTCCTCCCGTTCCTGGGGAATCCATTTGGCCGGAAGGTGAAATGCGGGCTCCACCGTATCAAGACCGTCAATCGGCTGGGCCGTACCCCCGGGATCCATGGCAAGATAATGATTGACCATGAGTTCTGTGGATGCTGTTTCAACCCCTTTGATCATCAGACGGTATTGTGCCGGGCTCAAATTGAGATTGTCCCGGATATGAATGGGGGGGATGATGATCCCCAGTTCTGAGGCAAACTGTCTGCGTATGGCCCTGATTCTTCCCAAAAGAGTTCCGTCCTGCTGTTTATCCACCAGGGGGATCAATCCATATCCGACCTCCAGTTCTATGGTATCCAGATTCAGGAGGTGATCCACATCTTCCGGAGCTCCTGTGGCCTCTTCTTCAGCCTCTGCTTTGGCGCCTGCCCGTTTTTCTTCCTTTTTCACTTCATCTTCCCTTAAAAAATACCAGGCCACTGTTCCCAAAGACAGACCCATTACCATGAAGGGAATTGTCGGCAATCCCGGTATGAGTCCCATACAAAAAACAATCACTGCCCCGATAAAAATCGGAGTGGCGCTTGAAAAAAGATGTTTTGCAAACTCAGACCCCATTTTCATCTCAGAGCCGGATCGTGACACCAGAAGACCTGCTGCAGCAGAAATTAAAAGCGCCGGTATCTGGGTGACAAGACCATCTCCAACCGTGAGGAGCGTATAAATGGTCAGGGCCTCTCTCATCTCCATGCCCTGCTGGAGAACACCAATGACAAACCCGCCCACAATATTGATAATCGTGATGACAATACCGGCTATGGCATCTCCCCGGACAAATTTAGAGGCACCATCCATGGCACCATGGAACTCGGCCTCCCTTGCAATGGCTTTTCGTCTTTCCCTTGCTTCGGTCTCATCGATCATACCGGCATTCAGATCCGCATCAATGGCCATCTGTTTGCCCGGCATGGCATCCAGGGTAAATCTGGCAGCAACTTCGGCGATTCTGCCTGCGCCTTTGGTAATGACCAGAAAATTGATCAGAACCAGGATGATAAAAACGATAAACCCCACCACGTAATTACCGCCAACCACAAAAGTGCCAAAGGCCTTAATAATCGAACCGGCTGCATGGGGCCCTTCGCTGCCGTGCAAAAGAATCAAACGGGTGGACGCCACATTCAAAGAAAGCCTCAGCAACGTCAAAACCAGGAGCAGGGACGGGAAAATGGCAAATTCAAGAGGTGCCGTGGTATACATGGTAGTGATCAGAACCACGATGGATAAGGAAATATTTAATGAGAGAAATAAATCAAGAATAACCGGGTGCAAAGGCAGGATCATGGCCATTAAAATGCCGATAAAGGCGACCACCATCAGAATATCGGATGATTCTCTTTTTATCCCTGCAAAAAACCCGCTTACATTGGTTGCCATTATTTCTCCCTGCTATTTACGAAAACTTTGACACAGGTCGCCAAATTCCTGCCGCCTGTTTAAAGCTTTTTCCCTTTTAATTTGTACACATAGGCCAGCAATTCCGCCACAGCCTGGTATAATTCCAATGGAACCTCCCCTCCTATATCTACACTGCTATACAAATTCCGGGCCAATTGTTTATCTTCCACCAGGGGAACATTATTTTCCCTTGCAATTTTCTTGATATTCTCAGCCACCGGGCCTGCCCCTTTTGCAAGAACTTTGGGTGCGTCCATGGTCTTTCCGTCATATTTCAGGGCAACCGCCAGATGGGTCGGGTTGGTCACCACCACATCGGCATGGGGGACATCCGCCATCATTCTTTTCCGGGCAGCCTGGTGCTGGAGCTGTCTGATTCTGGATTTTACCAGGGGATCCCCTTCGGTCTGTTTGGTTTCGTCCCTGACTTCCTTTTTGGTCATTTTCTGGTCATCCAAAAATTTCCATTTCTGATAGGCATAATCCAGAAATGCCACCACAAGCATGATCAGGCAGACCTTGACAAAAATCCAAAAAGAGACTTTCAGCATATATAAAAGAATCTGACCCACTGAATTGTCATACAAAAAAGTGATATGGGGAATCTCGGCCTTGATTGAATTATAGGCAATAATTGAAACCACACCGACTTTTATAAGGGTCTTTATAAATTCCACGACCGCCCTGGATGTGAATTTCTGTTTAAACCCATTGATGGGGTCGAGTCTGGAAAATTTAGGCTCCAAAGATTGCCAGGAAATGGTAAACCCGACCTGTGCAAAATTTGAGATCAGGGCAGACAGAACAATGATTGCCATAACGGGAATACAGATGATGATGGTTTTTTCAGTATGGTAGGCAAGAAGCTTTATGATTTCCAGATGGGTTAAAAGAGGAATTTTTTCAAATTTGAGATTATATTGCAGAACAGCGATAAGGTTGTTATAGATAAAAAAAGCTGAGAAATACAAAGCAATGACGCCGGTAAGAAGGACAAAGACGGATGGAATTTCAACACTTTTTGCCACCTGTCCTTCTTCGCGGGACTTGGAAAGCTTCCTCGACGACGCGTCTTCGGTCTTCTCTCCGCCACTTTCCGAATCTTCAGCCATCTGTGCTTATCCCCCACCCATGTAAAAAAGAAAATACATCAATAATTCCTTAAGTTCCGATACATAGGTCCGCATCACGATGACGATAATCTGAAGTACAAGCCCGAAAAGAAGGAGCCCGGTTATAATCTGCAAGGGAAAGGCGGCAATCATGACATTCATCTGGGGAGAAAATTTTGCCACCAGGCCAAAAGCGACACTGACAAATGCCAGCGCCGCAATAACCGGTGCTCCTATTTTGATGGACAATAAAAAGAGTTGGCCTCCTATTTCTATTACCTTTGCAGGAATTGCTTCATGCATCATGAAAAATCCCACTGGAACAATTTTAAAGCTGTCGATGACAGCCAGGAGTATGATGTGATGGCCGTTTAAAAGAAGAAAAACAATAATGCAGACCCAATATCCGAACTGATCCATGATGGATACATTGGCTCCGGTCTGGGGATCAACTACATTGATCATGGCATATCCCATCTGGAATCCGATGATCTGGCCTGCAAGCTGAACAGAGGCAAAAAACATCCTGAGACAAAGCCCCAATGTAACCCCGATTGTGGTTTCAGCCAGAATCAGGAGTCCTGTGGATACGGCGTTCATAGGGAACCGCGCTATATCAACCTTAACGACTGAATATAAGAGCAAGGATATGACCAGTGCCAATCCTAATTTAAGCCGTTCCGGAAAAACCGTTGATGAAAAAATGGGAAGCATGAAAAGAAGGATGCTGATTCTCAACAGGACCAAGATATATGCCCTGAATTGCGCCGGATCTATGACGTTGAGAATATCCATGCTGCTCCCTATTTGATGTACATGGGTATATTTTCAATCACATGAACGGTAAACGTGGTAATCCGTTCCAGCATCCATGGGGCAGCGAATAAAAGCCCGAGGAAAACCGCCAGAATCTTGGGAACAAAGGTCAGTGTCATTTCCTGGACCTGGGTAACTGCCTGGAAAACACTGACAATCAACCCCACAACGAGCCCAAGTCCCAGCATGGGCAGGGACAGAAAAATGGTGAGGGTAATGGCTTCTTTTGCAAATTCAATAACAAATTCAGGAGTCATGGTTATACTCCGAAACTTTTTAAAAGAGACCCGCAAATCAAATGCCACCCATCCACCAGAACAAAGAGCATGAGCTTGAAAGGCAATGAAATCATAACCGGAGGCAGCATCATCATGCCCATGGCCAAAAGCACGGAAGCCACCACCATGTCGATCACAAGAAATGGGATATAAAGAACAAATCCGATAATAAAAGCAGTTTTCAATTCACTGATGACATAGGCGGGAATAAGGACCAATAAGGACACATCATTCCTTGTTTCCGGCTTTTTCATGTCAGCCCCTTTTACAAACAGGGCAATATCGCTTTCCCTGGTATTGACCAAAAGATATTTTCGGATCGGCTCCTGTGCCTTTTCAAAGGCTTTTTCAAAGGGAATTTGCCGCTCCATGTACGGATTTAAGGACTGCTCATAAACTTCCAGGGCCACGGGTTTGACGATAAAAAAAGTCATAAACAGGGCCAGGCCCATAATCACCTGGTTAGGAGGGCTGGTCTGGATACCCATGGCCTGACGCAAAAAATGGAAAACCACAACAAGCCTGGTAAAAGGGGTCATCAAAATCAAAATGGCTGGGGCCAAGGCCAGTATGGTCAGAAGCGCTATGATTTCAAGGACAACAACCACCTCTTCCGGTGTTTTGGCGGTTTCCATGTTCAATTGAAGCGATGGAATGGGAAATGTCACGGCGAACGCGGAAGGCCCGGCAATAAAGAAAAGCAAGAGGACAAGACCGAAAATTTTACGGTATGATGTTTTTTTAAATAATATCATCATTTGCTTTTTTCTTCCCGATTGCCAAGCTTGCGGCTTAAAAAATCCGAAAACCTGAAAGATGATTTTTCCCCGGTCACTAAAGGTTCAATGGGGTGATCCACAGAGGATATCTTGGTAATGCTTTGGGAAGTGACCCCCAAAAGAATGATATCTCCCATCACATCCACAAGAACAAGCCTCTCCTTGGCTGAAAGAGCATGGGTTGAGACAATCCGGATATAGTCCCTGCCGCCTTTGAGTCCTTTGATGGTTGAAAATTTTCTGATCAGATAAAGCACAAGGATGAGACCTGCCAGAACCAGAAAAAGCATGGAAAAGGTTCTGACAAACGCAATCCATATCTCGGAAGAAGTGTTCATTCGGCAGATGCCAGGGATTTAACCCTGTCAATGGGGGTAATGACGTCCGTGAGCCGGACACCGAATTTTTCATTTACAACAACCACTTCGCCCCGGGCAATGAGCTTTCTGTTGATATAGACTTCCAGGGGTTCCCCGGCAAGCTTGTTCAGCTCGATAATAGACCCCTGCCCCAGTTGAAGCAGATCATTGACCAGCAATTTGGCTTTGCCTAGCTCAACAGACAATTCAAGAGGAATGTCTAAAATAAAATCAAGCTCTCTCTCCCCTCTGGCTTCCGTCTCTTCCATACCTTCCTGATTTTCGCCATTTTTGTTTTCTTCTGCCATGTTTTAAGCCTCACAATCGGTTTTAATTTTATCTTTTACCTGAAACGCCTGGAATCCTCTTTGTACACCTGCATATCCCGTGAGTTTCACAAGCCCGTCCACATAACAGGTCAGAGGGTCGCAGGCATCATTGTCGAGTTGGATGATATCTCCCTTCTGCATATAAATGAGTCTTTCACCGGTAATTTCCGTTTTCCCAAGTTCTATTCTCAGAACGACTTCAGATTCCAGGATGACTTCCCGGATCATTCTTCTCCAGTTCAAATCGATCTCTTCCACTTCAGCCTGGACGCCTGAAGACAATTTGTTTCTCATGGGTTCGATCATGGAATAGGGATAACAAACCACAAGATTTCCGGCAGACTGCTCAAGTTCAATCTCAAACCGGGTCACCAGAACCAGATCCGTGGGAAGAACAATAGCGGTAAACTGGGGATTCATTTCCGACCGGATCAGCGTTGTTTTCACAGGTTCAATGGGAGCCCAGGAAGCCTCGATATTTTTCAGAACCGCAACCACGGCCTTTTTAATCATGACTTCTTCAATATTTGTGAATTCACGCCCTTCAACCCTTGCTTTTCCAAGAGCCTCCCCACCGAAAAACGTATCAATGAGGTTGTACACAAGCTGGCTTTCAAGGACGATCAGCCCATGCCCCCTTAAGGGCTCCATCCTGAACACATGAAGGCTTGTCGGAACCGGAAGGCTTCTTACAAATTCAGAAAATTTCAATGTATCAAAGGGGTTGGCACTGACATCCACATTGGTTTGAAGTAAAGTGGAAAGGGTTGCCCTCACCTCCCTTGAAAGCCTTTCGTTGATAACGTCAAAGGTCGGCATTCTTGCCCGGACAACCTTATCCTGGCTGGTAAAATCATAGGCAACAATGCCTTCGACTTTTTCAGGCTTGTCTTTTTGTGCTACGGTTTCAACCTGACCCGAATCCAGTCCGTCTAATAGACTGTCTACCTCATCCTGGGATAATATTTCACTCATAGATTCATCACTGCATTAAAAAGTTTGTAAAATAAATATTGCGAATCATGACTTCGGCAAAAAGCGAGTTCATCTGTTTGAGAAGTTCATATTTAAGCATGATTTTACCTTCCGGATTTCTTAATTCCAGCCAGGTCATGCCATTTAATTGAAGTTCAATGATCTGTCTTATCTTTTCGTCCATGGCATGCACCTCTTTTTTATATCTGCTGTCGGAAAGCTCTAAAGACAGGGTCATACTGATCTGTTTGATACTTGAACCTTCTTTGAGTTGAATATGCTCAAAGGGTTTTAAGATAACAATATCTTCAAAAACAGCCTCTGCCGGCAGCGGCGGCTTGATTTCATCTTTTACGGGCGCCGTATCCTGGGTTTCTTTGGTTTTTTCCGGGGCCTTTTCAGGGCTTTTACCCAATAAGAATATGCCGACAGTAATGAGACAGATAAATAAAATCGTGCCGCCGGCTGTTATCATGATCAGTTTTTTTGAACCAAAGGGTTTGAATATTTTTTTTATCCCGGCTGTCACACCGGTCTTTATTGCATTGATCCTGCTTTGTTTCCCGGAAGATACTGCGGCAATATCTTTTGATGTGTCCTCATCAAAATCGTTTTTCAAGTCTTTCAGGGTCTTTGTGGCCACTACAACTCCTGATATTAATGGTTGATAAACTGCCGTATCCTTATGAAAAGCAATCCCTGTGCCAGGAAAGCCATATTTTTCATATTTCCCGATAACCGAAATGACGAAAAGCGCTTTTAAGACCAGTATAAATATACTGTCCATGATTTGCAAAACAATTAATAAATTTGAATAGCTTGGTTATGATCAAAAAAAAGAGGCTGGTTCAGAAAGGGAGAAGATAAAAAGTTGTCAACAGGGTCTTGGGCCTGTCAGAAATATGACAGCGGGAACAATGCCTTATGCCCTTGTTCCCGCTGTTAAAGATATTTTGAATTAGCGTTTCATATTAATAACCGTCTGCATCATGTCATCAACCGTTGTAACGGTTTTGGAGTTGGCCTGGAACCCTCTCTGGTTCACGATCATTGCAACAAATTCTTCTGAAATATCGACATTAGACATTTCAAGGGAATTGGGAGCAAGTGTGCCAAGGCCGTTTTCACCGGGTTTGTTGGTGATGGCTCCCCCGCTTTCACGGGTTTCCCTGAATAGGTTTCCGCCTTCATTGGAAAGCCCGTAATTGTTTAAAAATTTGGCAAGACCGACCCGGAAAAGGGGAATCAACTGGCCGTTGGAATAGACACCGGTGATAACCCCGTCTGTGGCCACATCAACTCCCTGGAGATCGCCTGCCGCATACCCGTCGGCATCCTGGAAAACAGTTGTGGAGGATTTTGAATACTGGGTAGTGGACAAAGAATCATTTACAAAATTGATTCCGTCATACTTGGTACCGATGTCGAGCTTTATACTGGTTTCCGTGGACCCGAATTCCCCTCCCAGAAAGTCCGCTGTGAACTCAAAATACCCGGTATTTTTAATATCGTCTTTAGAGAGTTCCGTCCATGCCGTAGACCCTTTGATGTCAAAGGATATTACACTGCGATCATTATATGGATGAGTGCTTGGGCCATATTTCAAAGGATCTGAAAAAGTAAAGACGATGTCTCTTTTATCGGTTTCATTTCCTGATCCGTCCAAATCAATGACAGCCTCGGTCTGATCCCCTTTAAGCGTGGCATCGGGATATTCAATGGGGACATGGCTGGGATTTGTTGAAAACATGAAATAGTCATTGCCGGCTATGGCTCCACCACCTGCCGTGACATTAAATTCCATATCATTGACGAGATCCCCATCAAAGTCTATGGAAATCCCATTGGGATATGATCCACTGGTCGAGATGACCGCATTGGAATACTCCAGAGGAGGCGCCGGATCAATTTGAAAAGTAATACTCTGGCCGGCTGCAGTTGTCAATGCCGAACCGAAAGTATACCGGATCACGCTGGGGCTTCCCGTATTGTTCGTATCCCAAATTTGGAACTGAACTTGAGTATTGGAGCTTAATGCTGTATTAACAAGAATATCACCGGTTGAGCCGGCACCGGCAGTCCCTGTCCAGCCCGTGCCGTTCCAGGATAGTGTTACTGTTGTAACAACCCCTGCAAGTGTGGCAGTTGCCATTGCACCCTCCCCTGGAAGTGAAGAAGTAGATATAATATCTAAAACCGGATCATTGGTCGGCAAAAAGGTAAAGGTTTCATTGATAAAGTCGGCATCCTTCAACGGCATATTCCAGTCCCATTTACCGAACCTTGTATCATATATGAGGCTGATGTCGGAAGCAACCATGGTGATATCAGAAACATTGGCATAATTGAAATTGGTACTGAGGGTGCTGACACCGGCTGTATTGTTGGTGGAAACACCTGTAATAAGTGTGCCGGCCGAAAAGGCGGAAGCCGGATTACTCCAGTACCATCTTTGTGCGACAGGATTCCATATGATTCCCAGATCGGAAGAGTCTTGAGTCATTACACCAGGGTCATTAATTTCAAGAGTTGTATTGTCATTGGCAGTATCTCCGGAATAGGTCAACCCGTCTATTCCCTGGATATGAAGTTCATTTTTATTATTGATATCAAAACCGATATTATCTGTGGCAACGGCCGGTTGAGCTAGTTTTATTTTCAAGTCAGGATCGACATCGGCAGCATCCTCGGGGTTTAACGTCAGATAGATGGTCTGGTTATCTGAATAGACGATTTTAGCATTTCCGTAATTATCCGGCAGATCAATGGCTGTAATCAATCCATCGTTGTTTACATCGGTGAACGACCAGGTAGATCCATCAAATTCAAGACTGAAACCATATCCATCCAAGGCCAAGGCATCGTAATCCACAATCTCATAATCTACATTCTCAACTGTATTGACGCCGTTGGCCTTAAAATTTCCGATTCTCCCTGTAAATTTACTCATGGTAAAATCCAGAATATCACCGGAGCTTTGAGAAAACTTGATGGTGCCTCGAGCCAAAAGCCCTTTGGAGTCAGTATTCTGAACAAGATTCCGGTTGTCTTCTCCCGGATTCATGGCCACCATATATTCCCATTCCGTCCCGCTTTTCTTATCATAATATATGGTTATATCATGGGTGCTTCCCAGGGCATCATATGCTTTTACAACGGTCTGGTATTCATAGGTCCCTGTACTGATATAAGGAGTATCCGCAGAGTTCCACACATTGGACAAAACAACAGCCTTTGAAACAGCATCTGCATCAAGATTGGTAATAGCTGTAATGGTTTCACTTTTTTTAGGCGGGCTTGTAAACTCAGCCAGCAAAAGATCGGTAATGGAGCCGATATCCTCACCGGTTTCCTCATCCAGATTCCATCCCTGAACCACATAGCCTTCGGGATTTACCAGCTGTCCTGTTTTATTAAAATGAAAATTACCGGCCCGGGTATAAAATGTATTTTCAGAATTAGACTGGCGCATGATGAAAAACCCATCCCCGCCGATGGAAAGGTCGGTTGTGTTGCCGGTGGATTCAAAAGATCCCTGATCAAAATTCTGGGCAACAGCTCCGACCGCCATACCACGGCCCATCTGGGAACTGCCGGCCTGGGTAGCTACACTCTCATACAGGGTGTCGGAAAAAGTTGTTCTTCCTTTTTTAAACCCGATGGTATTCATGTTGGAAATGTTGTTACCCACTACCTGCAGGGCATTTCCCATGTTCTTCAACCCACTGGTACCTGTAAAAAGTGAACTTGATAAAGACATAATCCCTCTCCTATTTATTTAAACTCAACATTGCTGACAATTCATAACGATTCTTCATAACATCAATTGATTCCTGTAATGGTCGATTTAGAAACAAGCCGGCCACTGTCTTTCATGACAAGGTATTGGTTGTTGTTCAGATATTTTATACCTGAAACCTCTCCGGACACAGGCGTTTTTGAATATCCTGAGTCTGTTTTAGCCGTATAATAATATAATCCGTCAGGCACTTTGCCGCCGGAATCGGATGTTCCGTCCCATTCAACCTTATTCACACCCCCTGCTGTACTTGTGGCTGGCAACGTAATGGTCCTGACAACCCTGTCCATAGAATCATAAACCTTGACGGTGACAGCCTTTTGCTTATCAAGATTGAAGGTGAATTCCTTTCCTGAAACGAGCCCGTCTTCAACCAGCACAAGCGGAGAATCTGATTTTATGGTTTTCCCGATGTAACCTAATGCAGAATCAGTATTTGTGTTTCCAGTGTTATCGTTTTGATTAATAACGGAAGTCAGTGCTTTGGGGTCAAGCAGAACCCCCTGAACAACAAGATATGGCTTGCCGTTATTATAGGTAACACCGTCCACCGTTCCTGTAATGCTTGGCGGCACCTCGGCATATCCGTAACCTGTATTGGCCATGACGCTGTATTTATACGATCCGTCTTCAACCGCCTTACCCTTGTCATCGGTTCCATCCCATGAAATAATATGGGAGCCGGCCGTCTGCTGCCCCTGCAACAAGGTTTTGACGGTTTTCCCATCGGCGTCCGTGATGGTGACCATGATATTGGCAGGTTTTGCCAAATTATAAAATCCTCCGGAAACCGTACCTTTATCCACATTCATGGTATCCACTTTTCCGGTGACCTGTTTGCCGATATATCCGACGGCATCTCCATCTGATTTTTCGGTAAAGGTCTTGGCAAGGCTGTCCATTGAATCATTCAGATTGATCAATTGCTCAAGTTGAGAAAATTGTGCCAGCTGCGCTGAAAAATCAGTTCCATCCATTGGATTTAACGGGTCCTGGTTTTGAAGCTGAGCCACCAGCATGGTCAGAAAACTATCCTTGCCAAGGGCTTTTTCTTTTTTTGCCTTTTCCGAATCGCTGGATTGATAAGAAGTTGAAATGGTATCAAGCGATTTGTTTCCTGTTGATGAAATAGCCATGGTTATTTTCCTTTATGCGACATAGTGAAGTGACCCTTCCGGGTTCAATGTCTTAAGAATCCCTGCCGGGTCATCCATACCGACACCGGTCACAGAATCCGTCAAAAGTCTTTCCCGGTTTTGCTGACGCTTACCCGGATTTCCTGCCTGGTTTCGCGCATCTGCCATGGACTGCTGGAAATTACTGTTCATATCCACATCAAACCTTTCGAGATTCACGCCGCTATTTGCAAGAACCGTTCTGATATCATTTATATTGGACGCCAGGATTTCTTTTGTTGCGTGGTTTTCGGTCATGATGCTGACTTTCATGGTGTTGCCGGTATTGTCAATGGTCATCACAAGCCTTCCAAGTTCCGGCGGTTTGAGCTGAATCCTCAAAATATTTTCACCCTGGTGAATGGCTTTTACAAGACTTTTGCTCACCTGATGGGTTACATATGCCGGCAAATCGTTCAAGGACGGTTTCCCCCGCAGCATTTGGGTTCCGGACTGCATATCCTGGATTTTTGAATCAACCCCTGAAAGCACTGACGGCTCGGTAATTTTTGAATTTTCCGGCTTTAACTGTTTCAATACCCCTCTGATTTCTTTTTGCACGGCCCCGGGATCCATCTCTGTGATTTTCTTTTGATTCAGAAATGCTTCAAAATTTTTGTTCATATCTTTTTGTTTTGCATCCGGGCCCTGAACCACATCCTTGTTTACTGAAAAAAGACTGTTTCCTGTTCCGGTATTTTTATCCTCAGGCAAAAGCAGCTTGTTTTCAAATTGATTTTTTATCTGATCCATTGAGAATCCAAACCCTGAGGCTTTTTCAGGTTGTTTTAACTGCTCAAGCCCCTTGAACAGCGTGGTGAACAGATCCAATGGTTTTTCCTGAGCCGCCACCGGATTTTTTTGCTCAAAAATCCCTGTCCCTTTTGCGGACACCTCTTCCGTGGATAATTTTTTCCGAAGTTTTTCAAGCGCATCCACAAATTCGTTCAGGGAAAGCGGGGACAGTTTATCTTCACTTTGTTCCATACCCAGTTGTTTCATCAGATGCTGATAATTCCGATCGCTTTCAATGGTTTCAAAAGGCTTTTGAGTATAAAAAGAATTTTTCTGAAGTCCCTTGAGCTTTTCGATAATAACATCCAGACTGATACCTCTTTCGCCCTTATTTGCTTCATTCATCATTTTCTGAATTTCCTCTTTTTTAATCCCAAGAGAATTCAGAATGGATTCAATAAAAGGAAGGGCTGATATTTCAAGAAAGCTTCCAGATTGCTCGTTTTCTAGTGATTTTTCTTTAAGGGTAAGATCGGAGAGTTTGCTCGCCAGATCGGCCAGGGTGAGTTTTCCGGATTTTGTCTTTTCAAGAAGCCCGGCAAAAATCTCGTTAATATCAGCTTCTTTAAATCCAGCAGTTAAAAACATTTTTCTTAATGCTTCAAGACCCTCCGGATTAATTGCAACGCTTTTTAAATCCCCTTTTGACAGCTTAAATAAAAACTCCTTTAATGCAGAGACAAATCCGATTTCATCTTTCTGACGAAGTTTTTCGAGCAAGGGATGAATTTTTACGGCCGGATTCTGATATCCTCCCGGAGACCCCGGAACAATCTGTAACATGGAAGAATTACCTGTAGAATCGGCCTTCTCAAGCTGTTTATTGAGGAGATCCGAAAACGCCTGCTTTTGAGGCCCGGCATTATCCAGCATCATTCCCTTTGGGATGTCCTGCTGTATCATGCTTAAAAAAGAGCTGCCGATTTCTGAAAACATGAGATTCATATCCATATCCGTCCTTTGGTTTTTTAGACAGATAAAACAGCAATAGTCATGCCATTCAGGCGTAAATCAAATATTTATATATTAATTCAGTATGTTATAAATTTTATCAGAATGGATGGCGGATCATTTTGAAATTGTTTTGGAAGATATTTCCCAACATAACAGGTTTTATAGGAAAATATTACCGGATGATGGAAAGACGATAAAAGAATGTTTATAAGATTCTATTGTTTTCGTTTAAAGGCAAGGCGTTCGCTGATTTTTGCCGCTTTCTCACTATCGACAAATGCCAGGATCTCAGAAGCCGATGCTTCCCGCATTCTCATGAAAATTTCCTGAGCAACCTCAAGATCCATTTTATCTACTATCTGTGCGGCATTCTTTGGTTTCATCCCGCTATACATTTTTACAAGCCTGAGGATTTTTTCTTCGTATTCAGCATCTTTTTCTTTTTCTTTTTGTGTTTTTTTCTGATCCAGAAGGGCCAGATCTCCTTCAATCTGCTTTTTCAGAGCAGTCAGGTTCTCGATTTTTTCATCAATCTGCCCCTTGAAAACATCCAGTTCCTTTTTTTCTTGTTCTATGGCTTTCTGCTGCTTATCGATAATGGTTTTCTTTTCTTCCAGGCCTCTTAATACCACTTTTGCAGGATCAGGGCATTCAGGACATTCAGGACATGGTTTTTTCTCCGGCTCTTCAGAGGGTTTTTTATTATCGGTTTTTTCTTCCTTTCCTGTTTTTTCTTTGCCTCCTGCATGTTCTTCTTTTTTCTCAGGGCTTTCCTTTTTCTCCGGCTTTTTATCCTCGGCAAAGGCATCCTTCCCGTAAAATAAGCGAGAGCTATTGTTATGAATCCATGTTCCGAAACAAAGGGACAGGATGAGGCAGATACTAAGACAGATCGTTTTTTTATTTAGAGGCTTCATTGGATAATTTCCTTGCTGTCTTTAAGGATGAAATTTCATCCATCTCTTTTTGTTCTGCTGTAAGTATTTTCTGAGTATATTCGGTCTTTAATCTTTCCCGGTAAAATTCCATGGCTTTTTTATCAATGGTTTTTTTCTTCAATTCCAACAATTTTTCCTTAAGAATCAGGGATAATTTTATCTTTCTTAATTTTTCCTGTTCCATGGTATTTTCCACATCATCCAGATACTCTTGGTACTGCCTGAATTCAAAAGCACTGATCCCCTGTTCCAGCTCATTTGCAACCCTTTTGGCCTGTTGTTCCCGGGTATTTTTCAACTCCGTAATCCGGTCTTCACACTGGACAACATCCATCTGTGCCCGGGCAGTATTCTGTTTTGCTACGCGCTCCAGATATTCCCTGTAATTGAGCAAGGGTTGCAGTCTGAAATCAAATTTTTTCATGGGACCTGCTTATCTGTTTTTTTTATTCCTAGTGCTGTTTTCAATCCGTTTACACTATCTTCAATCCCCACCCGTTTATTCATGTCCTGTCTTAGAAATTGCGTGATCCCCGGCATCAGCCTTTTTGCTTCGTCCACTTCAGGATCAGACCCGTCAATATAGGCGCCGATAGTGATCATATCTTCCGCATTTTTATAAGAGGAAATGACACTGACAGCCTTGTTTCTTAATACCACGTGTTCCTTTTGACTCACATCCCGCATGACCCTTGAAACACTGGCCAGGACATCAATAGCAGGGTAATGCCCCCGGTTGGCCAGGGCCCTTGAAAGAACGATATGGCCGTCAACTATGGAACGAACCGTATCCCCGACCGGATCATTCATATCATCCCCTTCGACGAGAACCGTATAGATCCCGGTGATTGAACCCCCATTTTCCATATTCCCGGCTCTTTCAAGAAGGATCGGGATATTAACAAAAAAGGACGGCGTATACCCTCTGGATGTGGGCGGCTCTCCGGCAGCAAGCCCGACATCCCGGGAAGACATGGCAAAACGGGTGATGGAGTCCACCATCAAAAGCACATCTTTTCCCTGGTCTCTGAAATATTCTGCTATGGTTGTGGCAAGATATGCACCCCGTATCCTTACAAGCGGCGGGGAGTCTGAGGTAGCCGCCACCACTACCGCTCTTTTGAGCCCTTCTTCTCCCAGGGTATCAGTGATAAAATCCTTGACTTCCCGGCCCCGCTCACCGATCAGACCGATCACCACCACATCGGCACTGGTATGTTTTGTCATCATCCCCATGAGAACGCTTTTTCCCACCCCTGAGCCGGCCATAATACCGACCCGCTGGCCTTTGCCCAGCGTAATCATGCTGTTGATGGCGGCAACTCCGACATCCAGGGGCTCTTTAATGGGTTGTCTCTGCATGGGGCCCATGGGTTTCCCATACAGATTATACTGTTTGGTGTATTCGATCCTGCCTTTTCCATCAATGGGCATCCCCATGCCGTCAACCACCCGTCCCAGAAGCTGATCGGAAACACCGATTTCCTGGGTGGCCATAATAGGAATAATCCGGCTGCCAAGACTGATTCCCCGGATATCTCCATAAGGCATAAACAAGGCTTTTTCCTTTTTAAACCCCACAACCTCGGCCTGGATTTCCATGCCGTTTTCATTAATAATGCTGCAAAGGCTGCCGATTCCAAGCCCCAGGCTGTCTCCTTCCGCAATAAGCCCGATAACCTGAGAAACCCTGCCTTCTGGCTGGATCAGGGTACACTGATCAATGGCTTTTTCGTATTTTTCAAAATCTATTTTATCAAGAGAATCAAGAATCATTTATCCACCTGCTTTTTTGATGGCTTCAAATATAGCTTCCAGGCGGGATTCAGGGTCTGATGAAATGGATGCGGTACTGGTTTCGATCCTGCACCCCCCTTTTTTAACGGATGGGTCAGATTTTACAGCTATGCTTTTTAAAGACCCTATCTCATCAAAAAATTCCTCCTTGATCATTTCGATATACTCATAATCTTCCTCAGATATGCTTAAAACCACGTCTTCAGGGTTGACCAAAGCCCTTAATGCATCCAATATTAACTCTTTCACAATACCGTCATTGATTTTCAGCTGAGCCATTACAGCCCGCTTGGCAATCTGCTGAATAAGGGATATGATCCTGTCCTTATATTTATCAACTAAAAGATCAATGGTCCGGTCTGTCAAGCGCAATGATTCTTCAAGTGAATCTAATATCCCCATTGCTTTTTGCCGGGCATCTTCTTCTCCTTTTGCTTCTCCTTCTTTATACCCGTCTTCATACCCTTTTTCATGACCTTTTAATATCCCTTCTGCTTCCCCTTTTTCAAACCCGGCAATTTCGCCTTTTTGAAAACCTTCTTCATATCCTTTCGCTTCACCTTTTTCTATCCCCTCTGTATGGCCTTTTTCAAACCCTTCCTGATATCCTTGTTCTTCAAGAATTTCTTTGGGGTCTTTGCCTTGGTTATCGGCTTCTTTATGCTGTTTTTCCTTTTCCAGGGCCTTTTCTTTTCTTTTTGCAGGCTCAATCAATGGTTTAAAAACAATTTCCTGTCGTTTTCGGGTTTCGTGATAAATGGCTTCAAACTCGTAAGGTTCTTCTTCTTCAAATTTCGGTTTTTCAAACAGCAGCTTAAACCGGTTGAAATCCGGCGCTGATTCATCGGATTTATGAATGACCTCTTTGTTAAAAGTCTCAAGAGAATTTAAATCTATGGGCTTGAACCCGTCTGCCGGATCAGACAAGGACATCATCTTTTCCCTTTCCAAGCGTTATGGTTCCCTCTGCCTCAAGCTCTTTGGCGGCACGAACAATTGCCTGCTGAGCTTCTTCAACCTCTGTCAGACGGACAGGACCCATGGCTTCTAGATCATCTTTCAGCATTTCACCGGCTCTTGAAGAAAGATTGGAGAAAATCTTTGATTTCATTTCATCTGTTGCCGTCTTAAGCGCATATGTCAGCTGCTGGCCTTCAACCTTCTTTAAGACCTCTCTCATGGCCATATCATCAATGCCGGTCAGATCTTCAAATACAAACATCAGATTACGGATATCATTGGCCATTTCAGGGTTGTCTTCTTCAACAAATGCCATGACGGCATCTTCAGTGGATTTATCCACCCCATTAATAATATCAACCAGCACCTGCAGGCCCCCTGCCTTCCCGCCAGGTCCCACTGCCCCGGAAAGCTCAAGCCTCAGGGCCCTGTCCACATCTCTGACCACTTCTTCTGAAATCTGACCCAATTTTGCAATTCTCATGGCAATGTCCCCTTTTAATTCATTGGGCATGGCGATTAAGAGTTCCGAAGAGATTTCAGGCGGCATATGGGCCAGGATCATTGCAATGGTCTGGGGGTGCTCTCCCACCACATACCCTGCAAGGGTCCCCACATTCACATTCCTGCTCCAGATAAAGGGTTTATCCTGTTTTTTCTTTTCAAGATCATCAAGAATGGCATTGGCTTCTTTATCCTTTAATGTGTTTTTGACCACATTTCTGATAAAAGATTCATTTTCAATGATCATCTTTGATTCCCCTTCAAATTTACCCACAAATTCCTGAGTAACCGCTTTCATTATCTCCGGGGTAATATTATCGATTGTCGACATTTCAAATGCAACATCGGCGATTTCTCTTTCATTCATTTTTTCAAATGCCTTGGTGGTATATTCCTCTCCCATGACCATCAGAAAGACGGCAGCCTTTTTCGGCCCTGACATTTTTGAAAGATCCGGAACATCAGCCATGATTCTTACTCCTCTCCTTCACTGATCCAACCTTTCAGGATATTGACGGTTTTGTACAGGTCTTTTTCAGCATAATATTTTGCTTTTTCGGTTACCGGCATATTCGTCAGATAAGACACCTTTTCTGTTTGGCTCATTTTTTTAAGAAACAGCTCCCTTTGATCTTTCGGCATCATATCCAGATATTCTTTTTGCTGTTTGCCGTCCATTTCAATGAATCTCAGCGGTTTTTTCTCTTCTTCCAGCAATGCGGTTTCCTCAGGGGACGGGAGTGCTTCCTTCTCCACCGTGGTCTTGATCTCTTTCACCGTTCTGATAATGGGTCGTATGACCAGAAGGAACAGTGCAATTACGATCAGAAGATTTGCAATGAGCCGGCCATATTGTTCCTGGATCTTTTTCAAGCCTGTGACGGATGGCTCAGTGTCAATTTCAGCAATGGATGCAAATGGAAAACATTCCACAGAAACCTGGTCGCTTCTTTCTTCATTATATCCCATGGATTTGACGACAATATCATGAAACTGCTTCATTTCTTCGGGAGACCGCGGAACATAGACCTTTTTCTGGTTTCCGCTTTCATCGGCCTTGCTCTCATATTTTCCATCCACAACAGCTGCAACGGAAAGACGGGTCAGAACCGCCATGGGTTTTTTTACTTCCCTGACTCTTTTGCTGATTTCATAATTAAATGTATCATCATTTTTATTGGTCAGTTCATTATTTTGTTTTTCCGGCAATTTGCCCTCGCCTACAATGGGATTCACCGTAGAGGGGACCGGGGTTTCTTCTGATTTTGTTACCAGTTTTTCAGCTTTGTTTTTCCGGCTTCTGACAAATTCCCCCCCCCTTTCAAAGGGGTCAAAAATTTCCTCATTCATATCATTTTTGGAAAAATCCATTTCAGAGGTCACCCGCACGATGGCTTTGTCTTTTCCCACAATTCTTTCGAGCATGGTCTGAATTCTTTTGGTCAGGTTTTCCTCAAACCTGACCTTATGCTGGTACTGGGCGTCTGCCAGATTTTCAGCATTTATTTTGGCCTGTTCCTCTTCTGATTTGCCCTCAAACAAGATTCTGCCGGCAGTATCCACAATGGTGACGTTTTTCGGGGTCAAATCCTGAATGGCGCTGGCCACCAGATGGGCTATGGCCGTGACCTTTTCTTTTTCCAGATCTGAATTCAATTCCAGTAATATGGATGCAGACGGTTTTTTGACCTCTTCAACAAATACGGAATCTTTGGGCATGACAATCATGACGCGAGCGGATTTCACTTCATTAAAAGCGCTGATGGTTCTGGCCAGTTCGCCTTGAATGGCTCTTGTTTTATTAATATTCTGTACAAAATCCGTGGTTCCAAATTCGGTTTTATCAAATATTTCAAACCCAACATGGCCCCCTTTGGGAATCCCGTCTTTTGCCATTGTCAGCCTGACATCATATACAACCGGTTCCGGTACCATAATGGTGGTCCCGTCGCCGGTGAGCCGGTGGGGCGTATTGGATTCCTTCAATTTTTCAACAACCAGGGCGGCATCTTCTTTTGTAAGCCCGCTGAAGGCAACCTTGAACTCTGTCCTGTTTGCCCAGATAAACAGGGTGGTGAATCCGGCGATGATCGCCATGAACAAAATCCCCAGCGCAATCTTCCTCGATAACGGGATTGCCTTGAGATTTGCAAGAATTTTTTCAATAACTGGATTCATGACCGTTCATCTCTCCCATTTCACATTTTCCCGACATTATATCTGCATTCTCATGACTTCATTATAGGCTGCCATGACTTTATTTCTGACCTGTGCCAGGAGTTTTAAAGAAGTTTCAGCCTGGGAAACGGCCATCATTCCTTCATGAATTTCCATTTCACCTTTAATGACTTTTTCAATGGAATCATCCGCGATCTGCTGCCTTGAATTTACATCTAAAATGGCGGCCTTTATCCTTTCGGAAAACTCGGGATTCCGGCGGTTGATTTTATCCGGCAGCGGCTCTGTATTTAAGTTCATCCTGTTAATTCCATTCATTGGTGTCATCATGATTTACCCTCCTCTTTATTTACCGATTTCAAGTGCCTTCAGTATCATGTCTTTTGTGGCGGAAAGAGCCGTCGTACTAGCTTCATAGCTTCTTTTTGCCACCAGCATATCGGCAATCTCTGTTAAATGATCCACATTGGGCATTCTGACATACCCTGTATTCGGGTCTGCATCCGGATGGGCCGGGTTATAAACCAGCCTGAAATCCTCCTGGGACCTGATAACCTGATCCACCTTGACACCTGTTCCCTTGTCCGGTTTTTTTTCAGAATCAAATTCTATGGGTGAAAGCTCTATTCCGCCCTGTTCCTGCTTCAATTGTCTTTTTTCAACCACGCTTTTAAAAGAATCAATATCCTCTGCTTTAAAAACAACCATTTTTCTTCTATACGGCCCCCCTTCTTTGGTCCTTGTGGTATCCACATTGGCAAGGTTTTCAGCAATGACGTTCAGTTTTGTGCGGTGGGCAGCCAAGGCAGTGCCGCTGATTTTTGAAGCGGTTAAAAGATCCATGAATTATCTTCCTCCTTCATCAATGGAATACTGCAAAATTTTCATTTTTCTCAATAACATCTCAGTTGTTACCCGGTATTTAAGATTGTTCTCCATGAGATTCATCATTTCCGTATCAATATTCACCGTATCCAGATGATAGATATCTATTTCTTCGCTGTTAATTCCATTCATGGCAGCCTTATTCTCGTCTTGATCCGACGGGAGGTGGCCTGAATGGGTTTTGGACAGAGAATCAGGCTCTTTTTCTCCCATAAGCCGTTTTAATGTCTTGTTAAAATCAAGATCAACCGGCTTATGTCCAATGGTATCCATATTGGCGATATTGCCGGCTATCAGATTATGACGCCTGGCTGATACATCAAGCGCTTTGCTGATCACTTCCGTTGTGTGGCCGAAAATTCTTGAATCCGCCATTTTCCCCCAATTACCAATAATTCACCCGGATCAATAAAAAAAACTCTTTTGGGACTAATATTGCAAATTGTATGCCTGAATACTAACTCAATTATTTTCTTTATATTCGTTGAGTTTATTTCGAAGGGTCCGGACGCTGATGCCCAGAATTTTTGCAGCATGGGTTCTGTTGCCCTCTGTCTCATCCAGGGCTTTATAGATCATTTTTTGTTCCATATCCCTGAGCGAGCCTGAGTCAGGTCCGGAGTCGTCCGGGCCTTCTGTTGTTTCCGGGAACCGGCCCCCGGGCCCGGATATTTCTACCATGAGATCTTCCGGTTCGATCAGATCGGAATCGGCAAGAAGTACGGCTCTGTGGATAATATTTTCAAGCTCTCTTACATTTCCGGGAAACGAATGGTTTTTCAAGATATCGCTTGCCTGTTTTGTCAACCCTTTGACATGACGCCCGTCAATTTTACAGTATTTTTGAATAAAAAACCGGGACAGGATTTCAACATCCCCTCTTCGGTTTCTTAAAGGCGGGATCACAATGGGTATCGTATTCAGCCGGTAGAAAAGGTCCTCTCTGAAATCTCCATTTTCCACGGCCTCTTTTGGGTCCCTATTTGTTGTGGCAATGACCCTGACATCCACTTCAACCGGATCGATCCCCCCCACACGGTCCAGTACTTTTTCCTGGAGAACCCTTAATAATTTTGCCTGAAGATGAAATTGCATCTCTGTGATTTCGTCTAGGAAAATCGTACCCTTGTGAGCCAGTTCAAACTTTCCGATTTTCCTTGAAATCGCTCCGGTAAAAGCACCTTTTTCATGCCCGAACAATTCGCTTTCAAGCAGATTTTCAGGCAGTGCTGCACAGTTTACAGCAATAAAAGGTTTATGATTTCTGTCGCTTTTTTCGTGGATATATTTTGCAAAAAGTTCTTTTCCCGTCCCGCTTTCACCCTGAATCAACACTGAAGCGCTTGATTTTGCAATTCTCTCGGATAACAGCAAAAGCTTTTGAACATTCCCATCCTGGGTAATGATATTTATTTTCCGGGTCTGGGATGAAACGACCTGTTCCGGAGTCTCTTTTCTTTTCAACAGAACAAGAGCTCTTTTGACGCTTAAATCAAGCTGCTCCATTTCAAGCGGTTTGATAAGATAATCAAAAGCGCCGAGCTTCATAAGCGTAACAGCATTCTCCACAACAGGTTCTGCGGTAAGGATAAGGGTAGGGCAGGAAAGGTTTGATTCATTGATTTTTTTTAAAAATTCAATGGGGGAAAAACCAGGAGTTAAAGCATCTGCTATGGTGATATCCGGTTGTTTTTCAATCAGATAGGATATTGCATCCGATCCATCGGGCGTTGATTCCACAAGAAAGCCTAGATTCTCAAAAAACCGGGCATATTCCATTCTTTCTTTTGGATTTTCAATGATAATAAAGATTTTATGTCCCGGCATTTTTATCTTGCTTTCCCGACCTCCTAAGAGTTCTGAACTGTTTCCGCCAATTCAAGTGTATTCAGCCGCTGCTGGGCAAGCCTTGCCCAGACTGAATCATAAGAGCCGACAACCTGTTTGAATGCTTCTTTGGCCTTTGGAATAAGATTTCCTTTCTGATAGGCATCCCCTAAGAGGAATCCCAGGTTCGCCTTTTCCTGATCATTATTTGAAAGCGCTAAAGCTTTCTGATAAGAATCAGCTGCTTTGATGAAATTTTTTATGGCAATATAGGATTCTCCGAGTGCTTTATATGACTCGGTCAATAATTCATAATTCTCTCCGGATGCCATGGCAATCTCTTTTACCGCTTCTTCCCTGAGTTCTGAAGCGGTTTTCATATCTCCTTTTTTTTCATATACGGCTGAATGGGAGAGGAGTATTTTGCCTTTCTCAATATGGGTTTTGGATATTTTTTGCGCTTCTTCAAATTTATTGGAAGCCATCTGATATTCTTTTTTCTCAAGATAGATATTTCCGGCACGGATCAAGGTCTCCACCCGGTCTTCGCTTTTTTGAAATTGACTTGAAAATGCATTCAGAATTTTCAAGGCATCGTCATCCCGGCCGGATTCATCCATGGCCACGCCTAACCCGAAAAGAAGTTCCGGCGGCCTTGCGGATCGGTCATATTGTTTATAAGCACCAATCAGATGGTTAAAGGATTCATCATATAATTTGGCCTTCAGATATGAAAGTCCGACACTTAACTCTATCTCCCGGCTTCCCATCCTGTCGATTCTGGGATGTTCAAGTTCATACCGGTTCAGCACCTGTGTAAATTCATTTGCTTTCAGCTGTTTTTGAAACATGGCCTCATAAGCTTTTTGCATCAATTTTACCGCATCATACCGCAGACCTCTCGGGTGTACGGATAATAAATTTTCAATTTCCTTGATGCATTTGCCGTAATCGCCATTGGATTGATAAATCTCAGCCAGCCGCATCATGGCAATTTTAGAAAATGAATTTTCAGGAAATCTTTTTTTTATCATCTCATAAATATCAATTTTTTCCTGATCGGTTTTCATATATCGGGCCACACCGATGGAGCTTGCAATATATCCTTCGGTATCCGGATATTTTTGTCTGACCAGTTCATATACCTTTACGGCCTTTTCGCTATCATTGTCCATACCGTAGGTGTCACCGATTCTACTGAATATGATGTCCGCTTCTTTTACTTCAGGAAAAAGATTCAACAGACGGGTAAAAATCTCTCTTGCGGCCTTGCTCTGCCCTATTTCAAAATTGGCATTCCCCATAACCAGCAAAAGTTCATGGGTTGCATAGACTTTATTGGGATTGGACGCTACAATATAATTCAGGACAGACAATGAATCGAGATACCGGCGTTTTTCAAAAAGGACCCTGCCATAGCCGATTCCTGCATCCGGGATATAACTGTTCTCACCCTTATCTTCAAAAACCTGTTTGAAATGGATCAATGCTTTGTCTGTAAGCCCGTTTTTCTCATAAATTTCCGCCAGGTGATAGATGACTTCAGGAAGCCCCGGATAGTCAGGGTAATCCCGTTTAACAATATTGAAATATCCTTCAGCAGCAGCCGCATTGTTTATTTGTTTCTGGATCATCCCCATGGCAGTATAGGCATAAGGGACATATGATGATTTGGGATATAATACCAATGCGTCCTGATACATTCTTTCCGCTTTCAGGAGCTGAGCAAAATCATCCTTTTTAGCGGTTTGTAAAAAAGCATAGGATTTGAGGAAATAAGCCTTTTCAAGGCAGGTTGAATTTCCCTGGGCAATATATTGATCCAGAGAATCAAACGCTTCTTTGTAAAGTTCTTTTTTCAAGAGGAGGAGTGAATTAGAAATCAGATTTGAATCACAACCGGCCCCATCCATAATTTTTACAAGATCGCTGATATCCCCTTTATTCCCGCTTTGCTCTCTTTTTGGAGGGACATAGACCGAAGGTGCGGATATTTTTTCAGGCTTTACCGGCGCAGATTCGCTAACGGGTTTTTCAGGGGGTTCCTTATCCGGTTTTAATACTTCCCCGATACGATTTTCTTTTTTTTCAGTGGGAAGCTCTTCTTTTTTCCTCTCAGGGACAGGCTCTTGTGTTTTCTTTTTTTCCGTATTTTTTTCCAGGGCAAGCACAAAACTTGAATCTGCTTTATTAAACCCGGACTGCATATGCTCGTATGGAGCATGGCCGGTTAGCAGGATGGCAATCACATTTCCTTGCATCTTTTCAACCGTAATTTTCTGAACCAAGGATTCTTCCTCTTCCTTGATCTTGAATCCTTTTGCCAAAGTCACATTGGTTAAAGCGATCAAAACCTCTTTTTTTTCAATCCGGATCACTTTGACTGAAATATTGCGGCTCAAAAAAATTTTCACCGACAAGGGATCCTTTTGTATATCGATTTTATGGATCACCGCCGGTGCACCAACCCCCTTATCCGGGGACATGCAAACCACAAAACCGGATATCAGCAAGACTTGAAATAATCTAATTAATTTTAAGTTTGATCGGATCATATTTTTTTACTTTGCATTCACCTTGTCTGTTTGATTTCATACCATTTACAGATAACTCAAAGCAAGTAATATGCCATATCAGAATTGTGGTTTGCATTATAACAGATCAAATCAAGGGATTAAAGCTGAAAATGATAATTCCTGATTTTTCGTTTTTCTTTCATGAGGGGCGGCAGGCTGAAGAGGAAGGAATAAAAATGTCAAAAAAATGACGTGCCAACATCCTCAAAAAACAGGACTATCGTTTTCCGGCTCGATATTCATCTTCTTTATCTTTTCAACCAGTGTGGTCCGGTTGATCTTTAAAATTTCAGCCGCCTTTGCCTTTACCCAGCCGGTCTGATTCAATGCATAAAGAATCAAGGACCTCTGATACAGGTCTACGGCTTCATTAAACCCAATTTCATTATTAAAGACAGCGGCCACCGAAGGCGGTATGCCCTGAGAAGATGTTTCTGCAATATAATCCGGCAGATCATGGAGTTCTATGGTATCGCTCTCAACAAGGACGGATATCCTTTCTATCAGATTTTCAAGCTCCCGGATATTTCCCGGCCATTCATGCCGCAGCATTGCCTGACGGGCATCATCTGAAAATATTTTTATTTTATATCCAGGGACCCGCTGAACCAGGATATTCTGAAAATGGTCAACCAGGGGGAAAATATCTTCTTTGCGCTCCCGAAGGGGCAGGATATGGATGGGGATGACATTGAGGCGATAGAAAAGATCTTCCCTGAACAGTCCCTCGTTCATTGCTGCCTGAAGATCTTTGTTGGTAGCGGAAATTACCCGGATGTCCACTTCAATGGTGGTTGTGCCGCCAACACGTTCAAATCTTCTTTCCTGTATTGCCCTCAGCAATTTGACCTGGAGGTCAGGGCTCATGTCTCCGATTTCATCTAAAAAAATGGTTCCCTTGTCTGCAATTTCAAACCGACCGATTCTTGATCTGACCGCACCTGTGAAAGCCCCTTTTTCATGCCCGAACAGCTCACTTTCAAGCAATTCACCGGGAATGGCCCCGCAATTGATCACGACCATGGGGCCGTCGCCCCTTGAGCTGTTTCTATGTATGGCCCTTGCAATCAATTCCTTTCCTGTACCGCTTTCTCCGGTGATAAGAACGGACGAATTGGATTTTGATACTTTTCGGGTGGTTTCCAGTACCTTTAATAACCCTTTGCTGACACCTGCGATTCCAAAACGATCAAACACCGAAATCTCCTGAACCTCTTGCATTCCAGGTTCAAATTTTACAGCAGATGTCGGGGTATTCATCATTTTAAAATCTTTTCAAGCTTGTCAGAGATGGCTTCCGCAGTAAAGGGTTTGACAACATAGTTGGAAACCCCTGCCTGAACGGCTTCTATGACATTTTGTTTTTGAGCCTCGGCAGTAACCATTAAAAACGGCGTCCTTTTGTGATTATCACTTGCACGGACTTTTTTTAAGAGTTCAAGGCCTGTCATTTTCGGCATATTCCAGTCTGATATGATCAGATCAATGCTCTGTCCCTGCAGGATATCCCACGCAGAGGTCCCATCATCGGCTTCTACAAGATTTTTAAAGCCCAGCTGTTTTAAAATATTCTTAAGAATACGGCGCATGGTAGCAAAATCGTCAACAATCAGAACCTTGATGGATGTGTCCATTGCCACATTTTCCTCCTTAAATTAGGTTACAACATCCTCTTTATCGTTCAAAACAGACTTCTATCGTAAAATCACCACTTTCCGTACTGAAGGGAATGGCTATCTTGGGCCCGTCAGTATAGTGAGTAATGCTATGGTTTCTGCCGGTGATGACGGAAGGAATGGCAGCTTTGAAAACCTTTCCAACCTCTTCAAGCTCTCTTCGGGCCTGTCCGGAAATCATATTTGTCAGCTCCCCTACGGCATCTGCTATTTCATTATTCAGCTCCGTCATGGTTTCACCAAACATATTGGAAACCACGGTCAGGATACATTTTTCTTCAAAGGTTACTGAAATAGTGCCGTTGGCAATTCCGGTCAACCCCAGAACGCCGGTTACATCTCCAACAGCAACATTATCTTTTTTCAGATACGGTTTACCGGCATTTACAGTTATAAACGCCATGGTTTCCAGGACGTTAATGGTTGCATTGATAAAAGGGTTTATCAGCTTTACATTCATACCTATATATCTTCTGTCAGCATCAAATCAATACTTAAACCGAATCATCACTGCTGTTATAGTAAACAATATTTTTCAGGTGAGAATAGGTATCCACATCCATGGAATCAAATATAATACCCATTCCTCTATCATTCATTCTCACAACCGTCCCCTTCATCTGCAATTCAATTTTGTCTATTCCGCCGGTAAGATAAACATTGACCAGGCATTTTGTTCCGGGAACAAATTTTTCTTTTGCGCCGACAAATATTCCTTTCAGGCTCAGATCTTTTGAATTGCCCGGCAGTCTGACTTCTTTTCCATCCGCCTGAAGCAATATCTCAATGTCAGTCGAAAATCCGACCCTGGAATGCCTGCGTTTTTCGTTATTACTGGAAACGGCTGTCATAGATTACTCCATGCTTTTTTTGGGGTTATGCACTTAATTTTATTCATCAAATAACATATTTTAATCCAGGGCTCAAGCCATTAAAAATCATCAACCACTTCCTGATCCGCCACCTCTAGAAATGCCGTTACAACTTCAGGATCAAATTGTGTACCTGAATTTATTTTTATGATTTCAATCACTTTGCTTTTTTCCATTTTCTTTCTGTATGCCCTGTCCGATGCCATGGCGTCAAAGGAATCGGCAACACAAAGAATTCGCGCAAGTTTTGGAATTACATTCCCTTGTAATCCGTCAGGGTAGCCCTTGCCGTCAAATCGCTCATGATGGTGCCGGATAATTTCCATCTCCCGGTCCCAGAGGCCCAGCTTACTGATAATATCCGCACCGATCACCGGATGCTCTTTAATCTTCTCATACTCTTCATCCGTCAACTGGCCTGGTTTTAAAAGAATATCATCCCGTATGCCTATTTTCCCAATATCGTGAAGGCTTCCGGCAAAATTAATGATATCCAGTTCTTCTTCCGTGCATTTCATCTCCTCAGCAATCATATGCGCATACTTTGCAACTCTTGTCGAATGCTTTCTTGTATAAAGATCCCGAACCTCAAGAGCCGTAACAAATGCATAAAGCGTTGAAAAAAGATTATCATAGATATTCTCATATAAAGCGATGTTTTCAATGGCAGAGGCTGCCTTCTGGGTGATAAAGCTCATATAATATACGTCTTTTTCACTAAACACCTTCTTTTCACTGAATGAGAAGGCGCTGGCAACACCAAAAATCTTATCCCGTATTTTCAGCGGAACAATCATTAATGAACTGACAACATCATCCAGTCGTTTGTTTTTCCCGGAGCCTGAAATCAGGCATGGGTTATGGTCCGTGCTTAAAACATCAAGTATAAATGAATTGGCAGCCTTGGACAGGTCCCGGTCAAAGAGGACGCGAACTGTTTCATTCAGAGTTCCGCTGTTGGAACTGGCAACCTGCACCAGGGATTTGTCCTGATCCGAGTAAATATGAAAAAAAACTTTTTCAGCCTCTAATTCTTCGACACCCAGATCCACTACCTTATTAAATATGCCATAGCTTGAATCCGTTGTTGAAAAATCTTCCATTACACGGTTCAAGGTATTGACTTCTTCAATTCTTTCCAGCAGCTCATGATTCAGAAATTTAAGCCGTTCCTGTCGTTCAACCTCTTCTTTTAAAATCAGGTTTTCGACAAAAAGCTCCCGTTCCCGCAGTATTCTCTTTAACGTCAGCTCCATCTGCTCAAGATTAACGGGTTTGATCAGATAATCAACAACACCGTTTTTTAATGTCTGTATGGTATTTTCCAGGGAAGGATATCCCGTCATGACGACTACCGGAAGCGTACTCTCTATTTCTCTTATTTTTTCCGCAAGCTCCAGGCCATCCATGTGCGGCATATTGATATCGGTAAAAACACATCCAATTTTAACCCGCTGCAAAATTTTTAACGCTTCAACACCATTACCGGCCGTATAAACCTCGTAACCCTTTCTTTGAAAATAGCCTTCCGTTACATCCAGAATTCCTTCTTCATCATCAACCACAAGAATTTTGATAGGGTCGTGTTTCATCATTATCAATATCTGCCTTCGCTGAATTTTATTAATCCTGTAATGTGAATGTATCTTAAAGATCTCAATTTATCAACAAAAAATCAGCCACTTGCCAAATTCTTGACACTGCATGAATATAATTCTAATATTTAACTGAATATCAAAACAATATTCTTGACAAAGCTGTTTTACAAGAATATTGTATACTAATTTTAACAGATTAAATAATTTAACCAACGGCTGAATAAATGGATAAAACCGATCTTCAGATTTTACAGATTTTACAAAAAAAAGCCCGGATCCCTAATGTTGAGGTTGCCAGGAATATCGGAATGGCGCCATCTGCCGTATTGGAACGGATAAAAAAACTGGAGGCCCAGGGCATTATTGAGGGGTATGAGGTAAGGCTCAATGCAGACATGTTTCACTGTTCAATGATCGCTTTTATCCGGATCAAAATAGCGCCTTCTTCCCGGATTGCAGAGACCGGAAGACGCCTCTCGGATATCGAACAGATCCAGGAAGTTCATTACCTCTCAGGAGAAGATTGCCTGATGATAAAGCTGCGGGCTGCCAACAATGCTGAGCTTGAAACGATTTTACGAACACAAATCGCCTCCCTTGATACTGTTAAAGACATAAAAACCATGATTGCGCTTTCTACTTATAAGGAGAGTTCAAAAATTCTCTTGCCTGACACTCTTGAATAAGGAATATATGATCCATGCCCATGTCAAAATCCTACAAAAAAAGACTTTCAAACATTCTGCCACAGATAGTTGACACCTTTGGAACCCCTTTTCATATTTATGACGAAAAAGGGATAAAAGACACCTGTTCCCAATTGATCTCAGCCTTTAAAAACATAAAAGGATTCAGGGAATATTTTGCAGTAAAAGCATTGCCCAACCCTTCCATCATGAAAATCGTGCAGGCCGTTGGATTCGGGTTTGACTGCAGCTCTTCGCCCGAAATAGAGCTGTCAAGACAGATCGGAAGCAATGGGGATGACATCATGTTTACGTCCAACAACACCAGCTTATCACAGTTTGAAACCGCCCTCGGCAATGGGGGCTGCATCATAAACCTGGATGATATCTCTTTGATTTCCAAACTGACAAAAATCCCCGACCTGATCTGTTTCAGGTATAACCCGGGACCCAGGCGAAAAGGCAATAAGATCATCGGCAACCCGGTGGAGTCCAAATATGGGGTCAGCCATGACCAGATCATTGATGCTTACCAGAAATCCATAGAACTGGGTGTTAAGCGGTTCGGCATTCATACCATGCTGGCATCCAATGAATTAAATTATGAATACATGGTGGAAACCACGCGGATGCTGCTGGATATTGTTGAAATGATCTGCCAAAAGCTTCTCATTACCTTTGAGTTCATCAATATCGGAGGCGGTCTTGGGATTCCTTATACCCCGGATGCCGCCCCTTTCAATCTTGAGGCCATGGCCCAGGAAACCACAGAGCTATTTGACATATTTAAAAAACAAAACGGGTGGGTCCCAAAACTCTATATGGAAAGCGGCCGGTATATTACCGGGCCTCATGGTGTACTGGTCACCTCGGTCATCAACCACAAGGACATTTACAGAAAATATGTGGGCGTGGATGCTTCCATGTCCGCCCTCATGCGGCCGGGCATGTATGATGCCTACCATCACATTCATATCCACGGGAAAGACAATTCGCCGGTATTTGAAAAAGTGGATGTGGTAGGGGCCCTGTGTGAAAATATTGACAAATTCGCCGTTCAAAGAGATCTGCCCCCAACGGTTGAAGGCGATATCCTGGTGATCCACGATACCGGTGCCCACGGCCATGCCATGGGGTTTAATTATAATGGCCATTTAAGACCCAAAGAGCTTCTGCTGAAAGAAGATTCCAGCGTTGAGCTGATCAGAAGAGCCGAAACCATGGAGGATTATTTTTCAACATTGAAATTTGAACCGGCCATATTACGATGCTAAGCCATTGGTTTTATTTTCAACAATATGGTCAATGATGGGAGAAACACATGACCTATTGCATCATTTTGACAACCTGCCCAAATAACGAAGAGGCAAAGACCCTTTCCTTAAAGATCCTGGAGGGAAAACTGGCCGCCTGTGTTCAGCTTTTTGCCATCACAAGTTATTATCACTGGAAGGGAAAAACCCATCAGGAGCCGGAAATCAGACTCCTGATCAAAACAAAAGAAAGTCTTTATAAAAAACTGGAAGAGTTCATTCTCCAGAACCACAGTTACGAGGTCCCTGAAATAGTTCAAATCCCCATCACCAAAGGGTCTGAAGAATATCTTGCCTGGATGGATGAAAATACAATTTAAAATTTCGTAAGTTCTCAGAAATTTGATTTCCTTAAATCAGTCCTGCCTGAAAAGGGTTAATGCTATCCGGGCAATATTTTTTTTTCAAACGTTCGCCTAAGGATATCAGGAGGTTGGCCAATTTTTCAATGAGACACCTTTTGATTTTCCCATGTTCTTTTTCGGTAAATCTTAACATCCGTATCTGCTCGGCTTCCTTTTCCAGGGCTGCCCGGTGTTCTTTTACCTGCAATTCCATAAACATTATATTTGAAAGACACATTGCAAACCTCCTTTTTGTCTCTTTATTGAAAATTCCCGAGACCGCTCAATCCGGAATCTCCCGGAGAATGACGCAATAATTCCTTGACCGCATCTGCCAGAATTTCAATGCCTTCAACGATTTGGTCCAAGCCGGACCAGGCATAGCTCAACCTGAAATGCTTTACAAACCGCTGATCAATATCAAATAAAGGGCCGGGCAAAAAATTAATCCCCTTGTCAATGGCGGACAATAATAATGCAATGCTGGAATACCCTTCCGGAAGGGTTACCCACAGGGAAAATCCCCCCTTTGGACTTGTCCATGTCACCCCTTCCGGCATCAATTGTTTCAGGCTTTCCAGCATCCGATTTCTCCTTTCAGAATATATTTTCCTGATGCGTAAAAGATGCTCATCATATTTACCGGTATGGAAAGCCTTTGCTACAATCCCTTGCATAAGAGGCGGGCACGAATGGTCCATCAGCCTTTTCAACTTTGTCAATTCCCTGATGCGCACTGCCGAGCTGATCATCCAGCCCACCCGCAATCCCGTCATAAGGGTTTTGGAAACTGAACTGATGATGATGGTCTGCTCCTCTCCAAGAGTATTAAAAAAACTCTGGGGAGCCTCCCCTTCCAGCCTTAAATCCTGATAAATCTCATCGGAGAGAACAGTCGCCTTGTTTTTTTTTGCCCATCGGACCAGGGCATCATGCCGGTCCTGAGCCATATCCGTTCCCATGGGACTGTGAAATTCCGGGCATACATACAAAAGAAACGGCCGGCCGGTAAATACATTCAGGTGTTCAGGAATTGGGCCGTATTCATCTCTTAAGACTGTATCCACCCAATTGCCGTGAGCAGCAAACATTTCCGTAATCCCCTGAAAGCATGGGGCCTCACAAAGCGCAGACTGTTTTTTTTCCGTGGCATCCATAACTGCCAGGGCAGCCGCCTGCATGGACCCGTTGGTGATCAAAACCTGGTCGCGGGTGATATGCACACCTTTTGCAGCATACCGGGAAGCGATTTCTTCCCTCAATTCGATGAGCCCCTGGCAATCTATGCTGGAGACATATTTTTCCGGATTTTCCGTTAATGCATCCTTTACCAAGTCTTCGAAAAAGCCGGGCTCATGGAGCCCCGGATCTGGTATGCCCTTGCCGAATTGGATTAAATTCTCTTGTTGTGCAAGGGCCATCAGCTCTTTAAGGCCTTCCGAAATCCCTCTCCTCAGCCGCCGGGCTGCAAATTTCAGTTCCGGCCGGGATTCAGGGTTTCTAAACACATTAAAATTTTCCTTAAAATGATTGATACTCTCAGAGCCGTCGGTCTGTTTTTTGCTTTCGAAATTTTCAACGAATGTGCCTCTGCCCACATGACATGTGGTAAGGCCCTGTTTTGAAAGATCCTCAAGGGCTCTTCGGATGGTGGCCTGGGTGACGCCCACTTCTTTTGCAAAATTTGCAACACAGGGCAGTTTGTCGCCGGGCTTGAGCGTCTTGTTCAGGATTGCCTCTTCAAGGCTGTCTCTTATCTGAACATATAAAGGCTGGCCTGCTTTTTTATCAATCTCGATTTTAATCATAGAATCTCCATATATTAATATGGTATTAATATGGTATTAATTTAATTCTGTCAATAAAAATAAAGAGAAAAAAGGTTGATCCGAAAACTATTAAATACTATTAAATAGAATTATAAAAATTCCGGAAACTTCATATTTTTTCCGGATGATTTGGGAGGAGTACTGATTATCAACATTTATGAAAGGAATTAAACATGAAAAAAATTGTGCTTTTTCTTTTTCCCACCCTTTTATGTTTGGCGTTCTTCGGCCCTGCATTCGCAGCAGACAAGAACACGTTTGTAAAAGCAGACTATGGAACGGAAAGAACCCTTGATCCAGGCACCGTATATGACACAACCAGCGGCATGAGGGTTTACAATATCTATGAAAGACTGGTGGCCTTTGATGGTGCGTCCACTGAAAAATTCATTCCCGAATTGGCAGTGGAAGTCCCGACGGTTGCAAACAAAGGCATCTCTGCAGATGGAAAGACCTATACCTTCAAAATCAGGAAAGGGGTCAAATTCCATAACGGTGCAACTCTCACCCCTGAAGATGTGGAATATTCCTTTGAACGCGGCATGATCCTCGATCAGGCCGGCGGACCCCAGTGGATGATGCTGGAAGCCCTGACCGGGGCGGGTGGAACAAGAGACAAGGACAACAAGATTGTTGACGGCATATTTAAAAAAATAACAGATGCCATTGAAGTAAAAGGTGACACCGTTGTTTTCCATCTTCCCGTCCCCTACCCGCCATTGATGGGCATTCTTTCCTATGCCAGCTCTTCCATCATCAATAAAAAATGGGCCATTGAGAATAAATGCTGGGACGGCAAGCTTGAAAACGCTGCCAAATTCAACGGCCCGGATTTCAACACTGAACCTTTACAGAAAATCACCAACGGAACCGGCCCCTATAAAATGAAAGAATGGGTTCCCTCAAACCAGTTTGTTTTTGAACGCTTTGACGGATACTGGGGCAAAAAACCTTATTTTAAAAATGCCATTGTAAAATATGTTCCTGAATGGACCACCCGAAAGCTCATGCTCCAAAACGGTGATGCCGACCAGGTTCAGCTTGATGCAACCTTTATAGATGAAGTCCAGGCCATGAAGGGTGTCACCATTTATAAAGTTCCCCAGCTGTCCTATACCGCCGCCATGTTCTGCCAGACCATCAACCCCACCGGCAACCCGGACATCGGCAGCGGAAAGCTTGACGGCGAAGGCATTCCTCCTGATTTCTTTGCTGATGCCCATGTCAGAAAAGCCTTTTCCCATGTCATCAATTGGAAAGCCATGAAAGAAGATGTGGGCAAAAACCTGATCGAACTGCCGGGTTCTCCAAATGTTATCGGCCTGCCTTATTATAAACAAGTGGCACTTTATGAATTTGATCTTAAAAAAGCAGAGGCTGAGCTGAAACAGGCCTTTGGCGGCAAAGTATGGGAAACCGGGTTCAAAATGACCATTACCCATAATACCGGGAACGTCTTTAGAGAAGCGGCCGCCCAAATGATGGCCGAAAACATCATGTCATTAAACCCCAAATTCAAGATTGAGGTTAGAAATATTGAATGGAAAGATTATACGGTCAAATACCGCCAGTTTGCCTATCCTGTGTTCATCATCGGCTGGGGTGCGGATTATCCTGATCCCCATAATTTCTTATATACCTTCATGCATTCAAACGGCGTGTATGCAAAATATGCCGGGTTCAAAAATGCAGAAGTCGATGCCCTTTGTGATGCCGGTATCCAGAACATCGATCCTGCAAAAAGAAAAGAAGCCTATTCAAAACTTCAGGATCTCTGGCGTGAGCATAATATCGGCACCAGCGTGTATCAAAAAATCATGGTTAAACCCTATCGGTCCGATATCAAAGGATTTATTGGAAATTCCATGTTTGACGATTCCCATGAGATCTTAAAAGACCTTCACAGATAAGTCGCCTTAACCCTAAATAAGTTTTCTGCAGGGGGTCACGCCCCTGCAGAGTCAACCTGTAATTTTTTAGATGGTGTAAGTTTTGGCCACATTTATCGCAAGACGTTTGATCTTACTGATTTTTGTCATGTTCGGGGTATCCATTCTGATATTCGGCCTCATGATGACCTTCAGTCCTGAAAGACGGGCAGCAGCTTTTGTCACCACGCCCCAGATGTCAAAAGACATCCCCATGCTGATCAAAACCTATGGGTTTGACAAACCCTTTTATGTCCAGTATTTCATCTGGCTAAAAGAAGTCTCCCATCTAAATCTCGGATATTCCCTTGTGGCATCCCGGTCTGTTGCTGAAGCGCTTCTGTATTATTTTCCCATAACCCTGGAATTAAATCTTTTTGCATCCCCTTGCATTGTTCTTTTCGGTATCTGGATGGGCACCATTGCCGGCAAAAAACCCAATTCCTTTTTTGACCATTTTTCAAGAATCTTCTCCATTGTGGGCTGGTCTTTGCCGACTTTTCTGTTTGCCCTTGTCCTCATCATGATTTTTTACGGGTATTTCCCCTGGTTCCCGCCCGGCGTGCTGAGTGACGATCTGACCCTGTTTGTCAGAAATTCTGGCGAGTTTAAACGGTATACCTATCTTTATACGGTTGACGGCCTTTTAAACGGAAGACCGGATATCACCCTGAATGCCCTCAGATATCTTGTCCTGCCCGTTCTGACAGAGGTCATCGTCATCTGTGCCCTTCTGATGAGGGTCATGCGATCCGGAATGCTGGAAGAAATGTCCAAGGATTATATCATCACTGCCAAAGCAAAGGGTGTGGATGACAAAACCATTTATCTGAAGCATGCAAGGCGGAACGCCCTGATCCCGGTCATCACCATTGCCGGGCAATTGATTGCCTTTCTCATGGAAGGCAGCATTGCCGTTGAAATCATCTTCAACCGCCAGGGAATCGGCTGGTGGCTGGCCCAGTCTGCGACCCAGCTCGACATGCCGGTCCTCATGAGCATGTGCCTGGTCATGGCCATTATATTTGTAATTACCAACCTTATCGTAGACTTACTTTATGCGTATATCGACCCAAGAATAAGATTAAGTTGAAAATTAATTATAAGAATTTATTATGCTGGAAAACCATCCAAAATTAAAAGAACTGAAATTCACCCTGGACCGGATCTTCAGGAATCCAACCGCTTTCATGGGGTTTGCCCTGCTTTTCTTTTTCATATTTGTGGCTCTGTTTGCACCCGTGATCGCACCCCCGAAGAATCTTCACAATTCCTATATGATCCCCCATGAAGGGTATGGCGTAACTCCCAAACCCCCTTCCGAGAAATTTATTTTCGGAACCACCACCGGCCAATACGACATTTTCTACGGCGTGGTCTGGGGAACCAGGACGGCTTTTAAGATCGGCCTGTTCGTCATCAGCATTGCCCTTTTGATCGGGGTGTCGCTGGGCACCATTGCCGGATATTACGGTGGCATTATTGATGAAATCATCATGCGGCTTGTGGATGTCGTATTTTCCATTCCTTTTTTAGTCCTGGCCATGGCCATTGTGGTGGCCTTCGGCCGGGGGCTGAACAATATCATGATCGCCATTGCCATCATTTTCTGGAGAAATTATGTCAGGGTCATCCGGTCCGGCATTCTGACTTTGAGGGATCAGGATTTTGTAGAAGCGGCCAAAATCATGGGGGTGTCTGACTTCAAAATCATGATCCGGCATATTATCCCCAACGCTGTATTTCCCGTTATGGTCATCGCCTTTATGGACTGCGGCTCCATTGTTTTGATTGCCGCATTCATGAGTTTTTTAGGTCTTGGTGCACCTCTTGGATATGCCGACTGGGGGCAGATGGTGGCCATGGCCAGAAATTATATTGTCGGTCCCCCCGGCGATCCTTTGAAATTCTGGTATACCATTATTTACCCGGGAACAGCCATTGTGCTTTTTGTTCTGGCCTGGAATTTGATCGGGGATGCGCTCAGGGATGCGTTTGACCCCAAACTCAGACGGCGGTAGCTTTTTGCAGATACAAAGCAGAGTATAATTTATATGCGGAAATTGTTTAATGCCAAAATTAATTGAAATAAAAGATCTTGTAACCCATTTTTATACCTATGAAGGCGTGGTCAAAGCCCTTAACAGCATCAGCCTTGGCATTGATAAGGGGATCACCTTTGGTCTTGTGGGCGAATCCGGATGCGGCAAAAGCGTTACGGTCCGGTCCATCATGCGGATTGTCCAGGCACCCGGCATCATTGAAAGCGGACAAATCATTTTTCATGGTGAAAACAAGGATGACGGGACACAAAATCCTCCCATTGATCTCTTACAGCTGACCGAAGAAGAAATGAGAGGCATCAGGGGCAACCAGATCTCCATGATTTTCCAGGAGCCCAATGCAGCCTTGAATCCCATTCTCAGCATTGGTGACCAGATCTCGGAAAGTTATTTATTTCACAAAAAAAAGGACATGGCATCCGCCATTCTGAAAGAATTAAATTCCAAAAATAATAGTGCCTGGCCCTTGATCATCTCCTATCTTAAATTGGCATACACAATTTTGAGCCGCAACCCGCATTCCATTTTTCTGAAATTTCTGAGTAAAACCCCAATTTTACGCCTATGGGAAAACAGATTGATAAAAGAAGCCCGACGACTGTCCATAGAAATAATGCAAAAGCTTGCCATCCCAAATCCGGAAAAAATATTTGACAGCTATCCCCATAATCTTTCAGGCGGAATGAAACAAAGAATTGTAATAGCCATTGCCCTTGCCTGTTCACCCGTTCTTCTCATCGCAGATGAATCCACATCCAACCTGGATGTAACGATTCAAGCCCAAATTCTGGAACTTTTAAATACCTTAAAAAAAGACATCATATCTTCCATACTCCTGATTACCCATGACCTTGGGGTCGTGGCCGAGACCTGTGACCGGGTGGGCGTGATGTATGCCGGGAATGTCTGTGAAATTGCCGGTGTCAAAGATCTGTTTCACACCCCCAGACACCCTTATACGTCTGCCTTGCTGGATTCCGTACCCAAACGGGTGCAGACAGGAGAACTTGAAACCATTGAAGGAAATGTGCCCAACCTGGTGACGCCGCCCCCTGGGTGCAGATTTCACCCAAGATGCAAACTTGTCATGGAGATATGCAAAGGAAAAACGCCCGAACTCAAAGATATCGGCCATAACCATCTGGTGGCATGCTATGCCGTAACCTCTTATTCATCCGATGAAATCATCTGAGCCGGTTTATAAAATCATGGAAAAAATAATCGAATTACAAAATCTGAAAAAATATTACCCCATCCTCGGCGGCATTCTTCGAAAACCCGTCAATTTTGTCAAAGCCCTGGACGGGATCAGTCTTGAGCTTTACAGGGGAGAATGCCTGGGGCTTGTCGGAGAATCCGGGTGCGGCAAAACAACAGCAGGAAAAGCCATTATCCGGCTTCATGATGCAACGGACGGTGCCGGTGCCATCCTCTACTATCCCAAAAATTCGGGAGAGCCCGTAGATATTACCCATATGGGCAGAAGTGAATTAAAACACAAAAATATCCGGAACAAGCTCCAGATGGTATTTCAGGACCCGACAAATTCCATGAACCCAAGAATGATCGTAAAAAACATCATTGCAGAACCCATCCGGGAGACGGAAAATTTGACCAGCCTTGACATGGACAAAAAAATCAAAGACCTGCTCAGGCTTGTGGGGCTCGATAATCACCATATGCTCAGGTATCCCCATGAATTTTCAGGAGGCCAGCGCCAGCGCCTGGCCATTGCAAGGGCCATTGCAGCCAACCCTGAATTCCTGGTCCTGGATGAACCCACATCCGCGCTTGACGTTTCCGTCCAGGCCCAGATCCTCAACCTGCTCAAACAATTGCAGCAAAGATTAAACATGACCTATCTTTTTGTCACCCATCATCTCTTTGTGGTGAAATATATCAGCACCCGCCTGGCCGTCATGTATCTGGGGAAAATCGTTGAACTGGCAAAAACGGACGATCTTTTTGATTCACCTCTCCACCCCTATACCTTTGCCCTGCTTTCCGCTATTCCGGATGCAAATGTGGATAACACGCCCAATCGGATTATTCTTGAAGGAGATGTGCCAAGCCCCATCAACCCGCCGGAGGGGTGCCGGTTTCACCCCAGATGTCCATTTTCGTTTGAAATCTGTGTTTCAACTGAACCTGATCTGGAAGATGCCGGGAACGGACATAAAGTCGCATGCCACCGCAAATCCGAAATCCCGAAACTTGTCTTTGACCGATATGGGAAAATTTTTAATTGATATGATAGCCTGAAGAAAAAACGCATTGCTTTTTCTCTGTACTTTCATGGAAAAGTATTGAATAATCTCTTCAATTAATTATCTATGCATCTTTACCGTCTTGGCAGGAGAAACTGAATGAATCTAAAGGATATGTGTCCTGAAAAGCTCTTGACCCCGGAAGAGAGTGTTAAAAAAATCAAGAATGGTTCCAGGGTCTTTATCGGTACGGGGTGCGGAGAGCCTCAGCGCCTGATCAAAGCCATGGTTGAAACCCCTTCCATCCAGGATATCGTGATTTACCAGATGCTTTCCCTAACCCTGTCGCGCTATATCAATGATGCAAATTTTCTTTCAAGATTTTCCGTTAAACTGTTTTTTATTTCTGTTCTCATGCGGCAATCCGCCTTTGAAGGGAAAATCGATTATATACCGGTTTATCTGTCCCAGATTCCCAAGCTGTTTGAAAGCCATGAAATCGGTCTTGATGTGGCCCTGATTCAGGTCAGCCCGCCGGATGACCATGGCTATTGCAGCCTTGGCATATCCGTGGATATCACCCTTTCCGGCATGAACAATGCGGATATCGTGATTGCCCAGGTTAATCCTGAAATGCCGAGAATCTGGGGGGACGGCATGGTCCACATTGACGATATCGATTACCTTGTGGAATATCAGGAACCCATCTTAAAATCCATGCCCGGGATTAAAAATCAGACCGTAATAGAAAGAATCGGGCATTATGTGAATATGCTGGTGGATGATGGCGCGACCTTGCAAATCGGTTTTGGTCACCTGCCCGATGCCATTCTGCCTTATCTTTCCGACAAAAAGGATCTGGGCATCCACACCCAGGTTATCACCAACGGATTTTTACCTCTTTTAAAAGCCAACGTCATCACCAATAAGAAAAAATCCTATCTCAAGGACAGGGTGATTGCTTCTCTTTGCATGGGGTCAAGGGAGTTATATGATTATGTGGACAACAACCCCATCTTTTATTTCAAATCCTCTGAATTTGTGAATGACCCCAATATCATTGCAAAAAACGACAATTTCATTTCCATCAGTTCCGCTCTTGAAGTGGATCTGACCGGCCAGGTTTGCACAGATTCAAAAGGATATCTTTTCTACAGCGGTATTGGCGACCAGGTTGATTTCATCAGGGGATCATCCATGTCCAAAGGAGGATTTTCCATTATTATCATCCCTTCCACTGCCCAGGACGGGAAAGTTTCAAGGATTGTTCCCCATTTGAGCGAAGGCGCCGGTGTGGCAACGACCAGGGGTGACATTGACATCATTGTGACCGAATACGGCATTGCGGAAATGAGAGGAAAAAGCATTTATCAGCGGGTCATGGAGCTGGCGAGAATCGCCCACCCCAAATTCAGAAAAGAATTGATCGAAGAAGCAAAAAAAAGACGGTATATCTTTGCGGATCAGCTTCCTCCCACAACCCAGGATCTGCTCTTTTTGGACCGGTATTTATATTCAAAAAAACTGACCAGCGGGAAAAATATCGATTTTCGTCCGCTTCTGCCGTCTGATGAATTTGAATCCAGAAATTTTTATTATTCTCTCCAGGAAGATTCCATTTATTACCGGTTCTTCAACAAGCGCAAGGTGTTTTCAAGGGATATGCTTCAAAAGCAATGGGCTGAAGTGGATTATCGCAGGAATATGACCATCATCGGGCTGATGCAGCTGGGTAAACATAAACAGATCATTGCCATCGGCTCCTATGCGGAAATGGATGATGATTCAGCCGAAGTCGCTTTTCTTGTGAAGGAACACCTCCACGGCATGGGAATCGGATCATTTCTTCTGGATATTCTTGAAACCATTGCAAAACAAAACAATTATAAAAAATTTGTGGCAACCGTCTTAGCGGAAAACCGGAAAATGATCAATGTGTTCCAGAAAAAATACCCTTTTGCCAAATTCTTAAGAAGCCTGAGCGGCGAAGTGGAAGTGGAAATGCCGTTTGAATAGCGCCCGCTTGATTCAATAAGGGTATAAGATTACCCCCCCACCCTCCTGATTTGCCAAATCTGATAAATCCATCGTAAAAAAATGCTTGACCTAAAATGATTTTGCTATATATTAAGTTCTAATAATTTAAGTTTTATTAATAGCAAATTCATTTTAGGTGAAATTTATGAAGGTCAGCAAAGAACAAAAACTGGGAACGCGTCAGACCATTGTAAAGGCCGCGGTGGACATCATGATCGAAAAAGGAATCAAATCCGCTACCATGAGGCAGATTGCAAAAACTGCCGGTATTGGAGATGCAACGATTTACAATTATTTTCCCGCCAAAGAGGATATCCTCTATGCCTATTATGAGGATCATCTGGAGGGGTGTGCAGCAAAAACGGCCATGATTCCGGGAGCTGAAACCTTCAGTTTTCAGGAATACCTTCAGGCTCTTCTCAATACCAGCCTCGATCTCTATCTGGCAGACCGGGAATTCGTGGACATGAGTTTCAAGGATGTTTTCTTTTCCATGAGCCACAATTTTTGCCGCCTTAAACCGATCCGTGACAAATTTATTTCTCTGGTGAAGGACCAACTGGACAAGGCGGCAACATCAGGAGAATTACCCGGCATGATGTTCCAGGACATCATTGCCCAGCTTTTCTGGGATTTTTATGTTGTAATGGTCATGTATTGGCTGTCGGATCGGTCAAAGGGATTTTCCGATAGTACGGTAATGATCGATAAAAGCCTGGACCTGACCTGCACCATGCTGAAATCCGGTCTCATCGACAAATTCTTTGACATGGGCATGTTCATATTTAAAAACCATGTGCTCAGCCGGATGGATTTGATCCGGGAACAGATTCACACTGCGCATCACATGAAAGAAATGTTTATAGGAAAACTCTATGAAAAACCCGATCCCCAAAAATAAATGGCAACGTGGCATGGCCGGTGGGAAAACCGTGGCCCAGGTGGGCGGCAAGATGCTTTCATATTGGGTGAAACAGCCGTTTCTCTCCGAATCAGGCCGCCAATCAGCCAAAGACCATCTGAACCGACAAAGCGCGGATATCTTGTTCAAGGCCATGAGCCTGCTCAAAGGGACTGCCCTCAAGATTGCCCAGCAGCTCAGCCTGGAAACCAATGTTTTTCCGGATGCCATCCGCAAAGAGCTGGAAAAATCCTATCACCAGGTTCCACCCATCAATCGGGCTCTGGCAAGAAAAGCGATTCACATGGGCTTGGGCGATTTTCAGGAAAACCTGTTCCAAACCTTTGACGATCGGGCATTCGCAGCAGCCAGCCTCGGCCAGGTCCATCGCGCGGTCTCCCGCAGCGGCCAAAGCCTGGCCGTAAAAATTCAATACCCGGGCATTGCCGCCACCATTGAAAGCGATATTTCCCTGGTGCGATCCATACTATGGCCCCTTGCAGACTACAATCTCCTGAAACCGGCCATTGATGAGATTGAGGCCCGGCTGATGGAGGAGATTGATTATCGTAAAGAAGCGGAAAATATCCGGTTTTTCAAGTCCCGCCTGGATTTAGCAGCCATCCATATCCCAGATGTACATGAGGCAACCAGTCATGAGACCGTGATCAGCACGAACTTTTTCAAGGGAATCCCCCTGGATCTCTGGCTGAAAAAATCTCCTTCGCAGGAGCGGCGCAACCGTGTGGCCCAGTCTCTTCAGGATCTTTTCATCCAAAGCCTCTATGAACTCAACTGTATCCATGCTGATCCCAATCCCGGCAATTTCCTCATTGCCGACGACCTGACCGTGGGTCTTGTGGATTTTGGTTGTGTAAAACATTTGCACTGTTCGTTCACGGACCTATATGCGCAGATGCCGAAAGTGATGGTATGCGGTGAAAAGAAAAATTATTTTGAGCTTCTGGATGCCTTTCATATCATCTCTCCCAAGGCCAGTCCCGAAATCAGGGAAGCCCTGTTCGAAGCACTGATGGATTTTCGGCCGGTGTTTGGCCGGCTCTTTACGGAAGAATATTTTGATTTCAGGCAGCATCCGGATTTTATCTCGCAGATGAAACCTATTCGGGATCGTATTTACAGGCTCCGACATCATATTGACATGAACCCGGATTTTGTATTTCTGGATCGAACCCGTTACGGCCTTTTTCGGCTCTTTGAAAAAATGCAGGCCCGTCTATCGTTTCAAAACAAATGGGAATGGCCGGCATAAAAATGGAAAATCCTATGCAGCATTCACCCAATACTTAAAATCAAGGAGGGACATCATATGGACATTAAAAATCACTGGCCCGAACTCGTCACCCTTGTCAACCAGGGGCTTAAAACCAATCGCTATGTCTCTTTGGCAACCATTAATCCGGACGGAACGCCGCATATCACCCCCATCGGCTCGCTGATGCTGAAAGAAAATTGCCAGGCTTATTTCTGGGAGGAGTTCCCCCGAAATCTACCCCGGAACCTCAAGGAGAACCAAGCTGTATGCATTATGGCCGTAAACGGCAGCAAATGGTTCTGGCTGAAAAGCCTGATAAAAGGATCATTCAAAACCTGGCCCGGCATCCGCTTGTATGGAACTGCCGGCCCAAAGCGGATAGGCACACCAGAGGAACTGACCCGGTGGCGCAACCGCGTAAAAAACGCAAAATCCCTGAAAGGCTATAAGCTCCTTTGGGAACACGGGCAATGGGTCCGGGACCTTTATTTTGATCGGTTTGAACCGGTTGGAGCCGGTCAAATGACCCAAGGAAAAAATGTATGAAAATTCTTCTGATACAACCCAAAAAGCCGGAAAAGGCAATTGGAGGGGAAAACTTCCATATTTTTGAACCACTTGCCCTCGAATATCTTGCATCAGGCGTTAGAGACCATCACGACGTAAAAATACTCGATATGCGTTTTGAGAATGATCTGGATGCTGTTCTTAACAGCTTCAAACCCGATATTATAGGGATCACCGCCTATACTGTACATGTAAATGTTGTGAAACAGCTCTTTGAGACAGTAAAAAGAACTAATCCTGAAATCTATACCATGGTAGGAGGCCATCATGCTACGATCAGGCCGGAAGATTTTCTTATTCCATCCATAGATTTGATAGTGACGGGGGAAGGGGTCTTTCCGTTCAAAGAGGCGGTCTCAAGGCTTGATATGAAAAGAGATGTTAACGGAATCCCCGGAACGGTATCCAAAAAAAATGGGGAACCCATCATAAACAAAGAGGAGTTTTTAAACGATCTTGATGTGATACTTTTCCCCGACAGAAGCCTGACAGAAAAATACAGAAACAGCTATTTTTGTGAATGGATGAAGCCTCTTGCATCAATGCGGACGTCCAAGGGCTGCCTTTTTAAGTGTAATTTCTGCGCTCTCTGGAAATTGACGGGTGGAAAATATATAACCAGAAATCCATTAAAGATCGTAGAAGAACTTGCTGTAATAAAAGAAAACTCAGTTTTCTTTACTGATGATGAATCCCTTCTTGACACAAGCAAAATGAAAACACTTGCCGGTCTTATTAAGGTTGCGGGCATAAAGAAACAGTATTTTCTCTATGCACGAAGTGACACAATTATTCAGCACCCTGATCTCATTGAGACATGGAAGGAAGCAGGGCTGAAGAGAGTATTTATCGGTCTCGATTTTTTTCGTGATGATGACCTAAAAAAGGTACGGAAAGGCTTAACCGTAAGTCATCATATCGAAGCAATCAGGATACTGAAGTCTCTTGACATAGATGTTTTCCCTAATTTCATTATACGGCCGGACTTTGACAAGCTTGATTTTGAGGAGTTGGGGGCGTTTTGTCGCAAGCTCGATCTTGATTTTTTCGGTTTTTCCGTCATGACTCCTTTACCTGGAACTGATTTTTATGATGAGGTTAAAACCGATCTAATTATCAACAACTATGATTTCTACGACTTCTTCCATACCCATGTGCCGACAAAATTGCCGTTGAGGGAATTTTACAAGGAGTATCTGTCCCTGTTCAGCAAAACAAGGTCTGTTTCAAAACAGATTGCTTTTCTGAAGAAATATCCGATAACAGAAATCCCTTCTCTTTTTGGTATGTATTTTAAATTGATGAAACAATTGAGGAATATTTATAAAGACTATATCTAACGAATAAGGGATAACCCTCAATCAAAGGGAGCAAGTCTCAGGGAATAGTTATTAATCGGCCTTCGCCTGCTTATCTTTTTTTGAGCTCAATTCCTGGAAATCCCAATAAAAATATTCACTGATCTTATGATCGACTGCTGCGCCTTCCTGTCTTGCAGTTTCAAGCTGTCTTAATTCAATGCGCCTGATTTTACCGCTTACGGTTTTGGGTACTTCCGGGACAAATTCAATGATTCTTGGGATTTTAAATTTGGGGAGAATGGTGATGGTATGTTTAAACAGCTCCAGGGCCAGTTCTTTTGACGCCTGATAGCCTGAATTTAAGATTACATACGCCTTTACAAGCTGATAGCGATTCGGGTCCGGCGCACCGACCACGGCCGCCTCCTTCACGGCAGGATGCTCGATCAGGGCGCTTTCCACCTCAAAGGGGCCGATCCTGTAATCTGAAGATTTAATGACATCATCGGCTCTTCCCTCAAACCGCCAATACCCTTCGTTATCAAAGGATGCCCTGTCCCCCGTATAATAATAATGATCCACAAACACGGAACTCATTTTCTCAGGGCTGCCGATATATTCCAGGAACAATCCTTTTGGCCGCCATTGGTCCAGTTTGACGGCAATGTGTCCCACCTGTCCCGGTTCACTGATTTCATTGCCCTCGTTATCCACCAATGCCACATCATACATGAAAAAAGGAACGCCGAAACATCCGGGTTTGAGGTGCCCCTCCATCCAGGGAGGGTTCCCTATCATGGCCGTGGTCTCCGTCTGGCCATAGAAATCCCTGATCTCGGTCCCGGTATATTTTTTCCATTTTTCAATCGCAATAGCGTTCAAAGGTTCCCCTGCGCTCACGGATTGCCGGATACGGGAAAGGTCAAAAGAATCAAGATTCATGCTGACAAACATTTTCCAGGCTGTCGGAGGGGCACAGAAAGTGGTGATGCCATGTTTTGAAACCGCATCCAGATATTGCTCGCCATCCAGTTCTGAAAATTTGAATCCAGTGGTTGCGGCACCCACGTTAAATGGGGCAAAAAAGCCGGACCAGGCCCATTTTGCCCATCCGGGCGCGCTTAAATTATGGTGAATATCATCGGGCTGAATACCGATCATCACCGTGGTGGACAAATGGCCCAAAGGATACGAAGCCGCAGTATGGCCTACCCTTTTGGGCAAACCTGTGGTACCGGATGTAAAAAAACAGAAAAGAATCTCATTGCTTTTGGTTTTTGCAGCCTCGGCATCAGTGGATTCATTTTCCGTCTCTTCAAAGGGTATCCAGCCTTCTGTTTTCCCCAACACTATTTTAATCCTGGGCTTGGTATGGGTTTGCTCAAGGGCGTTATTGATCAGGCAGGCTGAGTTCTCATCGGCCAGAACCGCCACCGGAGGATAGGTTTCAAATCTGAATTCCAACTCTCTTTGCGTCATGGTTGTGGCGGTCGGCACCAGGACGATTCCCGCCTTGATACAGGCAAGGCAGGCAAACCAATTTTCAGGTAAAACCGGGCTCATCATATAAAGATTGTCCCCTTTTTTTATGCCTGATTTTAAAAGAAAATTTATCAGCTGGTTGGCCTTTTGCAGCACTTGCCCGTAGGTATAGGTTTTGATCAGAAGTGCATCCAGGTCGGTCCATATCAAAGCTGTTTTGTCTGGATTTTCGCTGACATGAAGACCTTCAAATACTTCATCCACCCAATTAAAATATTCAGGTGTTTCCAAAAAATTGAGTCTTTTAAACATTTCTTTGGCTGAGGCTTCCTTTTCAAGGGTGCCCTCCATCATATTGATCCGGATGACTTCTTTAAAAAACTCTTTCATACCTGCAAAACACTCCTTGCAATCTTAGGTTATCTTCGATTATAAAAGCAAAGATCAAAACACTTGGTGTATAGATTATCACCATCCGGTTTGTCAAAGTTTTTTTCAGATACCAACATCATAACAGGAATCAAACCCAAACGTCTTTTATGGAAAAACCCCTTGTCAAGATTACCCTTGCCCCATTACAAGGGTTCACCGATGTCACCTTCCGCAATGTTTTTGCCGATCATTTTTCCGGCGTGGATGAAGCCATGGCTCCTTTTATCCCGACCATGGGAAAAAAGAAATTAAAGCTCTCACGATTTAAAGATGTGGCTCCGGAAAATAATAAAAAAATTTTCACCATCCCTCAGATCCTGGGAAACAATGCCGAAGATTTCATCTTCCTTGCTGACCATCTTTATGATATGGGACATAAAAAAATCAACTGGAACCTGGGATGCCCCCATGCAAAAGTAGCCAATAAAAACAGGGGCTCGGGCCTTTTAATGTATCCGGAAAAAATAGATGCTTTTCTTAACACTGTATTATCAGGGATCTCAAACACGCTTTCCCTCAAGATAAGGCTTGGGAGAGTGTCAAAAAATGAAATCCATACCCTTTTGCCGGTATTTGACAAATACCCGCTGGATGAAATCATTCTTCATCCCAGGACCGGCATGCAGATGTATGAAGGGACCCCGGATCATGATGCGTTTAAAAAGGCGAGACTGTTAAGCCGGCATATTTTTGTTTACAACGGCGACATAACGGATTTGAATTCTTTTCAAGCCGTCCAGGACAAATTCCCGGAGATTAAAAACGTCATGATCGGCCGGGGTCTGCTCTCAAACCCCTTTCTTGCCGAATCATTAAAAGGAATCCCGTCAAATGAAAATAAAGTGACCCGGCTGAAAAACTTCCATGATGATCTTTTTTCAGGGTATCAAAACATTTATTCAGGTCCCGGCCATCTGATCGGGCGTATGAAAGGGTTCTGGAGCTATCTTGGACCTTCATTCAAGGACAAAGAAAAATCATTGAAAAAAATTATGAAATCAGAATCCATACTCAAATACAAGGATGCGGCTGCCGATTTCTTTACTGAGGAATCTGGATTTCTATATTGAAGCCTGCAAAATTCATGATTAGATTGGGGCAACAAATCAATATTTTATTTATCAATTCAAACGGAAGGACAAATACAATGAAATATGGTTTAAATTTAATGTTAATCTTTTTTTCTTTCATCATGATCTCTTCATGTCAGATGGCACCCTCCCCTCTATATCCGAAAGAATACCAGGATGGATATCAATTTGGGGAAAATCTTGCAAAAATGGATTCCATGGAATGTCTGAATTCCGGCCTTTTTGGAAATAATGCGTTAATCATAGACCTGTTGGAAAAAAAACATCTGAATGAGCTGAATCCTAAAAAATCGGAAGTCTTTATGGAAGGGTTTAAAAAAGGCTATCGGTATTTTATCGAAATATATTATCCGGCCTACTGCAAAGACTAAACATGACAGATCGTTTTGATATGCATAAGGTATGACGTCATGCCCTGAAAAAAAATATCATTATGATTCGCATCTTTGATCTCTAAAATCTTTTTATTGCTCGATCCGCAGGCATCAAAAAGAGCCTTGCCTTCTGAAAACGGAATAATATGATCAAACTCGGCATGGATCACAAGACAGGGATTTGAAAAGGTTTTGATTTTATCGACATTTTCAATCAGTTGCCCTTGTTTGAACCCGATGAGGTCAGGATCAATGCCCAGATTTTTCAGCAATGGGGAAATGCGGGCAAACCCGCTTTCGATGATCAGGCAATGAAATTCATTTGATCTTGCAGTGCCTAATTCTATGGCAGAGGCGCTTCCAAGGGACCTTCCCATAACACAAAGCGGTCCGGTCAGGCTATTTTTTTTCATATAATCCATTACAAAATCAAACACCCTATGGCAGTCTTTCAGCAGGGATGTCACTGCAGGAGTTCCGGTAGACCGTCCGTATCCCCGGTAGTCCACAACAAAAAAATTGATGCCGATATCATTATAGAACCTTGCCAAATCATCATAATCAGAGACAATTTCACCATTGCCGTGAAAAAAAAGAAGCACAGGAGCACCAGGATGGGCGAAATGAAACGAAGCGGAAACTTCCACACCTTCATCCACCCGGATCATGACATCCTCCCTATTGGCCTGGGCCGGTCTGTAGCTGTTTTCAAACCTTGGGTGGAAAAGATATCTCAATACCCGGGGCTGATCCAGAACCGAATAATCATCACTATTCTCTTTTGCCATAATTTCTCACTTAAAGGGTTTTTCCATTATTTTAATTCCGTTCCTCTCACAAGGGTCACCAGTATCCCTGCTACTGAAAGGGCAAGACCTGTCATCATGGCCCGCCTGAAACTGATCAAAAAAAACGGCTCCATCCCAGCTGTATAATTTTCAAGGCTTGCGCCATGGGTCAGGGTTGAAAACGAAGTCGAAAATATCAACCCTGCAAGGGCTACGCCTGTTACCATGCCGATATTTCTTGCCGTTGCCACGGCACCGGAAGCGATTCCCCTTCGATGCGGGGGGATGGAACTCATGATGACCGTATTGTTGGGAGACACATAAAGGGCAGTCCCGATCCCGGCAAGACCGATCCGCCACAGAAGCGACAACACCCCCATGGACGGCTGAATGGTTGATAAAGAGATAAGAGACAGCATCAATATGCTCATCCCGGTCAGACACAGATTACGAGACCCGAATCGGTTATACAAAATTCCTGAGACAGGGCTGATGACCAATAAAAACAAAAACGGAACAATCATGATAAAACCCGTTTTTGAAGCAGGAAATCCGCATGGATAGGTCAGATAAAATGGCATCAGAAAAACGATTACAAAAAGGGAAGCAAACAAAAGGGCTGCTCCTATCACAGGGAACAAAAACAATCTGATTTTCAAAAGGGCCATATCAAATAATGGGTAGGGGGTCCGGGATTCATTTACAGCAAATCCGATTCCGGCGAGAATAGCAGTCCCAGCACACAAAAAAGACTGGATGGATAATGCTCCCCACCTGGACAATTGTGTCATGAAAAGTATAAAAGCGGATAAAAGAAAAATCAAAAAAAGACTTCCTTTGATATCCATGGGTTCACCGCTGCCTTTGGCAGAAGGGATATTCCTTAAAACCATCATGCCCCCGGCTGCTGCTGCAATACCAATGGGGATATTGATATAAAAAATATACCGCCAGGATAGATACTGAAGGATGACACCGCCGACAACAGGCCCGGTTGTGAGCCCGGCCGCCACAACCGATCCGATCATCCCCAGCACTTTTCCCCGTTCCCGGATTGGAAAGGCATCCACAATCAGGGCAGGAGAGCAGGCCATCAGCATGGCCGCTCCAAACCCCTGCAAACATCTTGAAAGAATCAGCAAAAAAGCATTCCCGGCCATGCCGCATAAAAGAGAACCGGCAGTAAATACGGTAAATCCTGTGACATAGACCATTTTTCTGCCCTTGGTGTCGGAAAGCCGACCAAAAGTTAAAAGCAGGGCAGAAACCGTCACAAGATAGATCAGGACAACCCACTGAATGGTCCCGATATGGGTCCCCAAGTCTTTCAGCATATAAGGCAGGGCCACATTGACGATGCTGGAATCCAGTGTGGACATGAAAATGGATGTTGCCACTAAAAAAAATATCTGCCATTTTTTTTCACGAATAAAAGCCATATCTGAATTCCATTCTTTCTGTTCTGAAAAGATTATGTTATATCAGACCGGTTGACAAGAAAAATTAACCCCTACGCCGAGGAAACCATGGCCACTATCAATGATATCGTTCTTTTATACCTTGAAGACGCTCCCGTGTCCTTTGCAAGAATCGAGAGCATCCTGCCCGATGCAAAGAAAGACTGGTATCATGTCCGGCTTCTGATGCTTCAGATTCCCATACAGGTTGTGTCATGGATCTTGAAAAATGATTATATCAACGGCCATGAATTCTTTATGAGCGGCAAAAAGATGAGGCTGGAAAAGGTTGAAAGCCCTGTCGAGGATTTCCCCATTTCACCCCCTGCTTTCCAGGATAGAATGAAAACCAGGAAGACATCCGATCCAGGCCAGAAAAAACCGGGCCGGATCATTTCCTTTTCAGACTTTAAAAAAAATCAAGACCATGAGCCCGAGCCCGGATAAAATAATATCTGCCTCAAGAAGAACGGATATTCCTGGCTTTTATATGGACTGGTTCATGGAGCGTATCCGGATCGGTTTTTTTGAAGTGACAAACCCTTATACAAGGAAAATTAAAAAAGTAGATGTATCAAGAGAATCAATCCATTCCATTGCCTTCTGGTCAAAAAATTATACTGACTTTCTTCATAAAAAAGCAGGGGAAAAGCTGAAGCGCCTTGGGTTCAACCTGTATTTCAATTTTACCATTAATTCGGAGTCTGTAGTTCTCGAACAAAAGATGCCGCCTTTGGACCAGCGACTGATCCAACTGCAAGAACTTGCTTCTCTATTCGGTCCTGAAAACATTGCCTGGCGATTCGACCCCATCTGTTTCTACAAAACGGATTTGGACGGGCATGAAAAGAATAATCTTTCAGATTTTCTGGTCATTGCCGAACGGGCTTCAAAACTTGGAATCAAAAAATGTGTGTCCAGTTTTCTGGATATGTACCCCAAAATTCATAAAAGGCTGGCTTTCTTGTTTCAAGGAAAAGGTACGACTCTGAATTTCATCGATCCTGCCCAGGAAAAAAAAATAGAAATCATTCAATGGATGGAAAAGCATTTGTCTCAACTCAATATGCGTCTGTCTCTTTGCTGTGAAAAAGAATTGTTTTCTCATCTGGGTGCGGGAACATCGGTCCTGGAAAATGCCTGCGTGGACGGCAATCTTTTAAAAATGAATTTTGGAGGGCTTCCTGAAACAAAAAGAGACTATGGGCAGCGCTCAAAACAAGGCTGCAAATGCACCCGGTCCATTGATATTGGCTCCTATGATGAACACCCGTGCTTTCATAACTGCATTTTCTGTTATGCTGCCCCGGATATGGACAACACGATGAAAAAAGACAGGGGCCAATGAAAATCAAAGACCTTCACATTCATGGAAAAACATTTCTTGCCCCTCTTGCCGGGATCACCAACCTGCCCTTCCGGCTTCTTGTAAAGGAATGCGGCTGCGGTGTGGTCTCCTCTGAAATGGTTAGTGCCAAGGGGTTTTTTTATAATTCTGCAAAAACCATGACATTATTATCATCAAAAAATGAGGAACAGCCTCTGTCCATTCAGCTTTTCGGATCTGATGCAGACATACTGGCAAACTGCGCCAGGGCGGTTCAGGATATGAAAGCCGCCCAAATCATTGATATCAATTTTGGGTGCAGTGTAAAAAAGGTTGTAAAACAAGGAGCCGGAGTGGCATTGATGAAACAGCCCGAACTTTCAAAAATCATATTGTCATCCGTGCGCAAAGCCATAGACCTGCCCCTGACCATCAAAATCCGCTCCGGATGGGACTCATCCGGACAGGATGCCTTCAGGATTGCACAAATTGCCCAAGAAGCCGGCGTTGATGCCGTGATTCTGCACCCCAGGACAGCGGGCCAGGGATTCAAGGGCAAGGCAGACTGGAATATTATCAAAAAACTGAAACAAAAACTTACCATCCCGGTCATCGGTAACGGCGATGTCACCTGTGTTGAAGATGCTCAACGCATGTTGTCACTTACCAAGTGTGATGCTGTGATGGTGGGAAGAGCTGCCCTAAGCAACCCGTTTATTTTCTACCAGATCGATACCTTTCTTGAAACAGGAAGCTATCCGACCCCTTCCAGCCAACAGGTATTCAGTGCCATGACGCATCTGATTCATGGGTATATTGATTTTTTCGGTGAAAAGATTGCCTGCAGAATGCTTCGGAGCAGACTGTCATGGTTTGTCAAAGGTATCCCCGGGTGTTCTGCCTTTAGAAAAGAGCTTTCCACAATTGAGTCCGGGAATCAGGCACTGAGCCTTATAAAAGAATTTGAAACTCTTACGGATTAAGCCTTTTCCCCTTTTTCATACACAGCCACGGCAAGAGAACTGATACCGCCTCTTGGCGTAAACTCACCCATCACTTCCATGCGCAAAGGCTTTAGCACATGGACAAGATCATCCAAAATTTTATTGACCACATGTTCATAAAACATTCCCACATTCCGGTACTGCAGGAGGTAATACTTCAATGATTTCAGCTCCACTATGGTCTGATCCGGCCGGTATTTTACGGTAATACAGCCGTTGTCCGGTAAACCGGTCATGGGGCAGACCGAGGTATACTCCGGCTGCCGGATGGTGATGTCAATGCTTCTTTTGGATTTATAAGCATAGGGGATTGCTTCAAGAATTTCAGATTTAACTATGCCAGGGTCTTCAATATGAAAATTGGTTTTATAATTTTTATTTTCAACCATCATAATATTTTCCTTGTTTGATTGAATATTTAAAATAGGATCTTATCATATAGGAAAATGGGTTTCAAATGAATAAAACAGCGAAAAGGCGCATTATTATCGCCATTTCAAATATCGTAAAAAAAGCTTGACAAAAATTCTGAAAAAAAGGATATATAACCAGCTTTTATATGTTATTGGCACCCATAAAAGCCCTGTAACTTTTATAAAACCCATAGGTTGCAAATTTCTTAAGTTACCTTTTGTCGAATCCGGTGTCACCGGCGTTGACATTTTAATAGTCCAAGGAGGATATGATCTAAATGAACGACTTTTTACAAAGCCTAAGAAATGGTCAGGCTGAAAAACCGCGTGCCCCCAAAACACGTAAAAACTATGATAATTCCTATCATTACACCACCCAAAGATTCAACTCTTATGGCGGAGGATACCAGAATACCCGGAGCCAGAATGCCAAAAGGCCTCCCCTTCCTGCCCTTCAGAGCGGAAATGGATTGCCCATGGATGAAACTTCAGTTACCTCCATGCTGGCAGAAGCCATTGAAAATCTAAGCAGCCATATTGAAACCCTGGCAAAAAATCAGGATTACCTGATCAATGTTCAGGAAAGAACGGCTGATATGCTGGAACGTCAGGCCATTGCCATTGAAAGGATTGTTGAACATCTGAATATCGCCCCCGGACTAAGCGATGAAGAATCCATGGAGGAAAATGAACCTGAAAGGGTATTTGAACACCATTATGTCACCCCACAAAAACCCGAACCTGCTCCGATTGCCTCTGTAGAAGCTAAAATTGAACCCTTGGAACCTGAAAAACCCGCCATTCGAATCAGAAAAAAAGTCGTCGCTGAAAAACCAAAAGAAAATGTTTCAACAGAAACACCCCTTCTCGGTCGTGACGCCGTCATGGATATTATTCACACCATGCGCAGCCAGGGAGCTACATTTGATCAGGTTGCAGCCCGCTTGATCGAACTTGGGCAGCCCACTTTCTCCGGCCGGGGTGAATGGCATGCACAAACCATACACAGGCTCTGCAATAAAAAATAAGTCGATTCGTTTATTCACAGAAATAAAAAGAGCGGGAAATTGTTTTTCCGCTCTTTTTATTTTAAAGACGCCATATATTCTTCCCATTCTGAAGGAAGAAATTTTCTTTTTTTCGTATTACATTCTTTACAGCAGGCAGCCACATTGAATTTTTCCGTTCTGCCGCCCCTTGAAAGGGGAATGACATGATCCATGGTCAAATCAGCCGGAGGGAATTTTTTTCTGCAATACTGGCAGATGCCGGAGGAGCGTTTTCGTTTCCACCACTGGCTTGCCTTAAGTTTTCTTGCTTTATCCCGTTCTTTTTTCAGATAAACTTCATCAATTAAGGTGAATTGCTGATCCATGGTGTTAATAGCCGAATTCAGAGAGAATCCTTTCATTGTCAACCCAGTTTTGGGTCACTTTCACAAAAAGTTTCAAGAGGACTTTTTTACCGGTCATTTCTTCAATGTCTTTTCTTGCTTTTTCCCCTATTTTTGTCAGCATGGCACCCTTTTTCCCGATAATGATTCCTTTCTGGGAATCCTTGATCACATGGATGCTCGCATGTATGACAATTAGTCTTTTTTCAACAACAAAGGAATCCACCGTAACCGCACATGAATAGGGAATTTCCATCCCGGTCAACCGGAATACCTTTTCCCTGATCATCTCTTTAACCAGGAATCTTTCCGAGACATCGGTCAATGTTTCTTCCGGATAAAGCCTGTCCCCTTTTGCCAATGAATTCTCTATTTCATTTAACAGAGCTTCCACCTGGAGACCTTTTTCAGCCGAAACAGGGACAATGGCTTTAAAATCGTGCAATTTTTGAAATTCCTCAACCAGGGTATACACCTGGTCCTTTTTAACAAGATCAATTTTATTTAATGCGAGAATGACTGTCTTTTCTGTTTTTTTCAGCTGTGCCAAAATCATCTTTTCTGCCGTATAATTCCTTGATGCAGCATCGATCATAAACAGGATCACATCCACATCTTCCATGGCCAGGATGGCCTGGTCAACAATTCTTCGGTTAAAAAGGTTTTTGCTCCGGTGAATCCCCGGGGTATCGATAAAGATAATCTGGGATAGGGGCCTGTTGACAATCCCGAGAATCCTGTCCCGGGTAGTCTGGGGCTTTTTGGAAGTGATGGAGATTTTCTGTCCCAAAACCTGGTTGAGGAGGGTTGATTTTCCGGCATTGGGAGCACCGATGATGCCGACAAATCCGGATCGGATATTTTTTTCGTCTGTGTTATTCATTATTCCAATCCATTAAATTCATGATTTCCTGCAATACCGTATCCCTGCCCAGTTTTGTCTTTGCCGAAAACAGAATGGCGCTGCTCGTTTCCCGGTTCATCAGCGCGCAGATGGAAGCAAGCCTTTTTTGCTGCTGTGTTTTGGACAATTTGTCGGATTTGGTCAATATTAAAAGATAGGGCAGTTCATGGCCTTCCAGCCATTTTACCATATCAAATTCCTCTTTTTCAGGGTCTCTGCGGATATCGATCAACAGTATCAATCCTAAAAGATTTTTTCGCTCGGACAGATACTGGTTGATCATGGGCTGCCATTGAGACCTTATCTCCCTTGACACTTTTGCATATCCATATCCTGGCAGATCCACAAATGAAAGATCTTCATTGATCAGAAAAAAATTAATCAGCTGGGTGCATCCTGGTTTTGCACTGGTTTTCACCATGTCTTTCCTATTCATCAAGGCATTGATCAAAGAGGATTTCCCTACGTTGGAACGCCCTGCAAAAGCAATCTCAGGAAAATCATATTCCGGATACTGGGAAGGTTTGACCGCACTTTTAACAAAGCTAACGGTTTTAATAATCATAATCGTTTTTTTAAATAACCTTCCACACGGTCAAGACCGGTTTTCAGATTCTCCATGGAATTGGCATAGGAAAATCGCAGATATCCCTCTCCGTTTGCTCCGAAATCAATCCCAGGGGTCACGCCCACATGGGCTTTTTCAAGAATATCAATGGCAAGGGCATAGGAATCGGTTGAAATATGTTTTGCATTCACAAACACATAAAATGCGCCGGTGGGTTCTGTGGCTAAGCCGAATCCCATCTTTTTTAACCGGTCAATCACATAAACACGGCGGCTGTTGTAAGTCTCCCGCATGATCCGGGTTTCTTTATCCGCATTTGTCAAGGCGGAAGCCCCAGCCAGCTGGACAACGGAATTGGCACAGATAAAAAAATTCTGTTGCAGGATCTGCAAGGCCCGGACAAATTCCGGAGGCGATATTAAATACCCAAGACGAAGGCCCGTCATGGCAAATAGCTTTGAAAACCCATTCAGCACAAAGGCTTTATCGGTAAATTCAAGGATTGAATGTTCTTTTCCTTCATAAACAAGGCCATGGTAAATTTCATCGGAAATGACATAAAGATCATTAGCCCTTGCCACATCCACAATCTCTTTCATCCTGTCCTTAGGGATGACAACTCCGGTGGGGTTGGCAGGGGAATTGATAAAAATCGCCTTTGTTTTGGGTGTAATCTTTTCCTGGATGGCGTCCGGAGTATAAACAAAGCCTTCATTTTCATAAATCGGAACCGTAACCGGGATCCCCTGAACATAGGTAATAAAATTGGCATAGCAGGCATAATGAGGATCTGAAATAATGATCTCATCCCCCGGGTTGACAAGGGCTGAAAACAATAAGAGCATGGCCGGAGAAGTGCCGGACGTCACCAGAATCTGACCCGGATCAATGACGGTACCATAAGTTTTTTTGTGATATTCGCTGATGGCATCTCTCAGCCTTATATCGCCGAGGCTGTGGGTATAGTGGGTCTGATTGTCCTGGAAAGCCTCTATACCGACCTTATTCACACATTCGGGCACATTAAAATCAGGTTCCCCGATTTCCATATGAATCACATCAATGCCGGATGCTTCCATTTTATGGATTTTTTCAAGAATCTCCATCACAATAAACGGTGTGATATGCCGGCATCGGTTTGCAGGTTCCATTTACAGCACCTTATTTAAGGGATATTCAATAATGCCTTCGGCTCCGGCTTTCAGGAGTCTTGGCACAAGATCCCTGACGAGCCCCGTATCCACGATGCTTTCAACAGAATACCAGTCGGAATTATATAATGATGCAATGGTGGGGGCATTCAGGCTTGGCAAAAGAGAAACAACCTTGGCGATTTTATTTTCCGGCACATTCATTTTGATGCCGACCAGCTTTTCAGCCAGGAGAGCACCTTGAAGCAGCATGGCAATCTGTTCTATCTTTTCTCTTTTCTGCGTATTTTCCCAGGCTTTTTTATTGGCGATCAACTGGGTGTTGGTCTGCATCATATCGTGGATCACCCGGAGGTTATGAGCCTTGATGGTACTCTCTGTTTCCGTGATTTCAACAATGGCGTCGGCCTGCCCTGAAACAATCTTGGCTTCTGTGGCCCCCCAGGAGAATTTCACATTGACGTCAATATTTCTTTCCTTAAAAAACCGGGTGGTAAATTTAACCAATTCCGTTGATATGGTTTTTCCGGCCAGATCCTCAAGGGTTTTTATGGAAGACTCATTGGCAACGGCAATCACCCACCTGGCCGGACGATTGCTGACCTTTGAATAAATCAGATTGGTCACCACATGAACGTCGGATTCATGTTCTGCAATCCAGTCAAGACCGGTCAATCCTGCATCAATGACTCCGCTTTCCACATTGATGGACATTTCCTGGGCCCGGCACAGGGCACATTCTATTGAATCGTCATTAATATCCGGGAAATAGCTTCTGCCTTCCACATTTATTTTCCATCCGGAACGCTTGAAAAGGTTGATGGTTGCATCCTGAAGACTGCCTTTTGGAATTCCTAATTTAAGTATTTTATCCATTATTTATATACCTCGCCCGGGTCAAAAATGATTGACTCCGTTATCTTTAGATCATTATCTTCCACCTTTGAAAAAAAACAGCTCTTATACCCTTTATGGCAGGCTGCATTTCCGACCTGCTCCACCTTTAAAAGGATGGTATCCAGATCACAATCCACCCGGATTTCCTTTACATGCTGGACATGACCGGAAGTCTCGCCTTTTACCCACAAGGATTTTCTTGACCTGCTGTAATAAGTTGCCTTTTTGCTTCTCATGGTTTCATTAAAGGCCTGTTCATTCATATACGCCAGCATCAAAACTTCTCCCGTCCTGTAATCCTGGGCAATGGCGGGAATCAATCCATTGTTTTTTTTAAAATCAAGTACTATCATGACCTCCACACAAACTCTCTATGTATTATGATAATTAAAACTTATTTAAATATCCGGTATTGTTAAAAAAGTCAATTTTTAATTCAAGCCGGCAACGGTAAAAGACAGCGTTTTCATAAGTATTGCCTTATATCCCGCAATCTGGTAAAACCCAAAAAAAATACAATATTTGAATGGGTATTATGGCTAAAATAAAAAGTAAATCCGAGGTACTCAAACAGAGGAGTAAAAAAAAAGAAACCCATATCCTCCTCTCCTTCCTGAAATGGATAGTTATTCTTTGCATCGTCTTTGGATCTCTGGGGGTGGCAGGGCTTTTCGGCCTTTATTATTATCTGAACCAGGACTTACCCAAAATCAATACTCTGAGCGATTACCAACCATCCATTGTGACCAATGTGTTTTCAGATGACGGAAGAAAAATCGGGGAGTTTTTCGAAGAGCGAAGAATTGTCATCCCTTTATCTGAAATGCCGAAAAATCTGATCAATGCTTTTGTTGCTGCTGAAGATTCAAGATTCCGGGAACACCCCGGCATTGATGTTGTTTCCATTATCCGGGCATCGCTGAAAAACATCCAGGCCGGTGCCGTTGTTCAGGGAGGGTCCACCATTACCCAGCAGGTCACCAAATCCTTTCTTCTGACTCCGGAAAAGACTTATAAAAGAAAACTCAAAGAAGCCATTTTGGCCTATCGGATTGAAAAAAATTTTTCAAAAGATGAAATTCTTTATCTTTATTTAAACCAGATTTATCTGGGCCATGGCGCCTACGGCGTGGAATCTGCATCTGAAAATTATTTTGGAAAACACGCAAAAGACCTTAACCTGGCTGAATGCTCCATGCTGGCCGGTTTGCCCCAGGCGCCCAGCAAATATTCGCCCTTCAGCTTTCCGGACAAGGCAAAACAGCGGCAGATTTATGTATTAAACCGTATGAAGGAAGACAATCTGATCACAAATCTTGAGGCCACGGACGCCATTAACCTGAAACTGGATATCAAGCCCCGGAAAAACTGGTTTATTGAAAGTGTCCCCTGCTATACCGAGCATGTCCGGCGTTACGCTGAAAAAAAATACGGCAAGGAAGCCCTTTATAATCAGGGACTTCAAATTCATACCGCCGTCAATATTGAATTTCAGAAATTCGGGACCGACGCGGTGACTCAAGGCCTGACGGAGCTGGACAGACGCATGGGATATCGGGGTCCTTTGAAAAATATTCCTGCACTTCAAATCGAAAGCTTTTGTCGGGAGGTTTCGGAAAACATCGGCAATTCCATATTGGAGAAAGGTATTCCCTACCAGGGGGTTGTTCTCAATGTTGATGATGAACATGCCGCTACCCGGGTCAGGGTAGGGGATTTCCAGGGCATTATCAAACTTGAAACCATGACCTGGGCAAGAAAACCCAACCCTGAACTCTTCGATTATGAAGCAAGGATAAAAAAACCTTCCCAGGTTTTCGAACCCGGGGATGTCATATTGGTGAACCTGTTAAATGATTCTGCCAAAAACGGTGATCTTGAATTCACTCTAGACCAGGAACCTGCTGCGGAATCCGCTTTATTGAGCATTGAAGCTGAAACCGGTCACGTCAAAGCCATGATCGGAGGACGGGATTATAAAAACAGCCAGTTTAACAGGGCTTATCAGTCCAGGCGACAGCCGGGAAGTGCATTCAAACCCATTGTTTATGCTGCAGCCCTTGATAAGGGGTATACGGCAGCCAGTGTCATCATGGATTCCCCCATTGTTTTTGAGGACCCTTACAGTGATAATGTCTGGAAACCCCGCAATTATGGAGAAAAATTTTATGGCCCGACTCTTTTTCGTGAAGCGCTTGCAAAATCGAGGAATATCGTCACCATCAAAATTCTCCAGGATATCGGGTTGGATTATGTGATTAACTACGCAAAACAAATTGGTATTACTTCGGAGATCGGTCGCAATCTGTCCATTGCACTGGGTTCTTCCGGTGTTTCCCTGCTTGAACTGGTCAATGTCTATTCCGTCTTCTCCAATCTGGGATATTCCATTGAACCTGTATTTATCACAAAAATCGAAGACCGGAACGGCAAACTCCTGGAAAGCTCTCAACTCATCCGGAAAAAAGTCATGGATATGGGTACGGCTTATATTATGACAAGTCTTTTGGAAAGTGTCATAAAAATAGGAACTGGAAAGCGGGTTCAGGCCCTTAACCGGCCTGCGGCAGGAAAAACCGGAACAACCAACAATCTCAATGATGCCTGGTTTATCGGATATACCCCCAGGTACACCACAGGAGTTTGGGTCGGTCTTGATCAGGAAGCCCCTCTCGGTAAAGATGAGACCGGCGCAAAAGCCGCCGCCCCCATCTGGCTCGAATTCATGAAAAAAGCCCTGGAAGGAAAACCGGTCAGATCTTTTACAGTTCCGGAAGGAATTGTCTTTGCCAGAATTGATGCCAAAACAGGGCTTCTGCCCACTGCCAATTCTCAGGAAACCATTTTTGAATGTTTCAAGGAAGGCACTGTTCCGACGGAGTCTTCGCCTAAACCGGGCAAGGCAGCCGATGCTGAAGACCTTTATAAGGAAGGGATATGAGAATAAGCAAACAAAAACAGGCCATTTTCATGGCCTGTTTTTGTTTTATATGAAATTATGAAATGGTTATGATAATTTTCTTCTGCCTATGCCTGCTACACCAATAAGCCCAAAACCAAAAAGAATCATGGTTGCCGGTTCAGGATTCTGATGTGCGAATCCTCCTTCTATGACATCATTGCCACAGGTCATGCCCCAGTGAAAGCCCAAGTCATCAATTGGGCCGAGGCCAGCAAGACCAATTTGAAATCTCAGAAAATCATCCGTTCCTGTGCGATCTATCCACCAGTTGCCTGAGGAAATGGACGCCAGTCCGGAAGCATTGAACTGAACTTCCTGCCCTTTTCTATATGTATAACCTGCTGGAGCAGAAGACAGAACTATTTTCTTTGGATCTGTTATTCTATAGAGAGAGGCAGTTCCTGAAACGTTTTCTTTAGTGGATGATGAAGGACGCTTATTCATTACCAAAGCATATTCCCATTGCTCACCATTTGAGTAATCGTCATCATAATATTTTGGATTACCAAAAGGTTCCCACCCATTTGTACTTATGAACAGATCACCAAGGGCGGTTTCGTATTTTCCAATGTAGTTGACATAGTTGGTAAAGATATCCACTGTCAAAATTTTTTCTTTTACAGAGACTTCCATTTTCGTAATGCCAAAAAATTTCTCATCACCAACCACATCCTTGGTTTTCCCATAATTGTTCGTGGGCGTCCCTCCTACGTAATTATCCATAATCGTTTCTGCATTTGCCATTCCACCTATTGAAAGCAATAACAAACTTGTAACCAATCCTATTAAAAGAACTTTCATTTCAAATCTCCTGTTAATAAAATAGCTTCAACTTGACAACCCTAACAGCAACAAGCATGCCATAATCGTAACTATCTAATTTAATTAGAGATTAAAATTTTAAAAATAGTTTGTAGTACTTATTTTATCTAAAATTGGGTAACAATTTTCACAATTCTTGTAAAAATTGTATTAGGATTTTTATTTGCCCTTCCAGGTCTCACAAAAAAACCGATGGACATTCTGATAACATATTTTTTCAGTCACCCGGGAGGGAATGCCTTGTTTTTCCATTTCCATCACCAGCAGCGGAAGGGACTGAACCCCGGTTATGCCTTGAGGCAGGCTGTCCACGCCGTCAAAATCACTTCCGAGTCCAAGACAGTCTTCTCCGCCCACATTCAAAATATGCTTTGCATGTTCCACCAGAAGGACAAGCGGGGCGTCCGCTAAGCCAACCATTGTCTTTGCACTGATTTCTTTTGCATCCTGAAAAGTCATGGTCTTGTCTCTGAGTCCTTTGATGACCCTGTCACGATTGGCTTTTTCTTTTTGATAGTATTCAGGGCTGATAAATCCTGACCCGAAAACAAGCCCGATAACCCCTCCCCTTTTTGCAATAACCCGGATCATGTCATCGCTTAAGTTCCTGTTGTTGGGGCAGATTTCTCTTGCATTGGAATGACTGGCCATAAAAGGAATTTTTGTGATGGCGGCAATATCATAGAAAGCTTTGTCCGAGGCATGGGACACATCAACGATAACGCCAAGTTCATTACAATAATGAATAAGGCTTTCCCCCAGCTTTGTCAGCCCGCTGTTATTTCCGAACACAGTACCGCAGAATTCATTATCATCCCACGCTATGGTGAGAAGCCGGACGCCTCTCTTATAAAAATGTTCCAGCTCCTCCACTTTTCCCATTAAAGGGGTGGCGCCTTCAATGGCAATGATCACGGCTGTTTTGTCGCCGGATTCCAAAGACCGGGAAAGCATCTCGGATGATGTGGTCAAAACCAGTTTGTCATTATGGGTTTTAATCAATTCCTCAATGGCGTCGATATAGGCGTTGCCGGCATGAAATGCATTTTCAAACCGGCCGGAGCCATGAACAAAACAGGCAAATACCTGGGCAACAAGATTTGAAGAAATAATGCCGGACAAGTTAACGTGAAGCTCGGAAGATGTCCTGAAATCATAACCCTCTTCAACTATTTTCTGAATGGTATCACAGTGGAGATCAAAAAATTTCATGATCGTTTCCTTTTCTTTGTGTTTTCGTATCCATAAATTTCGATTTCATCCATGGAGAAGGTTTCATCCGTTTGGATGATAAATTCGTTATCCGGATATGCCATGCTCAGTTTTTTCATATTGCTGTTTTTCTCTCCTCTTAGCCGGGACAGTGCTCTTGGATGGACCATCAGCACGACTGACCGCGACCTGAGAAGTTCAGGATCCAGGTCAAGTTTTTTGCAGACCGTGTCATACAGAATCTCAGAAAAAACAAGATGCCCGAAAGCCGGATGCCAGGGCCCGGCAAGGACCATGGACGGGTCCTCCATCATTTCCGATGCCTGGAGCCCCATACGGATCACATCAACACCGGCTAAATGAAATATTTTATACATTTCTTTGACCATCCGGACCGTCTCGACAAGATTCAAGGGCTGATAACGGCCATCGATGTACCATTTTTCCATCATGCTGCCCTTCAGCACCATTAACGGATAAATCCTTGCAAAGTCAGGTGAAAGCCCGGCGATTTTCCTTGTGCTCTCCATTAAAGATTCCTCATTGTCCCCGGGCAGTCCCACCATGACCTGGACCCCGATTTTAACCGCGATTTGCTTTAAAAGATTGATGGCAGTCATGGTATCGCGGCTTTCATGCCCTCTTTTGGATTCAAAAAGAACTTCATCATTCATGGACTGAACCCCGATTTCAACGGCAGATACGGGAAATGGCTTTATAAGCGCAAGGCTTTCTTTTGTTATGGTATCAGGCCGGGTGGAAAACCGGATGCCGTCAATTTTATGATCATGGATATAAGGTTTTGTAAAATCCAGAAGGCTGATCAGGATTTCCGGTTTCAGCCCCAGAAAATTGCCGCCAAAAAAGGCTAATTCCACCTTTTTTCGTCTGCCCTTATATTGCAGATATCTCTTGACCGTTTCTTCAATCTCAAAAGAGCCTGGTAATGGATCTGCATTTTGGGTAATGACGGACTGATTACAAAATGCGCATTGATGGGGGCAGCCGGAATGAGGGATAAATATAGGGATGATCAGGGGTTTTTCCGGCGGATTCATGGGCAGACCTTCAGGGAAAAATCTCTTTTAACATCTTCAAGGTTTCTTTTGCCGTGTCCTGCTCAGCCGCTTTCTTGGTTTTCCCGAATCCCCTGGATTCAATACCAAAAAGATTTAACCGTATTTCAAAGGTTTTATCATGATCCGGCCCTGTTTCATTCACCACCTCGTAGCATGGCGTGATGCCGGATCTTTCCTGGGCATATTCCTGAAGCCTGCTTTTATAATCAATGGTCTTTTCATTGGACACCATCTCATCAAGACTTTCTCTGAAAAGACAACGGATCAGCCCGCAGACCTGGTCAAACCCGCCGTCCAGATATACGGCCGCAATCACAGCCTCAAAGGCGTCCGATAAAATGGAATTTTTGTCATATCCCTTGGAAATGGCCTCGCCCTTTCCCAGCCGGATGAACCTTCCAAGATCTATGGATCTGGCCGTTTGTGCAAGAGCCGGTTCACTCACAAGGGTGGCCCTTAATTTGGAGAGCTCCCCTTCTTTTTTTAAAGGGCTTTTTTCCATCAGAAGCTGAGCGATGCAAAGCCCGAGAACCGCATCTCCCAGAAATTCAAGCCGTTCATTGTCTGAATCGCAGGAATTCTGGTTCTCATTGAGATAGGACCGGTGACAAAGCGCATTCGCTAAAAGTGATCTGTCTTTAAAACCGTACCCGATATAATTTTCAAGGATATCCAGATCGGTACCGGCTTCCTTATTTTTCTCCAGCCAGGCATTCAAGGTTTTGAATACGGAAAACCCGATGTTCAGATTGTTTTTTCCCGTACCCATCAAAACACCTTCATTGAAAGACCCGTGGAAATCCGAACCCCCTGTTGCGATCAGGTTTTTTCTTTCACAAAGGGTTTTATAAAATAAAGTAACGGCTTCATTGTGATCCGTATAATACACCTCCATACCGCCAAGTCCGTATTGGATCAGGGTATCAAAAAAGTTTTCCATCTGATCGGTTCCGGCAAAGGAAAGAAGTCCGGGGTGGGCCAGCACAGGAATTCCGCCGGCTTCAAGAATTATTTTTATGGCTTCATTGCAGGACACTTTATATTTTTCCACATAGGCAGGTTTGCCTTTGCCAAGATATTTGTCAAAGGCTTCGTCAAAGGTTTGGACATACCCCAGCTCCTTTATCAGCTCGGCAATATGAGGCCTTCCGGTCTGCTCCGCACCAAACCGGCGCTGAACCTCTTCCATGCTGATCTTAACACCGAGTCGGTTTAGTTTTTCAATAATTTTCGGGTTTCTCTCTGTCCTGGCAGCCTTTGCAGTATTCAAGACATCATTGAGCTTTTTATTGTAAACACTGAACCCATAGCCCAAAAGATGGATGCTTCCCAGATTGTTAAACCCTTGTGGGGGCTCGCAACTGATTTCGACTCCGGTGATAAATTCCAGATATGTACAAACAGGTTGTTTTAATATTTCAAGGACACCATCAATGGTATCATGGTCAGTAATGGAAATGGCCTTGAGTCCGGTTTCCCGGGCAAGGGCCATTATTTCCGAAGGGGTGAGCGAACCATCCGATGCAGTGGAATGTATGTGAAGGTCAATCAAAAAACCATCCTGCAGAGGCTAAATGCCAAGGGCTTTTTCCATATCCTCTTCACGGGTTTTACAATCAATGCACTGGGTGGTAACAGGCCTTGCCTTGAGGCGCTGGATGGAGATTTCTTCATCACAGGTCTCGCATGTTCCGAACGTCCCGTTTTCAATTCTCTCAAGTGCATTTCTTATTTTTTTGATCAATTTATGTTCACGATCCCTGATTCTCAATTCAAAGCTTCTGTCCGCTTCGTGGGAAGCTCTGTCTGTAGGATCGGCAAAATTTTCCTTGGGCTTTGTCATTCCGGTAACCGTACTGTCGGCATGAGAAAGCAGCTCAGTAAGCCTTTCTGCCAAAAGATTTTTAAAAAAGTCCAAATCTTCTTTTTTCATAGCCTATCCCCTTTTTCTTTAATAAATACACCTCAAAAGTCAGATATTATACAAAAATTTCAAAAAATGTAAAGAATTAAAGTTTTTTCTTGAAAAGCTGTTGTGGCTATTCTTCTTCCGGTCCGCCGAGATTGAAGAGCTGACGGGTGACGTTCAGATAAAGAGAATCGTCTCTGTGGTCGCCGGTGTTGCGCAAAAAGCGGATGGGGTCATGGATGGTCCTGCTGGCAATGGCCTGGGTCATGCGCTGGATGGCCTCAATATCTTCTTTTGACAGGTGCTTCATGGCAGAAAGGGTTTTTTTGCATTCCATTTCAACAATGGAGGTCATTTTATCGTTCAAGGCTTTGATGGTCGGCACAATAGCAAGGCTTTCCAGCCATTTCTGAAATTTTAAGACCGCTTCGTCAATAAGCCGTTCCGCCTTTACCGTTTCTTTTTCCCGCTGCTCAATATTGGTTTCCACGATATTTTTTAAATCATCAATATCATAGACATAGGCATTGGAGATGGAATTGATTTTCGGGTCAATGTCCCTTGGAACGGCAATGTCGATAAAAAACAAGGTCTTATGATGCCGTTTTTTCATGGCCCGCTTGACCTGGTCATGGGTCAGGACATAATCTGTAGCCCCGGTTGAGCTGATAATGATATCCACATGGACCAGGGCATCTTCACGCTCTTCAAATTTGACGGCCTTGCCGTTAAATTTTTCAGCCAAAGCCACGGCATTTTTAAAGGTCCGGTTGGCCACAATGATCTCTTTGACTTCGTTGGATAAAAGGTGCTCCACGGCAAGCTCGGCCATCTCCCCTGCCCCCAGGAGAAGCACGCTTTTTTCAGACAGATCCGTAAAAATCTTATTGGCCAGTTCAATGGCGGCATAGCTGATGGAAACCGCATTGTCTCCGATCCC
>CAZWMY010000004.1:0-84710 GCA_964635025.1 uncultured Desulfobacula sp. | reverse complement strand
TCCTGAACATTTCATCACAGGCCCCCTTTTTTCATAAAAATTTTGACACTACCTTTTTTTTCATTATTTCAGTTGATGGTGATATCAGCTGAATTCACTATCGGCAGGCATATCAGCAACAAAATGCCCTGCTGTTACTTCTCTTAATACTAATTTTTCAGGCGGATTGCCCACTCGTCTCACCGGGCTTGGGATTTCTCCCGTGAGCATGTTAAAGCTGGTCCGTTTTGACGGGTCAGCGACGGGAATGGCCGACAACAGCTTTCGGGTATAGGGATGACCCGGATTCTCAAAAATATCCTGACGGGCCCCCATTTCCACCACCTGCCCAAGATACATCACCGCCACCCTATGACTCACCCGTTCAATGACTGCCATGTCATGGGAGATAAACATATAGGACAGGTTCAGTTCTTTTTGCAGTTCCATCATCAGGTTTAAGACCGTGGCCTGGATGGAAACATCCAGGGCAGAGACGGCTTCGTCGGCAATGATCACCTTGGGATTTGTGGAAAGAGCCCTTGCAATGGCAATGCGCTGGCGCTGTCCCCCGGAAAACTCATGGGGGTAATGGTCGACGTGGGCAGCAGGAATCCCTACCCGTTCCAAAAGCTCTGCCACCCGCTTTTCCCGGCTGTCTTTATCTCCAATGCTGTGGATCACCAGAGGTTCGGCAATGGACGCCCCAATGGTCTGTCTCGGGTTCAGCGAAGCAAAAGGGTCCTGAAAAATAAACTGGATATTCCGGCGCAGCGCCTGGAGTTCGGAATCTGAGGCGGTCATGACATTTTTCCCCTGGAACAGCACCTCTCCTTTGGCAGGAACAAGTTTGAGTATGGAATATCCTGCGGTTGATTTGCCGCAGCCGGATTCCCCCACAATACCAAGGGTTTCACCTGGGAAAAGCTTAAAACTGATATCTTCAACCGCATGGACCAGATGGGTGGGTTTCCCTAAAAATGTTTTTTTGGAAACAAACCGGGTGGTCAGACGGTTGACATCCAAAAGCGGAGGGGCACCATAATCTGCCGTATCTATCTCTTCTTCCACAGGCGGTATATCCTCTTTTTTCCTGCTGAGTTCCTTTTCCATCTCCAGGATGGCCAGGGTGGCGGGATTTTTCCGGCCGGTCATGCTTCCCAGGACAGGAACCGCTTTTAGTAATGCCCTGGTGTAGGGATGACCCGGATTTTTAAAAATGGACTGCACATCATTGTGCTCCACTACCCTGCCCTTGTACATGACAATCACCCGGTCGGCCAGTTCAGCCACAACCCCCATGTCATGGGTAATAAACACCACAGACATGTGAAACTCATTTTGCAGGGAGCGGATCAGGGCCAGAATCTGGGCCTGGATGGTCACATCCAGTGCTGTAGTGGGTTCATCCGCAATCAGAAGCTGGGGGTTGCAGGACAGGGCCATGGCCGTCATCACCCTTTGGCGCATCCCGCCGGACATCTGGTGGGGATATTCCGTGAACCTGCGTTTTGCATCCGGGATTCTCACAATTTCCAGAAGATCAATTGCTTTTTTTTCAGCCGTTGCCCTGGACATCTTATGATGAATGTGAATGGCTTCGGTCAACTGGTTGCCGATGGTAAACAAAGGGTTTAAGGAGGTCATGGGCTCCTGGAAAATCATAGACATATCAACCCCGCGGATTTTCCTTGCTTCTGAATTGGAAAGACTGGTGATATCCTGAATGACCCCGCTTCTTTTTTTTAAGAGAATCCGGCCGGAATCGGTTTTCACATCGCTGAGCAGATGCATGACCCGGCGCATGGTAACGGTTTTTCCGGAGCCGGATTCCCCAACGATGGCAAGGGTTTCTCCCCTTTTGATACAAAAAGAGACATCATGCAGAACCTTTGTAAACCCTTCATAGTCGGGAAAACTTAAACAAAGGTTTTCAATGGACAGAATTTCATCTTCTGCCATGGAAAGCGGCGTTTCAGTAGAATTATTCAAAATACCCTTTTCTTTTTATCACCTTGTTTCTCATCATGATCTGCCCCTTTGCCATGACATCCCGGATCTCCAGCGTATCCGGATCAAGCACCAGGATATCGGCATGGGCTTCTGGTGCTATCACCCCTTTTTTGCCGGTCAGGCCGTAAATTTTTGCCGGAGTGACGGTCAATGGCCGTAAGGCCTTTCCAAGATCCATTCCCTTGTCTGATACCAAGCGTTTTAGCTCAAACAGCAGGGAATCGGGTGATCCGATCTCCATGCCCAGAATCCGGCTTCTGTCTGCATTCCATTTGGGCAGGGAACCCCCGGCATCCGAACTGAAACTCACCTGATCAAAAAGATTGTTCTCATCGGCAAGACAGGCAAAATCCGCAGCAGACACATGATTGTCCGATTTCTTTGGCACCTTGTCCGCGCAGGTGGCATCAATCACAGCCCCGAGCATTGCCAGTTCAAGAGCCTGGTCCCTGACCCTGGATTTTTTCCGGTTAATATGGGTGGGGATAAACATATCCGGCCGGACAGCATGCTTTTCAACCACTTCAAAAATCAGGTCCAATCCATCCGGGTTTACACCGACATGAACGGTAATGATTCCGGGTTTGTCTGCCACAAGGGCTGCCACACGCACATCCGCAGCAAGCGCTGCCAGGTTTTCGGCATTAAAATAAGGTCCTCTCTGGTCTGCCATGGCAAGCTTCACGCCAATAACAGGCCCCATATAAATGATATCCCGGCCCACGGTTCCGCAGATGGTGGGAGACGGCAGCCAGTAGGACCCGGTCAGCATCAAAGCGGTCATGCCCTCGGCATTAAATGCCTGGGTCTTGGCATAAAGGCTTTCCACCGTCCTTGTCAGGGCATCCGTCCCCAAAAGGCCGACTGCCGTGGTCACGCCATTGGCAATGTTCATGGACAGCTGCATTTCAGGTGTCCGGGTCTGAAATCCGCCTTCACCCCCGCCCCCGGTAAAATGCTGGTGCCCGTCAATAAACCCCGGAACCACGACCATCCCTTGAGCATCAATTATTTCCACCTCACCGGGTAACACTTTTGGATGTATCTTGCTTTCAATGGCAAGGATCTTATTGCCCCCGGTCAGAATATCGCATTTTCCCAACGCTTTTGGCCCGAATACATCCCCGTTTTGAATAACGATCATCCCTTATATCCTTTGCAAAACCGGTTGGAATGGAATCGATTGACTTTCCGTAACCGGTCATATTTATTATTTTGATACATCCGACTAATGCACACACAAAGATATCCTGTCAACTTAAAAATGGTCTTATACGTTTTTTTAAGTTTTTTTGTGTTCTATTCTCTTGTGGTCTCAGAGCAAATTCAGCCGGTAAAAAAGCAATGAAAAAACTATCGAAAATCAAATAATTCTGCTATGGTGTTGCGCTGGTTTTTTAAGTTTACTCTTTAACAAAAAAGGGATTTAGTATCGGCTCATGAAAGGTTTAAGTCTTAAGGGGATCAATAAAACCTTCGGCAAGGTTCATGCTGTGCGGGACGTTTCAAAGGATATTCATTCCGGGGAATTTTTTACACTTTTGGGCCCTTCCGGGTGTGGAAAAACAACCCTGCTGCGCATGATCGCCGGGCTTGAGCTTCAGGATTCGGGCCGAATTATTCTGGATGGAGAAGACATTACAGGGTCTCCGGCCATCAAACGCCAGATCAATACGGTTTTTCAATCTTATGCCCTGTTTCCGCACCTGAATATTTTTGACAATGTGGCCTTTGGGCTTCGATCCAGAAAGATCCCCGGAGCCGAAGTCAATCACCGGGTAAAAGACACCCTGGAAATGCTGGAGCTGGGGGAAATGACCAAACGCTTCCCTCACCAGCTTTCAGGCGGCCAAAGCCAGCGGGTGGCCCTGGCAAGGGCTCTTGTCAATGAACCCAAGGTGCTCTTGTTGGATGAGCCCATGTCGGCCCTGGATGCAAAGCTTCGCGCACAGGTCCAGATTGAGCTCAGAAGACTCCAGCAAAAACTCGGCCAGACCTTTATCCTTGTCACCCATGATCAGGATGAGGCGCTGATTGTATCCGACCGGATTGCCGTAATGAAAGACGGGGAAATCATCCAGTACGTAACCCCTGCCGAAGTCTATGACTCTCCCAAAAACCGGTTTGTGGCTGAATTCCTGGGATCAGCCAATCTCATTGAAGGAAATTACAAAGACGGGCTCTTTCATTCGCCCATCGGGATATTTGAACTGGAAAAACCCCCATCCTGGGAAAAAGGATTTATTGCCATAAGGCCTGAATGGATCAGGATTTCAGACACAAAGCCTGTAAAAAACGGCCTTCGGGCAACGGTCACCGAAATCATTTACCGGGGAACCAATCTCGATATTTCCCTGAATCCCGGCCCCATACGGCTCAGAACCAGTACATACAGTCCTGTCAAGATTGGAGATGAGCTGTGGCTGGATCTGGCCCCCAAAGAAATAGCGGTGCTCAATGAATAAGCTGATTATCTGGTACGGAGAGCTGATTTCCAAAAAAAAACTTTTACGAAGAGGCCTTTTTTTCCTGACACCCGGAATGCTGTGGCTCATCCTTTTTCTGGTTCTGCCCGGCCTTATCCTGATTGTGGTCAGTTTTGCCGGCCGGGGAACCTATGGCGACCTGGTTTGGGAATTCAGCGTTGAAAATTATACCCGTCTCATCGGATACGGCATATTCGGCTGGACTCTCGATTATGTGTATATTCTTTTGCGCTCCATATGGGTTGCCCTTGTCACCACGGGTCTTTCAGTTCTTCTTTCCTACCCGCTTTGTTTTTATATTGCAAAAAAATCGCCGCGGACCCGGTATCTGTGGCTCACCGTCGTCATCATCCCTTTTTGGACCAATATGGTAATCCGCGCCTATGCCTGGTTTTTAATCCTTGCACCGGAACTCCCCTTTGCAAAACTGGCTGCATTCCTGAAGCTGATACCTGACGGAGCGCCTCTTTACCCCAGTGCCTTTGCCGTTTATCTTGGCATGATCTCCATGTTTCTTCCCTTTGTGGCCTTGCCGCTTTTTTCCAGTATTGAACGCCTGGACTGGACTCTGGTGGAGGCAGCCCAGGATCTCTATGCATCCAATTTCAGAATTTTCATGCACGCCATCCTTCCCCAGACGCTTCCGGGACTGTCCGTCGGCATTATCCTGACCATGGTGCCGGCCATGGGCATGTTTGTTGTTCCCGATCTTTTGGGTGGAGCCAAATACATGCTGATCGGCAATCTGATCCAGCAGCAGTTCGGGGCCAGCAGGGATTATGCATTCGGCGCTGCCATCAGCATGGCTCTCATGATCTTGACCCTTTTCAGCCTTTATCTGTATAAACGGAAAAACAAGGGGATTGATCTCATATGAAAAAAATAAATCTGTTTCTCCGTATTTTTGCTCTTTCCACCATGATGTTTTTGTATCTGCCCCTTATGGCGGTCGCCTTTTTTTCCGTAAATGATACCAAATACGGGCTTGCCTGGAAAGGATTCACCCTTGACTGGTATACAAAACTCTTTGAAAACGAACTCATTCTTCAGGCTGCCTCAAACACTCTTATCCTTGCCCTTGTATCCACCCTTGTCTCCACCTTTCTTGGAACCATCCTGGCTATCGGCATGGACCGGTTCCCCTGGCCAAAAAAAATGAATGCCGTCTTTGATCTGGTCATGCATCTGCCGGTAATTATCCCGGATATCATTTTTGCCGCGGCCATGGTGGTGGCCTTTGGTTTTTTAAGGACCCTTACCTCGGTCTTTGATCCCGGCCTTTTAAACATGATCATTGCCCACATTACATTTCAAACGGCTTTTGTGGCCCTTGTGGTCCGAAGCAGGCTTGCCGGAATCGGCAAAGAGATTGAAGAGGCAGCAAGGGATCTGTATGCCGATACCACTTACATGCTCATGAAAATAACCCTTCCCCTGCTTACACCCGGAATTGTGGCCGGTGCCATGCTGGCCTTTACCTTGTCCCTGGATGATTTTGTCATCAGTTTTTTTACGGCAGGACCGGATTCGATCACCCTTCCGCTTTATATCTATGCTGCGGTCAGAAGAGTTGTCACGCCTCAGATTCATGCGCTTTCCACCCTTGTCCTGATGGTGACCATTATCCTTGTGATCGGCATGGAAAGAATAACAAGAAGAGTAAACAAAAAGACTTAATAAGTCAGGTAAGAATAACTTTTAATTTTGGAGATAAAAAGATGAAAAAATCAGTATTAACGGTATTGGCACTTCTTTTGGTTCTGATTTTGTTTTCAGGGCCTGCCTTTTGCGGCGGCGGGGAATTGAAAATCTTCACCTGGTCTGAATACATGGATGAAGAAAATATGCCCAAGGAATTTGAAAAGGCAACCGGCATTAAAGTCAAACTCGACATGTATGAATCCAATGAAGAAATGATGGCAAAACTCCAGGCCGGTGGTCTGGGTCAATACGATATCATCATCCCCACGGATTTTATTATCCCGAGCCTGATCAACCTGAAACTCATCGTTCCCCTGGATCATTCCAAAATACCCAATCTGAAAAACATTGGAAAAAAATTTGCCACCACTTCCTTTGACCCGGGCAATAAATATACGGCCGGCTGGCAATGGGGAACCGTGGGCCTCATGTATAACAAAGCCAAATTAAAAGAGAGCGATGTGGCGTCCTGGGACATCATCTTTGACCCCAAAAAAAAGCCGGGTTCGTTTTATCTGATTGATTCCGTCCGGGAAATGATGGGGATCGCTCTCGTCTACCTTGGATATGATTTTAATTCAATCAACCCCAAAGAATTGAAAGCAGCTTCCGACCTTCTCATTGCCACCAAAAAACGGAAAGAATGTCTTGGATTCAAAGGCGGGGTCGGCGGTAAGAATGATGTCATTTCCGGTGTTGCAGATGCTGCCGTGGTCTATAATGGAGACTCCATCCAGACCGTTAAAAAGGAACCGGAGAAATTCGGTTTTATCGTTCCAAAGGAAGGCACTGAAATCTGGATCGATTCCATGTGTATCCCGGCCAAAGCCCCCAATATTGAAGCTGCCCACAAATGGATCAACTGGGTGCTGGAGCCTCAGGTTGGGGCAGCCCTTTCCAATTATAACAAATATGCCACCCCCAATGATGCTGCTATCCCCTTCCTGAACAAAGAAGACCTTCAGAACCCCGGCATCTGGCCAACGCCTGAAACCATGAAAGCCCTTTATTTTGTAAAAGATCTCGGGAAAAACAACAAAATTGTGGACCAGGCATGGACAAGGGTTAAATCCCATTGATCCAGATTTTTGACACAAGCCCCCGGCAAGACGGCTTTTTCATGCCCGGAGAATTTGAGGCCCATTCCCGATGCTGGATGCTCTGGCCGGAAAGAAAAGACAATTGGCGGCAAAACGCCGTGCCTGCAAAAATAGCCTTTGCACTGGTTGCAAAGGCTATTGCCCGGTTTGAACCTGTCATGATGGGGGTTTCAAAAAAAGAATATGACAATGCTGCAGAACTCCTGTCTTCTGTTTCATCCGTCACCCTTGTGGAAATGGAGGCTGATGATGCCTGGATGCGCGATGTCGGCCCTAGTTTTGTAAAAAACCGTCAGGGAGAAGTCCGGGGAATTGACTGGGGGTTTAATGCCTGGGGCGGACTGAACGGCGGTTTGTATTTTCCCTGGGACAAGGATGAAAAAATCGCCCGGACCGTCATGGAAACCGGCCGCATCAACGGCTACAAAGCCCCCATGATTCTTGAAGGCGGCGCCATCCACACAGACGGGGAGGGAACCCTTCTGACAACGGAACAATGCCTGCTCAACCCCAACCGGAACCCTTCCCTGTCAAAAGAAAACATAGAATCCATCCTGAAAAATTATCTTTCCGTTGACACCATCATCTGGCTCGGGCAAGGGGTTTATATGGATGAAACCGGCGGCCATGTGGATAACCTGTGCTGTTTCATAAAGCCCGGTGAAGTTCTGCTTCACTGGACCGACGATCCCACCGACCCCCAGTATGAAATCTCGAAGGATGCTTTAAAAAGGTTGTCCTCCGCACGGGATGCCAGGGGAAGATTGCTTACCATCCATAAGCTTCACCAGCCCGGCCCTTTATTTATGTCGGAAGAAGAAAGCAAAAGCATAGAAAAAAACAGCCATGGCATGATCAGAAAAAAAGGTAGGCGGCTGGCCGCCTCCTATGTCAATTTATATATCGCTAACACCGGCATTGTCATGCCTTTGTTTAATGATCCCCATGATGATGAGGCCGTTGCCATCGTCCAGTCGGTTTTTCCGGACAGAAAAATCATCCCGGTTGAAACAAGAGAAATTCTCCTGGGCGGCGGCAATATTCATTGCATTACCCAGCAAGAGCCCTCTTGAAATCACAATCGTTTTTTATATCCAATTCTCAATATTAAGCGATGGGACTCTTTTAAAATGTTTTTCATTATTCGTAACCAGTGTCATTTGTTGACTTACGGCATGGGCAGCAATCATCATATCCATTGCACCTATGATGTTGCCTGCGGCTTGAAGGGATGCCCTGATTTTTCCATAGTGCTCAGCTGCCGATCTGTCCCATTCAATTATATTCAGATGATTGACAAAATCATTTACAATGACTCTGTTTATTTTTTTTGATGAAGAATGTTCAACTCCATAGATCAATTCTGCATAAGTGACTACGGATATGCAAAGCTGCTCCATATCCAAGGCTTCAAACCGCTTGAAAACCTTTATTGGTTTTTCCCGGATAATATAGCTGCAAATATCCGTATCAAGCATATAGTGAATCATCCAAAAATATCCCTTTCCTCTAAATCCAAGTCTTGCATGTCTGTCATAAAATCAGGAGACGCTTTTTCATCGGAAAAGAAAAAATCTATCCATGAATCTGGTTTGCTTGATAAAATAACATCTGATCCTATTTTTTTAATATAGACTTCTTTGCCTTTAAATCTGAACTCTTTTGGTAAACGGACCGCCTGGCTGCGGCCGGTTTGAAATAATTTTGCAGTTTGCATGATTATTACCTCTCTGTGATATATATCTAATTATATGTCAACTATAATACTTATCTTAATACATATCAATCCGCATCTTTTGTTAATACTCTTCACGCAAATGCTTTGACTTTGATTCCACAAACCCCTGGCACTCTGGCAGCCCCTTTAGCGGTTAACCTAATGGTTCAAGGAAAAGCTCTCAATTCTAAGCTTCCTTAATCAGTCTTTGTGCAAACCTCGGCAACACAAAAGCAGCTTCATGAATTTCTGGGTTGTAATATTTCAGGCCTGCCTGGAATGATTTTGAAACCGGTCTGGACGGCTGTGACGGATCAGATCCGTCAGAACCGATACAGATGCCCACATGGCCGCCCGTAAAGGTTGGGATCAGTGAATAGGCATATCCGAGATGCCTGTACAAGGCCTTCATGTTTTTGACAATTTTCTGCACTTCATCCGGATGAAGAAAAAAAGATTCTGCCTGAACTGCCATGAGTCCGTTTGCCCTGAGGGCTTTTTTGCCGTGTGCATAAAAATCTTTTTCAAACAGAATTTCGCCCGGTCCCACCGGATCGGAAGAATCGACAATGATGACATCATATTCCAAAGGGTGATGCCGGACAAATTCGCTGCCGTCAGCAATATGGATGCTGACCCTTGGATCATCAAATCCAATGCTCATTCCGGGTAAAAATTCTCTTGACACCTCTATCACCTTTTCATCAATTTCACAGATATCAATGGACAAAACCGAGTCATGTTTTGTAACTTCCCTTAAAATTCCGCCGTCCCCTCCTCCGATGACAAGCACTTTTTCAGGTAAGGGGTGGGCAAACAAAGGAATGTGTGCCAGCATTTCCTGGTAGGCAAATTCATCAAAATCCGTAAGCTGAATAATGCCGTCCAGAACCAGCATCCTTCCATGGTGTTTTGTTTCGTAGAGATCAATCTGCTGGAAACCGCTTTTTTTTGAAAAAAGCGGTTTTTCGATTTCAATGGAAAGTGCAAGCCCGGGCCACATGTCCGAGGTCTCGGAAAACCACTGGTTGATCCTTTTATGAGAAGTCAATTGCTTTGCCGTCATTTATCCGCTCTAAGAAGTTTTGCGTTATCACGCCCAGGGAAGACTCAAGAAAATCCCGGTCATTATCTTTTCAACTGCATCTCGCTCAGCTTATTGGCCCAATCGATGGCCTCGCAATAGGCCTCTTTTACTTTTGCCGTATCCAGGCCGAGTTGGCCTATCATGGTTTCCGTCCGCTCAAATGCGGCTTCCTCCAGATACCGGGCCAATTTCAGAAGCGGGACATATTCATTGTTTTCCTGCATCAAAAGAGCGCCTTTGAGTTTGTCGGCCAGGGGAAGATATTTTAAAATCTCAGTCATGGGCTGGTTCAAAAGAACATCCAAAAGAGAGAACATCCCTAAAAGAAAAAGCGAATCCGGATCAAATCCCCAGAAATCATGGGACCGGACCACCTGTTCCAGAAATTTCCCCCTTTGTGCGGAAAGAAAGGCCAGTTCCGATGCATGCCGGTTTTCCGACACTTCGGACAAAAGGACAACCCTGAGCCAGTTCTTCAGATTATGCCAGCCCAGCATGGTAATGGCATCCTTGATGGTGTCAATTTTTCTTCTGAAACCGAAAGAAGCCGAATTCAGATAGGCCAGCAGCTTAAAGCTGATGGTCACATCCGCCTGGATGATAGCTGCAAGTTCTGAAAAATCAGGGTCTGAGGTTTCAATGGCTTTCATGAGTTCAAACCTTGAAATGGTTCCGGATAATACTTTTTTGATTGATACATCTTCCTGCTTTTTAAAAAAAGACCCTTTGAAAAAGGAAAACCCGGCCTTGCAGCAGACATCAAACCCGGACTGATGATTGACCTGGTCGGCAAGAATTCCTGTCTTGTAAGGGGCTGCCGAATGACAGATATCCAGGAGTTCCGGCAAAACCAAAGAAGAAATGTCAAGACAGATCATATCGGCAAGATCATAAACCGCTTTGCAGGCTGTGTGGTTTTTTACCCATGGAACTGTTATCTGATATCCGTCTTTTTTTAGTTTTCCGAGCAGTGCAATAATTGAATCATGCATCCCTTCCGGGTTTGACAATTTAACAACCGTACGTCCCGGTGGAAGGGCATAGGGAAGATTTTTCAGGATGTTTTTGCTGGAAAACCCGATCATGATCTTTTTTTTGCTGTCTATGATCTGATCAAGCGCAAGGGCCGTTCCGGACATGAGATCTGCCGTAAGGCCTTCCCCTGCTTCAGGGCTGATGGGTTTATCTTCCCCGGCAGACAGGTAAATCAGTTCATATCCCCAGAGATTTTTTTTAATATCAAATATGGGAAGTCTTGCAAATCTAACCGGGCTTTGCCGGGTATCACCCATTTCAGTGTTCATTTATCCTCCGCTGATATTCAGATTATTTAGGGAAGCGGTGTGGCGCCCCAGATTTGGGCTGCATATTCCTGAACCGCCCGGTCGCTTGAAAACTTTCCCATATTGGCGGTATTCAGGATTGACATCCGGGTCCATCGGCCCTGATCTTTATAAGTTTTTGCAACGGTTTCCTGGGTTGCTGCATAATTTTCAAAATCCGCCAGAACCAGGTAATAATCCCCGCCATCCAGAAGGGAATGGACAATGGGTTGAAATAGTCCTGGATTCTCTGGTGAAAAATATCCCGATCCAATCATATCCAAAATTTTCTTTATTTCTTTATTGCTTTCATAATATTGCCCCGGGTTATACCCTTCCTGCTTTTTTTTGACAACCTCATCTGCCGTTAACCCGAAAATAAATATATTTTCTTTCCCCACTTCTTCCATAATTTCCACATTGGCCCCATCGAGTGTTCCTATGGTCAATGCCCCGTTCAGGGCAAATTTCATATTGCCTGTTCCGGATGCCTCTAAACCGGCTGTGGAAATCTGTTCGGAAATATCGGCGGCCGGGATGAGTTTTTCCGCCTGAGAGATACAGTAATTGGGCAGGAAAATAACGCTGAGCTTTCCCTTAACCAAAGGGTCTTTATTTATGGTTTCTGATACGGATGTGATGAGTTTGATGATCAGCTTTGCCTGCAAATAAGCCGGGGCTGCCTTTCCGGCAAAGAAAAAACTGCGGCTGATATCGACACTGCCGTTGTCTTCCCTGATTTTATTGTAAAGGCAGATCACATGAAGGACATTGAGAAGCTGGCGTTTGTATTCGTGCATGCGCTTGGCATGGATGTCGAACAGGGTGTTCGGGTTGACCCCCTTCCCTGTTTTTCTCAAGGTATACCGGGCAAGTCTTTTTTTATTTTCAAATTTCACTTTCTGCCATTTTGTTTGGAACAAAGGATCATCGGCATAGGCAATAAGATTTTTTAAAAGAGAAAGATCCGACACCCATTCAGGACCGATGACAGAGGTGATAAGGCTTGAAAGACCCGGGTTTGACTGGTGCAGCCACCGTCTCGGCGTAATCCCGTTGGTGACATTCCTTATTCTTCCGGGATAAACCCGGTCAAATTCCTTGAAAAGACTGGTTTTCAAAATATGAGAATGCAGGGCAGCCACGCCATTGACCGAATGGCTGCCGATGATGGCCAGATGGGCCATGCGTATCTTTTTTTCATAGCCTTCCTGGATAATCGACAATCTTGCATACAGGTTCGGATCATCCGGATAATTTATTTTAAGGTCATCCAAAAACCTCTGATTGATTTCATAGATAATTTCCATATGCCGGGGTAAAAGCCTGCTCAATAACGACAGAGACCATGTTTCAAGTGCTTCGGGCAAGACGGTATGGTTGGTATAGGCAAAGGTTTTCCCGCAGATGGACCAGGATTCATACCAGGAAAGGCCGTGTTCGTCCATTAAAAGGCGCATGAGTTCCGGTATGGCAATGGTGGGATGGGTGTCATTGAGCTGGATGGCGGCCCAGTCGGAAAATGCATCAAAGGTCTGGTATTCTTTTTTATATTGAAAGAGAATGTCCTGGAGAGTTGCCGATACAAAAAAATACTGCTGTTTAAGCCGCAATTCTTTTCCCTTGTCACTTTCATCGCTGGGGTAAAGAACCTTGGAAATGGATTCGCTCAATACTTTGTCTTCTGCGGCCCGGATATAGTCGCCCCTGTTAAAGAAGTCAAGGTCAAACTCCCGGCTGGATGTGGCTGTCCAAAGGCGCATATTGGTTACAAATTCATCACCCACCCCCGGCACCATCATATCACAGGCCAGCGCCATGACATCCTGGGTATCAATGAGACGAAATCTCTGGTTCCCCAGGATATCTGTGTAAGCCTCTGAATGACCGTAAAATCCGACCTTATAAATATTTTCAAACCGCATGATTTCCCAGGGATTACCCCTTCGCATCCAGTTATCGCTTTTTTCCTGCTGATACCCGTCTTTTAATACCTGGTAAAAAATTCCAAAATCATAGCGGATGCCATATCCATATCCCGGAAGCCTTAACCGTGCAATGGAATCCATATAACAGGAAGCCAGACGCCCTAGCCCGCCGTTCCCAAGTCCGGCATCCCATTCTTCTTCTTCTATGGAATCCAGATCAAATCCCAGTTCGGAAAGAACATTGCGGATAATGTCTTCCATACCCAGCGAAACAATATAATTTTTTAAAAACCTGCCGGGCAAGAATTCAAGTGAAAGATAAAAAATCCGCTTGGACAGATTGTCTCTGCATGCTTTCTGAGTTTTGATCCAGTGATTGATCAGTCGGTTTTTTAGGCTGAAGGCAAGTCCCATATAACAGGTATAGCGGTTCATCTCAGCAGGATCTAATCCGAGATTGAACCGGATATTATAAAAAATTTCCTGTTTCAGCCTATCGATTTCAGATCCTGAACATTCATTGTTTTCTTCAGGAACACGGTTTTGATCCAGCATAATGCCCTCCCAGGGAATAGATTAAGCCTTGCCGGCAGAACCCAGAACATGATTGATTTTGTGGATATAAAGCTTTTTTAAGGAATCCCTGGCCGGTCCCAGATATTTTCTGGGATCAAATTCCCCGGGAGATTCAAAAAAGACTTTGCGGATCGCAGCGGTCATGGCAAGCCTGCCGTCGGAATCAATATTGATCTTGCTGACGGAAAGAGCTGCTGCCTCTCTTAACTGTTCTTCAGGAATACCAACGGTGTTTTCAAGTTTGCCGCCGTATTTATTAATGGTTTGAACCTCTTCCTCCGGAACGGAAGAAGAACCGTGGAGGACAATGGGAAACCCTTTCAGACGGTTTTCTACTTCTTTTAAAATATCAAATCGTAACGGAGGCGGAACCAAAACTCCTTTTTCATTTCTTTTGCATTGTTTGGGGGTAAATTTATTGGCACCATGGGAAGTCCCAATGGATATGGCAAGGGAATCCACATTGGTTCGCTTTACAAAATCTTCTACCTCATCAGGGTTTGTATAGCTGGATTTTTCAGAACTGACCTCATCTTCAACCCCTGCCAGAACACCCAGCTCCCCTTCCACAGTGACGTCATATTGATGGGCAAATTCAACCACCCTGGCCGTAAGTTCAATATTGTGTTCATAAGGATGATGGGACCCGTCGATCATGACCGAAGAAAATCCCATTTCAATACAATTTTTGCACAAGTCAAACGTATCGCCGTGATCCAGATGGAGCGCAATGGGGATTTCACACCCAAGCTCTTTTGCATAGGCCACAGCGCCCTGGGCCATATATCGCAAAAGAGTCTGGTTTGCATATTTTCTTGCCCCTGAAGAAACCTGGAGAATAACTGGTGATTTTGTTTCCACGCAGGCCTGAATAATGGCCTGTAACTGTTCCATATTGTTGAAATTATAGGCTGGAACCGCATAACCACCTGTTGCCGCCTTTTTTAGCATGGCGAGGGTATTCACAAGCCCGATGTCCTTATAACTGATCATATTTTTCCCCTTTATTGGTGGTTACAGCGTTACAATGGAATTTTCACAATTGCCAAAGGTGGAGTACGCATATCTGTCGGCTTCAGGGTCATTGCCCCAGAAAAGACGATCAAAAAAATACCTGAATTGATACTCCCTGCCTGCGTCAAGATCAAGCGTGACGCTGAATCCTCCCTTTTTAAGTGCTTTCATTGGAGTTTCAACCTCATTCCAGTTATTGAATTCGCCGACCAGAAAAACCCTTTTTGCATCACATGACTCCTCTTTTGAAAGTCTAAAAGTTACCCTGCAGACCGGTTTTGTTTTTAAATATTGTTTTTTGATGCCCATAGCTTGCCTCCGCTTTTAAAAAAAATCTCCGGTAAATTATAATTTCTTCTGCTTGATAATGGAAATGATCCTTGACTTTACATCATCTATTGGTGCAAAACAATTAAATTTTACGAAATATTTTTAAGGAGGGCCTCATGGAAGAAAAAAAAGATCAGCTGATTAAAAATATCCCTTTTTCCGCTCCTGTGGATATTGTTGAGCTTGTAGATTATGAGGAAGGCCGGGTTGTGAGCCGGACCCTTTGCGCCAAACCCCATGTCAATATCACTCTTTTTGCCTTTGACAAGGATGAGGAAATCAGCGCCCATACATCTCCTGGAGATGCCATGGTCCTGGTTCTGGATGGTGAGGCGCTGATCAATATCAATGGAGAAAAAATCAAGGCGACAAAAGGACAAACCGTTGTCATGCCTGCCAATGTTCCCCATTCGGTCTCTGCTTCCACGCGGTTTAAAATGCTTTTAACCGTTGTCAAACAGCCTGTCGGCATTAAAGGTTTGTAGCCGGTACAAACAGGGAAAATCGCCGCTTTTCACAGGCTTTGCGGTAAAAACCAGGGCGTCCGGCTGTCCTGGTTTTTGATGCGATATTAAACGATTGCTTTCCCAATGAAAGGCTTGAAACAGAAAACAAAAGAAGCCCGATTCCATTCCCCCAGGGCATGAAATTGCTGTCGCTGCCAGCCATCAGCAAACCCGTCACCCAGAAAAATCCTTTTATCCCCATTATGATTGTTTCCCGTCTGTTCATTTTTGTCTGTTGCATTATAGTTTCCTTTTTTTTAAATATTTTCATCATTTGTTGAAAAAACTAAACACACAAAATAAAAAAAAACTACCTGTATTCCCGGCAGCTCCAGATTACTTTGCCGATAATCCTGACCTTTTCCGTATCTTCCTTTTCAAGAAAAATCGGTTCATAATCCTTGTTGTCACTGCAAAGCACGAGTTTATTAGGGTGTTTTTCAAGTCTTTTGATCAAAATCGTATCTTCCACACCCACTGCATAAATGGCGCCGGCAATAATATTTTTCTGGGACTGGTCAATCAATACTGTATCCCCTTCTTTAATTACCGGTTCCATGCTTTGCCCGAAAACTTCCATGGCTACCATATTCTCTGCTGACCCCTTACGGGAAAGCCAGTTGGCCTGGAAAGACAGATAATCGGTGACGCTTTCTTCACATTCAAAAGACCCGGTGCCGGCGGAAAGTCTTGCCGCCACTTTGGGGATATGCTTGAATGCCGGTTCCCGGTCCGAACTTGAATGAACAAAGATATTGCCGTCTCCGGTTTCAACCCATTTGGGATTAAGCCCGTATTTCCGGTAAAGTTTTACAATCCATTTATCCGGGATTTTATTGTTATTTCGGGCATGGGTGATGCCGGATCGGTTGATGTCCAGCTCTTTGGCAAGCTCTGACTGGGATTCAACTCCTGTAGCCTCAAGAACCCGTTTTAAAAATTCGTCTATTTTGTTCAAATTCTTGTCATCCTTTAGTTTTATTTTTTATCACGGATTTATCATATTCATGCCTGATGAAAAAAAGCAACAAGTTTTTATTTTTTTTTAATTTTGATGGCGAATTCCTCTAACAATACTGTTTTATCTGTTACATGGCCATCGTAAAAAGCAATGCGCCGGAATTCATATCGGGATTTGTCTGGATTTCAAGCTTCATCCCATCCAGAAGAAGGTTATTGATCATGACATTGCTCAAACCGATTTCCAACTCTTTTTTTTCGTAATGATAAATTGTCGTGACAAAGGTATCATGAAAAAAAGATTCTATTCTTATGGCATCAATATTCAGGTTGTCAGGGTTGTGATAACCGATATTAAAAGCCAGGTTAAGATCAAAATCTTTTTTAGTCTCGTTAAATGTACGGATTTTGTTTTTTAACTGAAACCGGGGCTCGGGATTATTGGATGAATAGTCTTCAACGGAGAAATATTTAAAAAAATAGCCGGAAATCTGATCAATGGCTTTTCCCATCTCATGATAAAACCCTTTTTTGTTCGGCTGTTGCAGCATCATATCCGAAAATTGAGCCGGAAAAATATTTTTATTTTTTATAAATAAATTGGGGCCGTTGGCAGCCCCCCATTCAGAGGGGTTATTGGCGGTAACCGTCAAAATTATGCCGGGCATGGACAAGGCCTTGCCCGTTTCATCTTTGTCATCGCCCGCATTTGATAGTGAGGCCTGGAGCACTACAGCGAAAAGAATTCCAAGCTTTTTCAGGGTGATACAATTTGCTTTTTTCATGGCTTTTGTCTCCCTTCCTGCATTCAGTTTTTCTTTCTGATGCAAAAAGGAGCAAAAACCGTGCTATGAATAAATAGTGCTGAAAATTTCCTGCGCAGTGCTGTTAAGATTCTGCTGAAGTTGCCGGAATTTTTCAATGATGAGTTTTGCTTCGGAGGTGAGAACGGATTCTCCGCCGGATGTTCCTCCCTTCCTGCGGACCAGGAGGGGTGTTCCGATTCTTTGTTCGATTTTTTTGAGCCTGCCCCACATGGATCTGTAACCCATCCCTAATGATTTTGCAGCCGCATTAATGGAGCCTTCTTTTTGAATGGCTTCCAGAATTCCGATCTGGCCTTCACCAAACAATGGTTCTCCAGTATCGGCTTCAATCCAGATTCTCATGCGGACATTTAAATTTTTATTCTCCATGGCGACGGCTATATTATCCTAAAATTTATTCTCTGTCACTCACTTAATTGGATTCAGAATGTGAATTTTCAATATAAAAAATATGATTTCAATCGTTATGTTTGTGTTGACATAACGATTTTTGAATGATAGCAAGATGTTCAAAATTTCATGTAAGTGTTGACTAAAAATAAGAGGGGAAATGTTATGCTTTTACCTAAGTTTGAATTTCATGAACCCGGCACGATTCAAGAAGCTTTGGAAATCAAAAAAAAATGGGGTTCATCTGCAAGGTTTCTGGCCGGAGGGACGGATCTTCTGGTTCATTTGAAAAAGAAGATTATCACAGCAGATCATATGATCAGTCTGCAGAAAATTGATGCCCTGGCTCAGATCAAAGAGAATAAGGATTCTGTGGAAATAGGGGCCTGTGCCGTCATGGCAAAAATTTCCAAGACACCGGTCATCAAAGAAAAATTTTCTGCCCTGAAATCCGGGGTTGACAATCTTGGCACCCATCTGATCCGCAACCGGGCCACCATTGGCGGAAATGTCACCAATGCAAGTCCGGCCGGTGATACCCTGCCTGCCCTTTTGATCTACAAAGCCGTTGTTCTCCTGGAAAGCCTTGATGGAAAAAGGGAAATGCCCATTGAAGAATTTTTCAAGGGCCCGGGTAAAACCGATATGAAATCAGATGAAATTATCACAGGATTCAGGCTGCCGGTTCCACCTGCCCATAGCGGTGCTCACTATATCCAGCTGGGGAAGCGAAAATCCTCCGAAATCAATGTTGTGAATGTGGCGTCTTTTCTTGAATTTGACCCGCAAACCAAAAAAATCCTGAATACCAGGATTGCCCTTGGTTCTGTGGCAGCCACTCCCATCCGGGCGTTAAAAGCCGAAGAAATTATCAAAGGCAAAATAGCTGAAGAAGCCTCATTCTTTGAAGCCGGTGAAAAAGCCAGGTTTGAAGACTGCAAACCCATTGACGATTTCAGGGGCAGCGCCGCCTACCGGCGGGCCATGGTGGGTGTCCTGACCAAACGCACCCTTACGGCCGCCTTTGAACTTGCCGGAAGATAAATGATACTCTATGAGGAGACATAAATGAAAAAAATAATCAACCTGACCATCAATCAACTGGCCTATGTAATAGCGGTTGAGCCCAATAAAACCCTTGCGGATGTACTCCGCTATGACCTGAAACTCACCGGCACCAAAAAAGGATGCGACACCGGCGACTGCGGCGCCTGCACCGTTATTATGAATGGAGATCCGGTGAACTCCTGCCTTGTACTTGCGATTCAGACCAATGGATCCCGGATTGAGACCGTTGAAGGATTAAGCACGGATGAAGGGATTCATCCGATTCAAAAAGCCTTTGTTGAAAAAGGAGCCATACAATGCGGGTATTGCACGCCCGGAATGATCATGTCCACCAAAAGTCTTCTGGATAAAAACCCGAACCCCAGTGAACAGGACATCCGGGAGGGCATTTCCGGAAACCTGTGCCGTTGTACAGGGTATACGAAAATCTTTGAGGCCATCGAATCCTTAAGATCATAACAGAGTGCTAAAATCCAAGGAGGACCCATGAAAGAATATGATGTTATCAGCACCCGGGCAAACCGCATTGATACGCCGGACAAGGCAACCGGAAGAGCTGTATTTGTAGATGATATTTCAAGACCCGGCATGTTGTACGGTGCTCTTTTGCAAAGCCCCCATGCCCATGCAAAAATAATTTCCATTGACACATCCGAAGCTGAAAAGCTCAAAGGCGTTAAAGCCGTCATCACATCAAAGGATGCAGGCGATATTAAATACGGTGTCAGCCCGGCCCGGTATGATGAAACGGTTTTTGCCATTGACAGAGTCCGCTATGTCGGGGATGAAATTGCCGCTGTGGCAGCTGAAACCCTTGAAATTGCTCTTGCTGCCATAGAATTGATCAGAGTTGAATATGAGATCCTGCCAGCTGTTTTCACCATTGAAGATGCCATGAAAGACGGGGCACCCCTTCTTCATGAAGGATCGCCCAAAAATCTGTGCGCTGAAGTTCACCAGGAATTCGGAAATGTGGAAGAGGGCTTAAAAAACAGCGACATTGTCATCACCACCAAAATGAAAAACAAAAGGCAGGACGGGGCATTCATCGAAATGCAGGGATGCATTGCCGAGTTTGATAATCTGGGCGTATTGACACTGACCAGCTCCACCCAGGTTCCACACTATGTTCAGCGCACCGTGGCCATGGTGCTGGGAATGGATGTGGGAAAAGTCAGGGTCATCAAACCCTATGTGGGTGCCGGATTCGGCATCAAGGCCTCGGCCAACCCCATGGAGCTTGCCTGCTGTATTCTTGCCAGAAAAACAAAAAAACCCGTGAAAATGAATTATACAAGAGACCAGGTGTTCATGCTGGCCAGAGCCCGTCACCAGTTCTCCCACACCATTACCACCGGCGCAAAAAAAGACGGCACCCTTATGGCGCTGAAACATGAATGCTGGCTGGACGGTGGAGCATACACCAGTTTCGGGATTGCGACAGTATATTACACCGGTTCTCTTTTGGGTGGACCTTATAAACTCGATAATATGAGCTATGACGGGTACCGGGTGTACAACAACAAACCGGCATGCGGCGCCCAGCGTGGCCATGGCGCAGTTATTGCCCGCGCCTGTTTTGAGCAGCAGCTGGATATGATTGCCGAAAAAATCGGCATGGACCCCCTGGAGCTCCGCATCAAAAACATGATGGAAACCGGGGACACCACCTGCAACGATCTGAACATGAGTTCATTCGGCATGTCTGAATGCATTGAAGCGGTCAGAAAAGGTTCCGGCTGGGACAAGAAAAAAGGAAACATGCCCAAAGGAAAAGGAATCGGTATGGCCTGCGGATTTTTTGTTTCCGGAGCCGGCTATCCCATCTACAGGTCTGACACCTGGCACGGAACCGTCATTGTCAAACTCACCGAAGATGGCGGCACAGCTCTTGTTTACACTGCTTCTGCCGAGATCGGCCAGGGATCGGATACTGCCTTTGCCATGATTGCGGCTGAAACCCTTGGCATCCCGCTGGAGAATGTCCGTCTTGCCTCGGGCGACACCGATATGGGGGTTGATCTGGGTGCCTATTCCAGCCGCCAGACCCTGATGACGGGCCATGCGACAAAAGAAGCGGCCCAGCATGCCAAAATCCAGGTACTGGAAGTCCTTGCCGAACAATTGAAAGTGCCGGTTGAAAATATGGATATTAAAAACGGATTTATTGAATTCAAAGGCACGGCCCCGGATTTCTCCGAATTAAGAACCCGGTATATCAAAGAGCACAGGGGATGGATCGACAATCCGAAATCTGAAAAACTGACCTTTAAGGAAGCCTCCAGGATTGCCTTCCTTGAAAAAGGCTCCATTGTCGGGACCGGAAAATATAAGCCCCATCTCTTGGGTGGCAAATTCAAGGGTGCGGCCGTGGGAACTTCCCCGGCTTACGGATGTTCTGCCCAGGTGGCAGAAGTCACCGTGGATATGGAAACCGGACAGGTCACCATTGATAAAATCACGGATGCCCATGACTGCGGCAAGGCCATCAATCTGACTTCGGTTGAAGCCCAGATGCAGGGGTCGGTCTCCATGGGGATCGGTGAAGCCATGCATGAAGAAGTCATTTTCGACAAACAGGGCCGGGTGCTGAACCATGACCTTGCAGAATACAAGATTGTAACGGCCATGGACATGCCCAAAGTCGAAGCCATTGTTGTGGAAAGTGATGAACCCAACGGCCCTTACGGAGCCAAGGAAGTCGGTGAAGGGGCCATCATGCCCACCATCCCGGCCATCCTGAATGCAGTGTATGATGCAGCGGGCGTCAGGCTGTATGAACTGCCCCTGACACCGGAGCGGGTATACCATGCCATCCAGGAATATAAGGAAAAAAACAATATAAAATAACCATGCTAAGGATGGATGATCAAAGATATATCCGGCAGACCATCCTTCCCGAAATCGGTCCCGATGGTCAGGAACAGCTTGCAAAAGCAAGCGTCCTGATCGCCGGGATCGGTGGGTTGGGATCTGTCAGTTCCCTTTATCTTGCAGCCGCAGGAATCGGTCATATCAAAATTGCAGACGGTGATGTTGTGGAGCTAAGCAATCTGAACCGACAGATCATCCATTCAGAAACTTTTTTAGGACAGCCCAAAACCATATCAGCGGCCATCCGCATCAAAGCGTTAAATTCCCATGTCCGGGTCACCCCTGTTCAGGAAAGGATTACCCATTTCAATATTGATGAACTCTTGAAAGATGTGAATATCATTGTGGACGGCTCGGATAATTATGAAACAAGACAGGTTCTGAACCGTGCATCCTTGCGGCATGGACTGCCCTTTGTGTATGGTGGCGTACAGGGATTCAACGCCATGGTGTCCTCTTTTGTACCGGGCCAAACCCCATGTTTTGAATGCATTGTAACAGGAACAGGGGTTCAGCCGGGCTCAGGCACTGGGATTATCGGCCCCGCGGCAGGAATAGCCGCATCCTTCCAGGCCATGGAAACCATTAAATTGATTCTGGAACTTGGAAAACCTCTTAAAAACAGAATGCTGCGCATTTCAGGTCTTGACATGAGACTTCACTCTCTGAAGCTTATATCCAATCCTGAATGCGAGGCATGTGGAAGGACTTGAATCATGGTGGTTCATCTGAACGGAATAAAAGAAACCATCCCCGAGGGGATGACGATCAAAATGCTTATTGAATGGGCAAAGGAAGGAGATCCTCATCTCATTGTCGAACAAAACGGAACCTATATTTACCCTTCCGCCTATGATCACCAGGACATTTTTGAAAATGATGTCATTGAATTTATCAACCCCAATCTGGGTGGATAAAAAAGTTCTAAAAGGAAGAGGACCCAAATGAAATACTATGAAAAAGATCAGGTAAAGGCCGTGCCGGTTAACGAAGCCGTTGGAAAAATTTTACTTCATGATATCACCCGCATTGTGCCGGATCTTTTCAAAGGCCCTCAATTCAAAAAGGGCCATATCATCACCAAAGCCGATGTGGAAGACCTTCTCAATTTAGGAAAGCAGCATATTTATGTGGCCTGTCTTAATGGTGAGATTCATGAAAATGAAGCAGCCTTAAGAATTGCTAACGCTGCCTGTGGAAACGGGATACGCCTGAGTGATCCCAAGGAAGGCAAGGTGGGATTTAAAGCCTTAACTCAAGGGTTGCTGAAAATCAATATAGAAGGCCTTGAGACACTCAATTCAGTTCCGGATGTGATCTTTGCCTCACTTCATACCGGCCAGACAGTGGAAAAAGGCCAGGAACTTGCCGGCACAAGGGTCATCCCCTTGACCATTGATGAAAACAGGATCATTGAGGCAGAAGAGATTTGCAGACAGTATTTTCCCATTATCGATATCCGGCCATTTGTTAAACTGGATGTAGGCCTCGTGGTAACTGGCTCGGAAGTTTTTCATGGCCTGATCAAGGATGGTTTCGGGCCTGTGGTCCAAAAAAAATTTGAAGCCCTGGGAAGCCGGATTTTAAGAAAACAAATCGTGTCCGATGATATGACCATGACGGTATCCGCCATTAAAGCCCTTATCAATGAGGGCGCAGGAATGATTGCCGTCACCGGCGGCATGTCCGTGGACCCGGATGACCTGACACCTGCCGCCATCCGGGCTGCGGGAGGAGAAATTATATCCTACGGAGCCCCTGTCCTGCCCGGCGCCATGTTCATGCTGGCCTATATCAACGACATCCCTGTCATTGGTCTTCCGGGTTGTGTCATGTACCACCGGGCCTCTATTTTTGATCTAGTGGTGCCAAGACTCCTTGCCGGAGAAACAGTGACCAAAGCCGATATCATCCGCATGGGCCACGGCGGTTTTTGCTCCAGCTGCGGCACCTGCAAATTTCCATCCTGCAGCTTTGGAAAATAGCCGGAGAAAAAAATGAATAACAGCATCCATAAAAAACTTTCAGCCATCATTCCTGCGGCCGGTTTTTCTTCCCGGATGAAAGATTTCAAACCTCTGCTGCCTTTTGGGGACAAAACCATGGTCGAACAGGTTATGGATCTCTTCAAAGCTAACCGGATCACGGATATCGTTGTGGTGACCGGCCATAACCATGCTGAGCTTGATCCTGTTGTCAGGATGGCCGGAGCTAAACCGGTCTTCAACCCTGATTTTGAATCCGGAATGCTGTCCTCCATTCAAAAAGGCATCAGAAATATCCGGCCGGAAAATGCCGGGTTTTTTCTTCTGCCGGTGGATATTCCGGCCATCCGCCCGTCCACCATTGATGGATTGATACAGAAATTTGCCGAATCCGAAAACCAAATCCTGATTCCTTATTTTGACGGCACCTCCGGACACCCACCCCTGATCCCGTCCCGGCTCAAACCCGATATCTTAAGCCTTTCCAACGGGTCAACCTTAAGGGATCTTCTTTTATCTCAAACCAACCATACGATTCCGGTAAAAGTGTATGACCGGGGGGTATTAATGGATGCGGATGATAAAAAAGGATATGAAGCAGCCCTTGAAAAATTTTCTTCCCTCCATATCCCGGATATGGAAGAATGCCTTGCCATTATCAATGACACGCTGCCGGAAAACGACCCCATCAGAACCCATTTGGCTGATGTATCGTTTACGGCTTTGAAGCTTGCCAATTCCCTTTCAGACAGGGTTGATCCGAATCTTGTGATTGCCGCAGGGCTGCTCCATGATATCAAGCGCATGGAAAAAGACCATGCCAACGCCGGTGCAACGGTTCTGGATCAGCTTGGATTCACTGAAGTCTCGAAAATTGTCGCCCAGCACATGGACATTGAACTCGATCACCAAACCCCGGTCCTGGAAAAGGAGATCGTGTATTTTGCCGATAAAATCTGCAACGGCCACGGAGTGGATTTAAATTATCACAAACGGTTTGCAGACAGTCTTATGAAATCTCCCTGGGCCATGACCAGCATTTCAAAACGATATGAAAATACTCAGCTCATACAAGCCAGGATCGAATCATCAGCCGGGAAATCCATTAAAGAAATACTTGCATACTGATTCCCTGATTTTTCTTTTACGGCATGGTCAAATCTGCGGCGCAGAAGAAAAACGGTTCATCGGCCAAACAGACGCCCCTCTTGATGAAACCGGCCTTTTGCAGGCCCGCTATTGGCAGACCGCCTTTTCAGAATTTCCCCTGGATGCCGTCTATTCAAGCCGCCTTCAGCGCTGCGGCCACACCGCTCGTCAAATCGCCGGAAAGACACCCGTCATCAATACCGATGCCTTAAATGAAATCCATATGGGAGACTGGGATGGAAAGGCCTTTGAGGAAATAAAGACCCACTATCCCGAAGAATTTAAAAAAAGGGGAGAAAACCTTGCCGCCTACTGCCCGCCAGGCGGTGAAAGTTTTCAAAACCTCTCAAACCGGGTCATTCCCTTTTTTAACAAAACCCTTGCCAGTAAAAAAGGAAATACCCTGATTGTTACCCATGCCGGCGTAATCCGGGTGATCTTCTGCCATGTCCTTAATCTTCCGCTCAAAGACCTGTTTAAGATCAGACCCGCCTATGGCGAGCTGTTTATTTTGGGGTAATGCCCGGATAGATATTTACAAACAAATTTTATTTGATCATTTTTTGAATTGCTTTTCTTAATTTTGGAAGATGATTTTTACAAATATCAAAAATGATTTCCTGATCAATACGTTGAAAAAATCTTCCTTTACTCAAATTACGCTTCCGTACAATTTCTATCCTTCGTTTAAACTTATTTTCCATATGTATTTGAAGACTTGCGATCCAATCGAAACGGGGCTCTGAAAATTCGACCAGAAAATCGATATCACTGTCAGGGGTTTGTTGATCTTTGGCAAAAGAGCCAAATAAACCGATAGTGAGAACTCCGAAATGTTCTTTTAAAAAGCCTTTTTCGATCCTTATTGAATCTATAATTTCGTTTTTGGAAAGAGCCTTCCTCATTTTTTATATCCTTCTGATACTTACAATACCGATTCTCAATATATTTGATTCTGCCAAAAGTATCAAACCTCCGGAAGTTTTATGTCGGAATTTTTAAATTAATATTTGATTTTAACTTCTCAAGAATTCATCGCCCTGAATAGTCTGCACAGCAATAATTATCCTTGAGTCAACTCAATCAGCGTTGCAACTTTTTATATTATAAAAAACCACTCTGGAGCCATAACCAGCAAAGCTTCCAAGGGCTTATAAAGTTGAATTGAAATTTCAAAGCTGAAAATAAGTCACATACCACATATGGGTTCATCTAAATTTTTCAGTATAACGCACTGGATGGATTCCGACCTCTTAATTATGAATCAAACCAAATTCGTGTCGTTGATCACATTTAGAATTCCCCGCAACTTAACAGCAAGATCGGCCTTTGAAAAAGGCTTATGTATAAATGCAACGTCCTCATCCAGTACCCCCTGACGGGCAATGACATTGGCAGGATAGCCGGACATGAACAAAATTTTCATATCCGGATAAAGAGGAACCAGGATTCCGGCCAGGTTCCACCCGTTCATCTCAGGCATGACCACATCGGTAATGAGCAGGTGAATTTTGCCTGTATACTCCCGTGCTTGCCGAATGGCTTCCCCTGGGGTTGGGGCAGACAGGACAGAGTAGCCCAGCCGTTCGAGCATCATTGTCGTCATTTTCAAGATGGACGGTTCATCCTCCACCAGCAAAATAGTTTCTTCACCCCTGGGAATAGGTTCTTCTGACTTAGTAACCGTTATTTTATCATCAGTAGATATGTATCGTGGCAGATAAATATTGAAAGTGGCACCCTGGCCCGTCTCGCTGTAAACATTAATAAACCCGTTATTTTGTTTGACAATGCCGTATACCGTAGCAAGACCAAGTCCGGTACCCTTACCTATGCCCTTAGTGGTAAAAAAGGGTTCAAATATTCTATCCAGGGTTTCTTTGTCCATACCACAGCCGTTGTCGCTTATCGACAGCAGGACAAAATCACCGTGAGCAAAGCCAGCATGCTCAGCGCAGTAATCTGGATCAAAGGTTTTCATGTCGCTTTCAATGGTTATTCTTCCTACGCCGCGGATGGCATCTCTTGCGTTTACGCATAGATTGGCCAGTATCTGATCGATCTGGGATGGGTCCATTTTGACAGGCCACAGATCCCCAGCGGGTTGCCAAAGAAGCTCAATGTCCTCTCCAATGATTCGTTTAAGCATGGTGATCATTCGTTTGATGGTCTGGTTCAAATCGAGTACTTTAGGCTCGATGATCTGCTTTCTGGCAAAGGTCAGCAATTGTTTTGTCAAATCAGCCGAACGCCGAGCCGCATTAAGGACTTCTTGAAGCTCTTGATAAGGTTGTTCGGATGGATCAATATCATCCATCATTTTCTGGGTATATCCAAGAATTACGGTAAGCATGTTATTGAAATCGTGGGCGACCCCGCCAGCGAGGCGTCCGATGGATTCCATTTTCAGTGACTGGCGAAGCTTCTCTTCTGTTTTCCGGTGTTCGGTGATATCAATACCGATATTGACCATCCCGACAGATTTACCGTTTTCATCAATCAATCCTCTTGAATAAAAAGAAATGGTCTTTATTTCTCCGGATTTTGTACGCACCTCCAACTGCAAGTCATCCACCGGTTTCCCTTGGATAACGTCTTGTCTAATGGTAGCTATCTTTTGTCTGTAGGCTTCGTTTGGATAAATTGTTTCCAGCACACCCTTTCCACCAAGCACCTCTTCGGATGTATAGCCGGTTATAATTTCAGCACCTTTATTCCAAAAGACAAAATTTTGATGGGCATCCAGCATACTCACCAGCGTTCCGGCATTTTCAAGAATGGCGCCGAAGACCCGGTTCATCCTTGCAATTTCATTTTCTGCTTTCTTGCGAGCCGTTATATCACTGACAAAGGCAAATATGCGCTCGATTGATTCCTTCACATATTGGACGCTAATTTCCACATCAATGATTGTTTTATCCTTGCGCTGGTATTGGGATTGAAAACGCTCGCAGACATTTTCTTTGACTGAAGGAAGAAGAGCAATGGCTTGATTTGATAAGTCGGAAACTTCGAGATCTCTTAGGTGCAGGGATTTAAGCTCTTCCTTGGTATACCCCAGAATCTTGGATAAGGTATCATTACAATCTATAATCCGCCCTGAAACATCTGCGATCCAGAAACCGTCAAGAGATGTCCCGGTTAGGATTTCATATTCCTGTTCCTTGCTTCTTTTCAGCGAATCGAGGAGCTGTGCCGATAGTTTTCTTCCCTTCAGATAGACAGCGATGAGGATCAGGACGATAATAGAGGTAAAAGCAGCGCTCCACATCAGCACAGCGCGCTGATAGGATAAATCACGCAGTAGGTCGGCGGGTGAAGATTCCACATAGACAATGAGCGGCGTTTCCGGGATATGCCTGAAAGCAATAACCTGTTCCGTACCGTCTTGAGTGGGAACACTCGAAAAAACCCCTTCTTTCGTCTTGATCATGGCCAACAGCAGTTCCGGCGCAATTTTTGTTCCTTGTACTTTTTCAAGACCACGGGATCGTCCTGCTATCATTCCCTCTTGCGTGACCACAGTGATCACGGAATTTCCGGAACGTTCTTTTTGTGGGTCCGAATTAACCAACGAATCCTGTCTGACGGATAGGGCCACGACCCCGAGAAAACCGCCCTGCATATCGTAGATGGGCCGCGCCATCGGAATGGAATAGCGATTGGTGACACGGCCAAATACTGGTTCTGAAATATAGAACATATCCTTACCGCCCCCGGAAAAATACCTGAAATAGGGCTGATCGCCCCTGTACATTCCGGGCTTTACATTGGGGGTATCCGTCCAGGCGAGGTTCCCCTTACTGTCCACCACCACCACGAGCACTTCGCGGTCAGATAGAGGGCCCCGGCGCAACAGACGGACTTTTTCATCGAAAAGCGCTGGTGATTCGGCATATGCGCCGCACAAAACCAGGAGGATATCATCGTACCCTTTTAATCGTCCGAGGATGATGGCTTCAGCTATCCGTGCCAGGTCGGCAGCATCACCTCGAAAAGCTTCGATCCGTGTCCGTTCCTGACGTTCTGCCTCCCAGTTTGCCGCCAAAAGGAGGGCACCCGACAAAAGCAGCCCGATAAAAAGCCATATTGCATATCGGTTATTTTCACTCCATCGCAGGCCCCATTTTTGGAAATTCATGAAATTCTTCCCTTTCAGTGCCATAACGCAATAAGAAAGACTTACCTGATTTTGAAAAATTTTAAATTTCTGAGATTGCTTTCAAAATCATAATCAAACCGGATAGTAATTTTTATGTTTTCTTTTTTGCCTTGTACTTTATTGTATTTTCAAATTCAAGCAGTCTTGCAAATTTCAATTCAAGCTCTTTTTTGTCGGCATAAATTTTTTCTTTTGTAGTGGCCAACCGGTTTAAAATAACTGAATAAAACCCCTCTTTTATAAGGGATTCGATTTTCTTGTCACCCAAATTTTCAATAATCGACATATCCATGCCAAGACAGATGCCGGTTGTTTTAGCAACAACGGAGGCGGTTCTCGGGATGCCTTCAAAAACGCTCATTTCTCCAAAGATTTCACCGGGAGTAGAGAAGGTGGCAATGGTAACGCCCTTTTGTATAACATTAAAAACACCTTTCACTACCCAAAAGGACCAGCTGTCAAACTCACCTTCGTGAATAACGGTTTCACCTTCATCATACTGGCAAATCTTGGCAATCCGTTTATGGTATTCGTCGCTATCAGATTCAGGGTTGGTATTCAGGATGCTTTTTAATTGCCCGCAGTCAATACTTTCAAAAACCATGAATTTTTTAATGATATTAATGGTTTTTTCCGACATTAAATTGGTGTTCAAATCTTTTGGCATAAAATAAATCCTATATCTATCACAGGCCTGAACTCATGAACCATGGGACATTGAGGTCCCAACGATAAAGCCCTTATCACCTGATGGACTGATTTTAATATATTGAAGAAATTTATGCCCTTGTGATTATTTCAATTCCACTTAGGCTAACCGATGCCAAATTTATTTAATAGAGGGTTACCAGTGTTCTTTCGTGAAAATATAATTGATTATATGAAAATATGCAAAAACAATTTTTATTGGAGCTTGTGATGTCCCTGATCCATTCTGACCCCGAGATTTGGATTTACCGGACCAGTCTGAAAATCGATTCCCCTTCGTATGATCCGCTTGAATCAAGCCGATCGACAGTATATCGTAAAATAAGTTCGTTGCCTTGAATAGTCCCCTGCACCTTATATGCACGTCTCTGAGTCTGGCCTTGGAGTGTAATGTTCGTCTCATTGATTCTCCTACCGGTAACACGAATATTCCCGCCCCAAGTGCCTTTGATTTCCCCGTTTCCAGATTCTTCAAGAACCAGAGAATCAGTCCCTTTCTCTCCAAGACTGTTCACCCAGTTGCCCGACCAAGACCCACTGAAATATCGAGGAGCAATCCCACCCGCTCCTGGCTCACCTCGGGTCCACATAGTTCCATTGGCCCACCGAATAACCCTGCCGCCATCCTGTAGCGAACCACGCAAACCGCCTTCCCACTCAGTGGCTATAACCGTGTCGGTATTCGCAAAACGCCCCTTGGACACCCAGCCCATTTCGTTAGTAAAAACCAAGTTGCCGCTGCTATCCTGTGTAATGGAGGTCGGCCGTCCGTTGGATAACCATGCTCCGGCAAGATTCTTCTCGACTTCGTTAATAGCTATTATCTTTTCTGTAGTAGTATTTTTATTCCCTTCAGGAATTGGAGCGCTTGAGGATATTTTCTGATTGCTCCAATTCAAACCGGCTTTAGCCGCATATGAATTTGGTTCCAGAGCAGCGGTTCGATTGAAACAGCTTGCTGCTTCGCTAAACCGTCCCAAGTTGAAGAGAGCTTGCCCTTTATAGGTCAAAGCCAATGGATCATCAACGATTTGAAGGAGCGCCTTTTGTAGGCAGTCCAGAGCTTCCTGATATTTTTTAAGCCCTATCAGGGCACCTCCCTTGAGGGTTAAGATATTAGGATTGTCCGCCTCAAGAAGCAGTGCCTGATTAAGAGGGGTCAATGCTTCTAAAAACCGATTCTTGGCACTGAGTGCCCACCCTTTGGTAATTAAAAATTCGATTTCATCATCACGAGAAGATTGTGCAGCCAAGGGTGAAAAAGATGCGTAGGCTAAAAGCAAAATTGTTGCCAGAAAAAAAATCGATCTTAGGCGGTTCATAAGATTATTCCTTCGTTCTAGTCATATCCCATATTCCGGCACTGCCCCATTCACAATAAAAACGTTTGCCGTTTTTTTCCAGAGTCCAGCGAATGGGGCGTTCATAACCGGGTTCGGTCGTCTCACCAACCAGATAAGGGTTAATGCGAATATTGCCTACTAGAATGCTTGGGGTTTTCTCGTCCACGTTACCTGTAACAATTCCTGTGCGGAGCCCCCCAAAGCTATTATCTTTGAATTCTCCAGTAACTTTGGTTCCAGTTTGTTCAAGAAAAAGTTCCATGAACTTTCCAGAATACCATTTTCCAGCCCATCCACCGGTGGGTTGGTCAATTCCAAAAATCCGGTTGAGTACAGTTTGCAAATCAAGTGCATAGTTTGTGTCCATCATGGTGGGATCGTTGAATCGCAGATAGCCTTGGGATCTCATTTCCTTATCCCAGAGTTGAGCCTCCATGCCATTCCATTTGCTGTTTTCGGCTCCACTATAAGCGCCCAAATTGATTCCTGTGCTAACAATAACGTTATTTACAGCCAATTGCCAAGCGTCGAATACATATACTTTCCCGTCCTTATCTCGAAGAGCGAGGGCTCCGTGTTCTTGATTAGGAGATAATAAATAGGGGAGGGAAGAGTGAGCGTCAGCTACTATTCCACTCATGTCTTCACTCCTAATACCCATGCGGCCCATGAGTATCTTTAGCTTCTCTGTATGCCAGCCACATTGGAGCATGCTGCGGTCACCATTCCGGGCATTCAGAAGCTGAGTATGACCAAAGCTATTGACGCCCTGGCGTTGACCGTTGAGAAAGATGCAGTATTCCTTAAATATATATTTGGCTTTGACTAGTTGTGAACCATTTTTAACTTCAGCTGGGGCGGTTGTTACCAGGTAATCGCCATGGGCCTTCAAACGCGCGTCGAGCTGTTGGGCTACTGTTTCCCCAAAGCTGACACCAGCGTGTGACAGAATTAGGAACAACGATAGCAAAAGACAACGAAAAACCCAAGGGAAATAATATCTGAAATGTTTGCAAGTGATTGTCGGTAAAGTTTCTCTGCTCATGATCAATAATACATAGCCCAAAGAGGCATTGCAAGATAAAATCAAAAGTGGAAATCATAACATTTGGCAATAATGAAAAATAAAATTGTTGGAAGCTGTTGTGAGAGAAAATTTTTCATTACTTAAAAGCTATGTGATTCTCCCCTGAAAAATTAGCATAGAATTTGAGCTACACTCATAAATTTGTGAATTTGATAAAGAGTTCAATGATAGTTTTATCTGTTAGGAATCAAATCCGGCAATTTACCGAGCATTTTATCCACCAGCCCGGGCTTTTAAAAATTATCAAGGCACTATATATGGCATAGATAGATTTTTTAGTTTCAGATTCAAAATTCCATTATTTGGGAAAGGCTAAAAAAAAATTTTACAATTTTCCATTCAAGCATATTGGCGATAGTGTATCAAACACAACAAACCTTCAAATTTTACACACAGTGCTGAAATTCAAACCCGACAATCTAAAGGTTTGAAAAAATATTAATCGAGATGATAACCTAAACGGGATATTGAAGCGGATCGATAAACAAACAGGCCTCCGGAATTTGGATTAATCCAGAGGCCCATGCCATGCTTGCCCATTATGCGGGCTATGATGAAAAATCCTTATTCTGTTTTGTAGCAGGCGGCTATTTCACCAAAATACAGGGTATGATAGTCTTTATCCGAGTACAGGGTTTCATTGTATGTGGAATCCAGAAATTTCGGGTCCATGGCGGTTTTGTAAACGATTTTGCATTCAAAATGATATCCGGGAATGTCAATGATGGGGGAGTCCACGCATTGGCTGTTGACTGTTTTCAGATTGCATTCTTTGAATTTATTAAAATCCCTGCCTGATTTTGTTCCGCAAAACAAGACTTCTTTTTTATAATCTGAGGTCGGAACCGTTACTGTGAAATTGTCGGCTTTTTCGATCAAACCGAATGTGTGCCGCGATTCACGAACAGCCACCATGAGCATCTCTTTTCTCCAGATATAGCCAATGGTTGCCCATCCGATAGTCATGGTGTTGATATCTTTGCCTGCTTTTACAGTGAGAAGTGCTCCTTTTTTTATGATATCCATTACCTCTTTTGCAATGTCCATTGAGTTTAATTCCTGCATGTGGTCTCCTTTGTTTGGGATTTATATTGAAAATGGCAAGTATCCATCCGTTATCAAGAAATCGTATATAACACAGTCAGGACGCATTCAACAATTGATATTTAAAGGGATTTAATGGTAAATACGTTTTGGAAAAACATAGGATTTATCAGAGCGAGGAGGATAAAAGATGTGGAAACGAGCGGTTTGCACCAAGGATTGCCCTGACACCTGCGGTCTTTTAGTCAAGGTGGAAAAGGATCGGATTGTAAGCGTCAAGGGTGATCCGGATCATCCTTATACTGCCGGGTTTATCTGCAAAAAAGCCGGTTTTTTCCCCGAGCACATCCATTCGTCCAAACGCATCACCACCCCCCTTAAACGGACAGGGCCCAAGGGTTCAGGCAGGTTTGAACCCATTGGCTGGGATGAGGCCCTGGATGAGGTGGCTTCCCGGATGAAGGCCGTATCCTCTGAATTCGGGTCTGAGGCAATCCTGCCCTATTCCTATGCCGGGCACATGGGTCTGGTGCACCGTCATTCAGGACATGCTTTTTTTAACCGGCTGGGGGCCAGCGGTTTGGACTATACCATCTGCGGCCCGGCAGCTTCCGCCGGGTTTGAAGCCAGTCTCGGCAAAGGGCCCAGCACCGAGATCCAATGGGCGTCCCAGTCGGATTATATCATTCTCTGGGGCAGCAATACCCTGACCACCAATGTTCATGCCTGGCCTTTTTTTAATAAGGCGCGGAAGGCCGGGGCCACCTTGATCGTTATTGATCCCTACCGCAACCGGACAGCAGAGCAGGCGGATGTGCACGTGATGATAAAACCGGGCACTGATGCGGCCCTGGCCTTGTCCATGATGCAGGTGATGATTGAACAAGATTTGATGGATCACGATTTCATCGCTCAAAAGACCATTGGTTTTGAAAAATTAAAACTGAGGGCGGCAGAATACCCTCCGGGTCGGGCCGCATCCATCTGCGGGGTATCCGAGGAAATGATCATCCGTCTGGCAGAGGGATATGGCAGGGCAAGGGCGCCCTATATCAGAACCGGATGGGGACCGGCCCGCCAGCTGAAAGGCGGAATGGCCATGCGGACCATTGCGCTTTTACCTGCCCTGGTCGGGGCTTTTGATAAACCGGGCGGAGGCATCACCCGGTCTCTGGGTGGGGTGCCCTCCGATCTCAAGACTTTGACCCGTCCGGATCTGCGGCCGCCCGGCACCCGGGTCATCAATATGGTGGAACTGGGCCATGCCCTGACAAAGCTCGACAACCCGCCCGTCAAACTGCTATATGTGTATTTGTCCAACCCGGCCGTGGTGGCCCCGCAGTCCCGCGATGTATTAAAAGGATTGGCCCGTGAGGATCTCTTTGTGGTTGTCCAGGAAATGTTCCAAACCGACACTGCCAACTATGCCGATATCATTTTGCCGGGAGCAAGCTTTCTCGAGACCACCGATCTTTACCGGTCCTATGGCCACAATTATATCCAGATGGCCGAACCGGTCATCCCTCCTGTGAGACAGAGCCGCTCTACCCTGGATATTTTCCAGGATCTTGCCGCCCGGCTTGGGTTTAAGGAAGATGTTTTTTGTCTCAGCGAGATGGAGTGCATTGAAAATTTTCTGCTTGATCCATCCCCTTTGATGAAAGGGGTGGATGTGGAAATGGTAAAATCCGGAAAAGCCGTGAGGCTGAACATCCCGCCCAACCCCTATGCCCATGGATTTGCCACACCGTCGGGCAAAGTGGAATTCTTTTCCCAGGCCATGGCAGATCAGGGTCTTAACCCTCTTCCCGACGGGCAACCCTTACGGGACCCGGACGGCGGTGACACATACCCCCTGGAATTCATCACGCCGCCCCATCATCTTTTTTTAAACTCAGCCTTTAACGAAATCGATGAAATCAGGGAAAAGGCCGGCCAGGCCCGGGTGATGATTCACCCTGAAACCGCCCGGATCAGGGGTATAGCCGATGGTGATCAGGTCAGGGTATTCAACGGCCGGGGAGAATGCCGGTTTCTGGCCCATGTGACAGATAACACCCAGGCCGGACTTCTGGTCGCGGAAGGTCTTCACTGGCCCAGCCTTTCGCCGGGCGGCGGGGCCAATCAACTAACCAGCCAGCGCCTGACCGATATGGGACATACCTGTGCGTTTCATTGCAACCGGGTTGACATCGTGCTCCTGGAAAATGAACCATAAATCAGCAGGATTAAAACATATTGTTTTCCGGAAGAAAAAAACAATGGGCGGCATTGACCCTGGTTTGTTAGACATCCATTCAAAGCTAAAGGAAAAACCTTGATTGTAACCTATACCTCCACTTATATCTGATCATCGGGTTGATTTTTATTCAGAATTGCTTTTTTTATGTAAAGCACTTTGTTTATTTTTGCCACAATATCATTTTGTTCATCTGTCACCGCAACCTCAAATTTGTGAAAATATTTTTCACCGGCTTTTGTATTTTTTATAATCGCTGCCAGATCGTCGTTGGATACCTCCAACTCAGAATGGACAGTAATCCTGCCGGGTTTAACAAACTCAATCTCAGCCGATTTATCCCAAACCTGGTAATCCTTACCTAAAATCTGCATGAGCATCAGCATCAGGTGGGGGTCAACCATGGAATAAAGACTACCGCCAAAATGAGTCCCCATAATGTTTTTGTTATACCACTTCAATTTCATAGACACACGGGTCTTACGCCAATCTTTAGAGATTGATGTCACCTTCACCCCTGCACCCAGATACGGGCCGTAAATATTCAGACCCCATTTTAGCAATCTTGGTGTTATTTTCATTCATAAAATCCTTTGGATTCCGTTTAACAAACGAAAACTATAACAAAAATTTTTTACTTCGCAGCCCCAATCCCTTACCGGGCAGAGCCATCAGTGTTGAGGTCCCGTAGGCAACAAGATTCATATTGTCATCAAAAACTTTGCAGTATCTATCATTGTCGCAATGACTCCGCCATGCACAATACCAAACGGCTGAAGGTGATAGTGGTCAAGATCGAGAATAATATCTGCTTTATCGAATTCGATTTCGCCAAGCTCCATGTCCATATGTCTTGGGTAGGGACTATTTTTAACCTCTATTTTTAAAGCCGCGATATATTCCGGGTTTAGTCTTTCTATCATTTTTTTATCCTATTTTTTTAAGAGAAAACAATTGTTTTGTTTCATCATCCGCTGGAAAAAGAGACTCTATCCGGAGTTCTTGAGTGGTTAAATCAAGAGGTGTTCCAAGTGTTGTTACAGTAGTGAAAAAACTCGCCTTCATCGATTTTTTTTCCAGGGTCAAACTCATTATGGGTAGATTATTATTAATTTGAAAGCTGATTGGAGAATCGCCGGTCTTTAGCTGTGAAATCTCTTCGTACAATGTAAATAATTCTTTGTTTTGGGTTGAAACAACCTCTTCCCACAATCGCCCGATCATAAATTGTTCTATAACAGGCCAATCTGTAATATACTGCCGTAACCCATCTTCTGCAAAAGTAAGCCGATAGACATTATCATATTTTTTCAGTGAATTTTCTCCAAGATAGAATCTGATCATTTGATCATATCCGGAATTTGTCATTATAATCTTATAGGATGCATTGATAACCAAAGCAGGATATGGCTCATGAGCCTCGATCATGCGTTTCAACGCTTGCCGGACGATTTCCATTTTTTGTCCGTCAAAAGGTTCTTCAGAAAATTCAGAAGAGTAGCCTGCTGCTTTTAAAAAAACATTCCGATGGCGAAGGGGTACTTTCAATGAAGAGGCCAATTTTAAAACCAAGTCACGGCTTGGTTGAGATCTGCCTGTTTCTACAAAACTCAAATGCTTAGAGGAAATCCCGGCATCCAAAGCCAAATCCATCTGGCTTACTCTTTTTAATTGACGCCAGAAACGTAATATATCGCCTATTGAATCATCTTTTTTTATATTTTCTTTCAAATTTAGCATAATTTTTACCTCCAAGGTAATGGACTTTATTACCTTGGATGGTACAATATTCAAAAACTAAATTCAATGACCTTATTTGGGTTATTATGGAACATAAATTAATTTTTAAGGGGGAAAACTTATGCGTGCATTTCGAATTCTTTTAACCTTTTTTATTATAAGTATCCTTGGTATCACAGGTGTTGTGGCCTTCAATCACGGCTGGAACCTGCTGCCGATCTTTTTTGGCGATATCGCATCATTGACTTGGCCCGGGCAATTCAATTTTGATTTTATGTGTCTTCTTCTGCTTTCCGGGTTATGGCTCGCCTGGCGCCATCATTTCTCATTTGGAGGGATTGTATTGGGCGTGCTGGGCGTTTTCGGCGGAACAATGGTACTCGCCCCTTATCTTCTTCTTGCAAGTTATAAAGCAAATGGAGACATGAAAATCATACTGCTGGGAAAAATCAGGGCAGGAAGATGATGATATCTGTGTGTGTAAAAGCTATATAATCCATCACAGGCGTTTGCTTTACCTGTTTGCAGCCAATTAACCGGCTTTTAAACAAAAAATCAACAACATAGTATAGAGGAATGTAATGTCAATAGTATCTCTTTTACCTGTCCTGGACTGAATACACCCGTAATGTGTGGGGGAATCAGATTTGGTTCGATCTGCTTTTAGCCGCTGGGATCGGATGGTTCCTTATTGTTCCGCAGGCAAAAGCTTTAAATTTGCGTCTGCCTCTATGGCTGGTGCTGATTGTCAGCACCACCTGCACAGGGTTTTTGGCCATGGTCGCTCGCATGCTTTATTTGAGAGAACATAATGGGCAATGACATTGAGCAGCTATTTCTTTTTACGTGGCATCCAAAAATTTTGGGTCCATGGCGTCTTCCGGAAGGAAAAAACAATGTGCGGCATTGACCCTGGTTTGTTTGACATCCATGTCATAAAGGGCTGAGATATTATTTTCGGTCATCACATCATCCTTTACGCCTTTGGCCATGACCCGGCCGCTTTTGATCATGATGACATCGTCGGCAAATATGGACGCAAGATTGGGGTCATGCATGGACGCCACCACACTGATGGTGTTTTCCCTGCAAAGCTGACGGATGGAGGATAAAAGATGATACTGGTGGTTGAAATCAAGGTGGTTGGTGGGTTCATCCAGGAGCATGATCTCGGCACTCTGGGCCAGACAGCGCGCCAGAAGCACAATCTGCCGCTCCCCGCCGGATATCCGGTTAAAATTCCGGTTTGAAAGGTTTTCCACATTTAATTGTTTCAGGGCCTTTGCTGCAATCTCATAATCAGCTTCACCTGGCCTTTCGGAAATCTTTAAAAACGGGGCCCTGCCCATGACCACCACATCCATGACTTTGTAGGGAAAAATATCCATGTGCTCCTGGGGCAAGAGGCTGATCTTTCTTGCCAGCTCATTTCGGGAAAAAATTGTGATATCCTTGCCTTGAACCAGGATACGGCCGGACAGAGGATTCAGAATTTTGTTCAGGCAATGGAGAAGTGTGGTTTTGCCGGACCCGTTCCTGCCCAGGATGGCGCAGAATCTGCCCTTTTCTGCCTGAAAGGAAATATTCTCAAAGATGACGGTATCTTTATACCTGAACCCAAGATCGCGGCATTCCAGCATCAGATCCATCCGCTGCTCCGGTTTTTGAACATGAACCAGCCGAAAATCGGGGCCCCGGTCAGGGCGGTGATAATCCCAACCGGGATTTCGGCTGAAGAAACACTCCTGGCAATAGAATCCGCAGTCAGAAGGAACAGCCCTCCCAGCAAGGCTGTTACCGGGACCATTTTTTCATGCTCAGGCCCCACAAGGGTTCTTGCCAGATGGGGAATGACCAGCCCGATCCAGGAAATCTGACCGCAGGTAGCCACTGAAACCGCCACCATAAATGAACTTGTCGTGATCAGGACCATGCGGAAAAAAGAAGGATTCATGCCTAGGGATTTGGCCTGGATATCACCCAGGGAAAGAATATTGAGTCTGAAACTGAAACTAATGAAGAGGAATACGCCTGCCGTCACAAAAGGGGTCATGATCAGAACATTGTCCCAGGTGACCCGGCTCAAACTCCCCATGACCCAGTAAATAATGGTGGGCAATTGATCATAAGGGTCTGAAAAATATTTTACCACCATGAGCAGGGCATTAAAAAACGACAATACCACCATACCGGCCAGAACCAGAATGATGACCGGTTTTATGGAAATGAGTCTTGCAAGCCCGACGCTCAAGGCAACGGCCAGAAGCCCGAACCCGAACGACAAAAGATGAACAGATGCAAATGAATTAAACGACAGAACAAGGCCAAGAGCCGCTCCAAACGTACATCCGGCCGATACCCCGAGAATATCCGGTGAAACCAGAGGATTTCTGAACAGGGCCTGGTAGACGGCACCGGTCACGGCCAGGCTTGACCCCACAAGAACGGCCATGACACATCTTGGCAGTCTGATCCATAAGAAGACCAATTCATTGGGAATAAAGCTGCCCGCTCCATCCCAGTCCCGATAAAATTTTGAAAAAATAGCCATCATATCAAAAAATCCAATGGCCACCCGGCCGGAGAAAATGGACAGGATAAACGCAAGCACCAGGGCAGCCAGGAGAAGAAGAATAATTGTCCTGAAAGACCGGGCGGTTTTCATTTAATCCACCGTATCACTGATGGTCCCGCCCATTTGGGTCATGGTTTTTTGAAACAATTGCTGGTGAAATTCATCTGCTTTTGCTTTTATATCAATATCGGAAAATCTTTCCGGATATGCCTTTTGGGCAATCCAAAGGGTGGCCAGAACCGACATGGGGGAAGGAAAATCCCAAGGTGCAAGGCTTGACGGGCAACGGTAAACCGCTTTATTGGATACGGCTTTGATTTCTTTTAAGGCTTTATCGGAAAGCCGCTGGGCCTCTCCTTTTTTAAAATGCTGGGACAGCACCATGATATCCGGATTCCATTTCACCAATTGTTCAGGGGAAATATCCTGGAAATACCCTGACAAATGGCTTGATACATTTTTGATCCCGGCTGCATCAAAAATCTCATTGGCAATCATATTTCCCGTTGTGGTGTTGAAAAGCCCAAGGGCAGATGCAAAATACCCGGTTTTCTTATTTCCATTTGAAAGTCCGGAAAGCCGCTGTGCCACAAGATGGATGACCCCATCCATGAGCTTTTCAGCTTTCAGGGATTTTTCAGGTTCTCCTGCTGCCTCGGCAATCACCCGCAGGGACTCTTTTAAGGTGCCGAATGTTTCAGGCAAAATCACAATGGAAGGGATATTCATGGCTGAAAGGCGGTCTGAAACGGAAAGACCGTCTTTTTGAGAAAAAAGGATGACAAGATCGGGCTTCAGTGAAACCAGGGTTTCAAAATTGATCCCTATGGCTTTGGTGCCCACCCCTGCAAGATTAGCGATTTCGGGAAATACTTCTAATTGCAGCCGGTCCTGCCGGGTAGAATTGTCCACCCCAACCAGCTTTTTTTCAAGCCCCAGGGAAAGCACACAAAGACTCGCCGGTTTAAATGTGGTAATGATCCGGTTCACGGGATTTTTAATCACCACCTTTCGCCCGGTCATATCGGTGATGGTGCGCGTGTTGGTTTCATTTGCAAACACAATGGCGGGCATGAAAAGGGAAACAATTGCACATAGAAAAATTATTGTTGTTTTTATACTATTCTTGATCATTTCTTTTTCTGAATAAACAGCTCCTGACAGGATTCTGAAAAAAACCGTTCCACCATGGGGCCGCAATTTTTTAAGGCATCCATCATTTTGGATGAATCCGTCACAATGGAAGTGGCGATGGCATCAACCCCCATATCAAACAAGGGTTCCGGGAAAAACCCGGCAGTAACCCCATAAATAAACACCTTTTTCCCCTGGCATTGCACGAGGATTTCTTCCATGGTCTGTGTAACCAAAGTACAGCCGGTCAGGACAACGGCATCAGCTTTCTGAAAATACGGTGCCGCATCTTTAGCATGAACCAGGGTGGCGCAAAATGGCCCCATTGATGCCCCTGTCTTATTGATGACCCTTGAATAAAACCGTTCCGGTTCCAATTCTGTGACATACACCTTGGCCGCCCGGCTTGCTATCTTGGTGACATTGCCACCGAATCCCACGATCACCACGGTCTTGTCTTTTACCATTTCCTTGATAGAATAATTATCCCGGCCCTGGGCCGTTCCATATCCCCTGGCTTCCAGATATTCCTTTGTCATGAAGGGTTTTGACAAAGCATTGATCAAGGCGACCTTTACGGAGAGCATCAGGGGATCGGCAGCTTTTTCAAGCCGTTCCAACCCTTTTAGACCGTCAATGCCGATCAGATCCTCAATGGAAGTGACAGGGCCTTCCTTTTCATTGCCGGGTCCTTTCCGGATGTTCATGGCCATGCCCATGGCCTCATTTTCCAGAAGTACGCCTGTAAAATTCGGATTGATAACGATTTCCCGGATCTCTGGGGTCTCCCGGAGTTCCTGATTCAAAAACAGACACGCCTGATCCAAAATCATATTCATTTTATATGTTCCTGCAGAGTTATTGTATAGGGATATGGAATTAGAGTTTTTAGTCCGTGCTGTCAAGAATACTTTGATAATTTGATAAAAAATAACCAAATATGACTATTACAAACCATATCAATCAATTTCCATAATTGACTTTCCAATCGTGTTTTTCTATTATCCAAAAAAAAGTAAGCAAGGAAAAAGATGCCCTTGCTAATCTGAAACAATTGATAAAAAGGAGTTCCATCAGCATGAAGGCAAAATTGTTACCCTGTTTTTTATTTTGTATCTTTTTCCTTGTTTCCTGCGGGTTGAAACCTGTCACAATGACACAATCCCTGACTGCACCATCAAAAAACAATGATACGGTCAGGGCTCGTGTCATTGGCGGCATGACCATGACTGGGCTGTGGGCTGAAATTTCGAAAAGGTTTGAAGCGAAAACCGGTTATAAGGTCGTTGTTGTGTCAACCGGGCCGCGGCCTGACATATCCGAACCCTTCAGAAGAGGCAAAGCGGATCTTCTTGTCATGCATTCCGGCGACATCACCTCAGACCTGGTTGCTGACGGCTATGGTATCAATATGAGGCCTTGCGCCAAAAATGATTTGGTTATTCTCGGTCCCCCTTCCGATCCCGCAGGAATCATGGGGATGAAAGACGGTGCACAGGCCCTCCGGAAAATCTATGATACCAAATCCACATTCCTGGATGGATTGGGAGTTGGACCAAGGGAACTTTGCAATACCCTGTGGAAAAAAATTCACGTCAAACCGGTTGGAGATTGGGTTATCAAAGATTCAAGTGACAAAAACAAAGATATGTTGATATATGCAAGTGAAAAAAATGCATACCTGGTTTTCGGCAGAATGCCGGTCCTTTTTGAGAAAGTAGAAAAAGGCAATTTGAAAATTATGGTTGAAGGTGATCCTGCCATGAGAAGACCTTATATTGTAATGGAGGCCAACCCAAAGATTTTTCCTGATTCAAATGATAAAGGTGCCCGTGCCCTTTCGGATTTCATGCTTTCAAAAGAGATCCAGGATTTTATGAATGATTTTGGAAGAGCTGAATCCGGGCTTCCCTGGTTCTACCCTGTCTGGCCGTATAATACATGATCAATCCATTGTTGGGGCTGTCTGCGACAACAGCCCCAACACATACAGTTAATAATCGTTATATTTGGTAAATAATCATCAAAATTTTTCATGATTTAATTTTTTTTATGCAAGATTGACAAAATATTACCTCTATGATTAACTCACAACCTTAATGGCTATATTATGACTAATTTATAACTTTGAACTCAGGAGAAAAAGGGAAATGAGATTGGCAAAATTAAACCGGCTTTTATGCTTCTTAATCATATTATGTTTAAGCTTTTCATATGCAACGGCTGATGAAAAAAACACAGGAGGTACAAAAGCCTATTCCCTTGGTGAAGTTGTCATATCGGCAGATATGCCGGGATCCAAAACCATTCCGGCTCTGGAAATCACGGATAAGGATATTGAGAAAAGAAATGCCAAAACCCTTGATAAGGCATTGGAATTGCTGCCGGGAATAGATGTGACAACCGGCGGCGCCGGTACACCGAGGATCAATATACGAGGATTTCGAAGCAGACATGCCATCTTGTTGTTAAATGGGATTCCCATCAATTCAACCTATGACGGTCAGTTTGATCCCCACATCATTTCCACTGATAATATCTCCAAAATCAAGGTATCCTATGGCAACAATTCCGTGCTCTATGGCCAGGGGGGGCTTGCCGGTGTGATCAATATCATTACCAAGCAAGGAACCAAAGGGCTTCATATGAACGCATCAGGTGAAATAGACGGCCGGGGGAATTATTACAGCAAAGCCAATATTTCAGGCGGTGATGAAACCACCAATTTTTTTGCCGGCATAGACAGAACCGACTCGGCCGGGTACAGGCTTTCCCGTGATTTCAAGGCAACTGTATTTGAGAACGGCGGAACCAGGAACAACAGTGATGATGAGCGGCTCAGCTTTTTCGGTAATCTTGGAATCCAAGTGAATGATGAGGTTGAAATGGGCCTGACCATTGAAAGCTCAGACGGTGAATACGGAATCCCTTCAACCACAACCATTGCTTCCGATCCTTTTTATAAAGCCCCAAAATACGACAGAGTAGAAGATTTCGGAACCCTTTCAGGCCAGGTTTCCATGAGCTATCAACCAAAAGGTATCTTTGGGTTCCGGGGTTGGGCCTTTGCAAATACTTACAATCAGGACTTTGCCAGATACGATAACAACACCTATAGCACCATCAGAAACAGAAACAACTATACAAACTCGGATGAGACATCCGTCAAAGGCGCTACCCTTCAGACAAGCGTTGATTTTGAATCGTCCGGTGAAGCTGTGTTTTCACTCTCCGGGGAAAAAGACAATTACACATCCGATCTTAATACCGTGCTGGTCAATAACAGAGCCGCTGTTCCGTATCATTATGATTATGATTTGAATATTTACTCGGCCGCCTTTGAATACAGGATTCAATTTTTTTCCAAGCTGGATATTGTCACGGGCTACAGTCACCACTGGCAGATAAAAGATGTCGGCAATGACGAAAACAAGGGAAGCTATATGGTGGGCGGCAGCCTGAAACTTACCGACTCGACACTATTGCGGGCATCCTATGCTAAAAAAATCCGGTTCCCGTCCATTCAGCAGCTCTATGACCCCACCTCGGGCAGAACCACACTGAAACCGGAACAGTCCCAAAATTATGAGGCCGGGATTTCACAGAAGCTTTTTGAAGATATGGAACTGGACCTGACATTTTTCCAGAATGATGTTGAGCATTATATTGAGAAAAATAATACCACCAATTTTTATGAGAACAACCAACAATATCAATTCAAAGGATTTGAAACCCGCCTTTCCAAAAAAATCCTTGAGAATGGAACCATTGGTTTTAATTATTCGTATATGGATTCCAAGGACAAATCCAGCGGTACCCTGGTAGACGAACTTCAATACCGGCCGAGACATAAATTTTCAGTTGATGCGGATTATACATGGGGTTTCGGGTTGACGGCGTATGCAGATTTCATGCATGTTGCCGACCAGTATTTTTATTCGGATTCCTTTCGAAAGGGTAAATTAAATGATTATTCCCTTGTAAATTTCAAGCTGGAGCAAAAGGTCTACAACGATAATTATTTCCTTTATCTGGGTGTGGATAATCTTTTTGATAAAGACTATGAAGAATCTTACAGGCTTCCAAGAGCAGGACGCACAGGATATGCCGGTGTACGGGTGAGTTTTTAAAAAAGGATAAAAATGAATTATTTGGTTTGCATTGATGACACGGATATGCCCGGGACCAGGGGAACCGGCTGGCTTGTGGAAGGACTGTGCGGAATACTGAAGGAAAAAGGGCTGGCTGAAACCAGCGCCATCAGCCGTCACCAGCTTTTTGTCCACGAGGATATCCCCTATACTTCCCACAATTCTTCCATGTGTTTTGAATTAACCCTGAAACAGGGAGCCATTGAGCCCATTATTGAGCTGATGGCCGCTTTTCTTGAAACCCGGTCGGAAAAAGGCTCTGATCCCGGGCTTTGCGTGGCAAAAATAACGGAAAGCCTTGACCATCAGGCCCTTATCGAATTCGGGAAAAACGCCAAAATAAAAATATCCTCCAAATCTGCAGCCTATGCCCTTGCTGAGAAAACCGGTGTCCATCTGTCGGAACACGGCGGAACAGGCCAGGGGGTTGTCGGGGCCCTGGCCGGTATCGGGCTGAGACTTTCCGGAAATGACGGCCGTTACAGGGGATGGTATCACCTGGGGCAGCCGGGCGATATTGTCAGCGTTGAAAAACTTTGCACCTATCCTTTTATCGACCAACTAGTGACTGAAGCCGGTGAAGGCCTGCCCATTGATTCCCATGTCCATATCGGATCGGAAAAAACAAAAACCGTCCGAAAAGGCCATAAACAGGTAGTTGTTGTAACCGCCAATGAGGATATCGAACATACCGGCATCCCTTTTCGGACCATAACCAAAAAGGAAGCAAAAGCATATTGAACCGAACCCGGATAAACCGGATACGATTTTATATCCTGATTTCAGGATTGCCCTTGGTTCTTATTTTTATTTCCATATTTCAGGGCCGGTATCCGGTATCTGTTCCGGATATCATCACCCTTCTTTTATCTCCCTTTACCGGCCGGGAAATTGATGCCACACATTTTAGCGTCATTCTTTATGTCCGGCTGCCCAGGGTCATTCTTGGCGCCCTGGTGGGCGGCAGCCTTGCCGTGAGCGGGGCTGCGTTTCAAGGGATTTTCCGGAACCCCCTGGTCAGTTCAGGCATGCTGGGGGTCAGCTCCGGGGCCGGGTTCGGCGCTGCATTGGCCCTTATCCTGTTTGACAATTTTTTTTATGTATATCCTTTTTCCTTTGGATTCGGTCTTTTGGCTGTTTTCCTGTGCTTTTTCATCGGAAGGCTGACCTCCTCTACCCAGGCCATCACCCTGGTCCTTGGAGGGGTGATTGTGGGTTCTGTTTTTTCATCCCTCATCTCATTGCTTAAATATGTGGCCGACCCTTACGACCAATTGCCTGCCATTGTGTTCTGGCTCATGGGAAGCCTCTCAAGGGCTGAATACAGCCAGATCCTGACCGCAGGCATTCCCATGGTTGCAGGATCTGCCGGGCTCATGATGATCCGCTGGCGTCTGAACATTCTGGCCATGGGGGATAAGGAAGCCCATTCCCTCGGCATCAATGTCAACCTGAACCGGAACTTTATCATTGTCTGCGCCACCCTGGCCACGGCCGGGGCTGTCTGTGTCAGCGGCGTCATCGGATGGGTGGGACTTGTGGTGCCCCACATGGGAAGAATGATGATCGGAAATAACAATAAAGACCTCATCCCGGTGCTTTTTGCACAGGAGCAGCATTCCTCGTTATTGTCGATGATATCAGCCGGCTCATCAGCACCGGTGAAATGCCTCTCGGAATTTTAACCTCCCTTATCGGCGGACCGTTTTTTATTTATCTGCTGAAAAAAACAAAGGGCCGTGAATGGTAAGGCACCTTACAGAAAACAAAAGCCTCATTACAATAGAGAATGGAGCTTTTTCCTTTGGCAGCAGCCTGATCTTCAAATCAGTGAACCTGAGCGTTTCAAAAGGGGAAATCCTTTGTCTCCTGGGCCCCAATGGATGCGGAAAAACCACCCTCATTGATTGCATCTTAGGGATTCATAAACTTGACACCGGCAGGGTCTTCCTGGCTGGCCAGCCTTCTGACAGGCTTTCACCCAAAAAGATTGCACAAACCATGTCCTATGTGCCCCAGAAACATAGCCGTCATTTTTCTTTTTCCGTCCTGGATGTACTGGTCATGGGAAGAGCCCCGTATACTTCGTTTTATGCTTCGCCGGATGAAGACGATATTAAAAGGGTTGAAAACCTGCTTGATTCCTTTGGCTTTTCTCATCTGACAAATCGGGACTATACCCTTCTCAGCGGCGGGGAAACCCAACTTGTCATGATCATGCGGGCCCTGATCCAGGACACCCCGGTGATTATCATGGATGAACCCACTGCCCATCTGGATTTCAGACATGAACTCATTGTGATGGAAACCATTGCCCGCCTCGTTAAAGAAAGAAACCTGACCCTTGTCATGGCCACCCATTTCCCCAACCACGCCTTTTATTTTGAAAATGAGGGCATCCCGGTTCAGGTCGCCTTTATGAACCATCAGAGGGTTCACATTTCCGGTTCTCCATCCATGGCTCTGACCGAAGAAAATCTATCCTGTTATTACAATGTCAAAACCTCGGTCATTGCCCTTGCCATACCGGGTAAGGGCACCATCAAACACATTATCCCCATACAAACCATGAATCACAGACAGGATGAATAACAATGCATAAAACCAACCGTCTTTTTACACACCTGATTTTTTTCCAGATTCTCATCAGCCTTTTTCTTTTCGCCCCGGCAGCCGGTGCTGATGCCGTCACGGTCACGGACTATACCGGAAGACCCCTGACCCTGCCCCGGATACCGGAACGGATTGCCTGCCTCTATGCGTTCTGCGGCCATGTCGTGACCATGCTGGGAAGAGGAGAAGACATGGTCGCCATTGTTAATGGTTTAAAAAAAGATGTGCTGTTGCATCAGATTGTGCCGGGAATTAAAGATATCCCGACCCCTTCAAACGGAGGCAGCATCAACATTGAAGCACTTTTAAAAACAAAGGCCGATATCGTGTTCCTCAAACCCGAAACCGCTGCCATACCAGCGGAAATCAAAAAGCTGGACCAGTTCAATCTTCCCTATTTTACTGCCGGTTACAACACCATGGAAGAACAGATGACCACCATTGAAATGATGGGCAAACTCATCGGCAGGCATGAAAAAGCCCTTGCCTATACCCGGTATTACCGGGATATCATTGACAAGGTCGACAAAAGAACCGCGCTTATTCCAAAAGAAAAGAAAATCCGTCTATACCATTCCATCAACGAATCCCGAAGAACCGATGCCCCCGGAACCATTGAAGCCGAATGGACAAAAGCCGCGGGCGTCCTCAATGTCTCCGTGGGAGAGTCTTTGCACGGCAAAGGGGATAAAAGCTTTGCAGACATAGAACAGATCCTGATCTGGAATCCGGATGTCATCATCGTGAATGAAGACGGGGTGGATCAGGAAATCCTGACCGACAAAAAATGGGCCCCCATCAAAGCGGTACAGGACAAAAAAGTATTCCCCATCCCTGTCGGCATCTCCAGATGGGGGCATCCGGGCGGTCTTGAAACCCCGCTTGCCATACTTTGGACGGCAAAAACCGTTTACCCCGATCTTTTTTCAGACATTGACCTGAAAAAAGAAATGGCAGGATTTTATCAAACCTTTTTCAGTCTTCACCTGGATGAAGCCATGACCCGAAAAATTCTCGGCAACAAAGGCATGCGGCAGGCAATAGACCGGAAATAGTCCATTAAAAATAATTGCCTAAAATTTTTATTTTGGAGAAAAAATGAAAATCCTTGAAGAAACATCTGATCTTGTGAAAGAAAAAACAGGGAAAGCCTTTAACCACCTGACCATTGAAAAAGCCGTTATCGGGCTTTTTTTCACCGGAGTTAAGCTTTCCAATGGTTTCGGCGGGTTATGTTATACTCCTGTTAAGTCGATTCCCAAGGCTGTCTGCTGCCCCAGTTCGGCAGGACGAATCTTTAACCCTGAAAACCTGAACGGCATGCCGGTAAAAGAGGTTCTCATTGGATTGTCTTCTGATGAGCCAATCAAAACGGCTGTGGCCATTGCAACCCTGAATGCTCTGAGTGCTGGATGCTGGAAAAACGGGGTAACGGGAGATTATGCCATAACAAAAAAAATGGATGCCCAGGATGCGGTAAAAATGCCGCTTGAAAAATCAGTTGCTGTTGTGGGTGCCTTTGTTCCCACCCTTCATGCTTTAAAGGCCCGCGGCGGAACCTGGTGGGTTATTGAACAGGAACCGGAAACGCTGACCGATGACGAAATGCCGCACTTTATCCCGGCAGAAGGTTCAGGCAAAATTATTAACCAGGCAGATATTTTGATTATTACGGGTGTCACACTGATCAATCATACATTGGAAGGCATCCTGGCTGCTGCAAAACCCGGTGCTGTGATCGCCGTCATGGGTCCTACGGCAAGTGCGTTGCCGGAACCGCTTTTTAAAAGAGGCGTTACGGTAGTCGGCGGAGTGGTCGTGACGCAGCCGGACCGATTGCTGGAGATTCTATCAACCGGAGGCTCAGGCTATCATTTTCTTGACAAATATGCCGAGCGTATAGTGATTGAACAAAAGCCTGGACAACATGGACTCCGTGATTGAACAAAGATTGAACCTTCGAAAGACGCAATATCTTTGTGAGCGTTTTGAAAAATCTCCGGGCATCACGGAAAAACACTTGGTGACAAGCCATCTTAGTATTTGCTACGGTAAACCGGATGAATCGGCAATCGCATCGGTAAGCAAATTGTTTTTGAATATGTATGCGTTCGTTAAAGACTGGTTTGATTATCGAGGCGACATTGCCATCGAGCTTTGGATGGCGCCTGCGGTAGCTGACCTTCAATACATGACATGCATGCCCTGCGGTGAGGGCTATGCTTGCGCCCCAGGGATCCGGAATGGTGTAAATATTATTCTTCTTGATTCGCCGCTATCAGGCGGCAAAAATGCCGATAAAAGCCGCCTGTCAGCAATATTGGCGCACGAAATTACCCACCATTTTGTCGGATATATTTCCCGCTCCACTCCGTTTACCATGAAACGCAAGGAGAATCATGATGTCCCCATGTGGTTGGAAGAAGGCCTCGCAATGCTGATCATGACCGATGTAACCCCCAATTTTCAAGCCGGATTTGTAAAGGACATTTTCAGGGCAGACGGATACTCTCTGGAAGATATGTGGAACGATCTGGCCGGCTGTGAAGACCAAGATAAAGCCTATCTTCAGGCGTACAAGGAGACAAAAGCTCTTGTGAAAAGGAGAGGAAAGGCTGAGATTATCCGGTTGCTCTACCTAAACCGAACGCATTTTGTAAACTGGAACGACCTGCCTGCCGGAGGAGAAGTCAAGGCAAAAGCGAGGTACACCAATGATGGGAACTAAAAAACCATTTTGGGAAACAACCTATTTAAAAGAAGAAGCCACAAGCACATTCAACAGCGGTAAGCCAAGTCGGTTGTCGCTTTTTTCCTAAAAAAAGGTTGCTAATTTTCCCTTTGACAATCAATAAACCGAGTGATAAACATTCGATATGTTTTTTATGCCATATCGAATCTGATTGTTTAAGGTTTATGAATTGTTAACTCAATCTATAAGAGAATTAAAAGGTGTTGAATGAGTCGAAAAATTATTATTAACGGCAGCGAGTATGAATTCAAAGACGGAGATACCGTCCTTAAGGCAGCTTCCCGAAACGGCATTCGTATCCCGACCCTCTGCTATTATGGAAAGGTTACACCAACGGCTACCTGCAGGGTGTGCATGGTGGAAGTCAATGGAAACAAAAGGCCGCAGACCGCTTGCAACACGCCTGCAAAAGACGGGATGGTTGTAAAAACCGATACGCCTGAAGTCCAAATGATCCGAAAAATCAGCATTGAACTCTTGTTGGCATACGGAAAACATGACTGCATGGTATGCGAGGCCAACGGCAACTGCACCCTCCAGAATCTGGCGTATGAACACGGCATCGAGCAACCCCGGTTCAGCGCTGATGTAAAACATCCTGCCATTGATGATGCCAACCCCTTTATTATCCGTGATCCGTCCAAATGTGTCTTGTGCGGCCGCTGTGTCCAGGTATGCAATGATATCCAGGTGAACAATGCCATCGACTTTGGTTACCGCAGCGTCCAGACGGGTATCATCACTGCGTATGACAGCCCCCTGATGGACCCCAGAAGCGATTGCGTCTTTTGCGGCGAATGTGTTCAGGCTTGTCCGGTAGGCGCCCTGACCGAGAAAAAATCCAAAGGCAAGGGCCGGATTTGGGAACAAAAGAAAATCCGGTCCACATGCCCCTATTGTGGTGTGGGGTGCCAGATCTGGCTGCATGTGAACCGGGGAAAAATTATCAGGGTTACGGGTGTTGAAAATGCAGAGCCGAATCATGGAAAACTCTGCGTCAAAGGCCGGTTCGGTTATGATTTTATTTATGACAAGGAAAGACTCACAACCCCTTTGATCAAAAAGAATGGAACCTTTATGGAAGCCTCATGGGATGAGGCACTGGACCTGGTTGCTTCAAAATTCAGGGAAGCCATCGAAACCCATGGACCGGATTCGGTGGCAGGTGTCAGTTGCGCCCGCAGTATCAATGAAGATTCATACAACATGCAAAAGCTTTTCAGGAGTGTGTTCAAAACCAACAATATTGACCACTGTGCCCGTACCTGACATGCTCCGACTGTCACCGGTCTGGTGGCAAGCTTTGGTTCAGGCGCAATGACCAATTCCTTCTGTGAATTTAAAAACGCCAAGATGTTCTTCGTTATTGGCTCCAATATGGTGGAAGCCCATCCTGTGGCGGCCACGTTTGTAAAGAATGCAGTCAAAAATGGGGCGACCCTGATCGTGGCCGATCCGCGCGCCCATAAGCTCGTTGACTTTGCCCACATGCATATCCCCTTGAAAGTCGGCAGTGACGTCGCCCTGTTAAACGGCATCATGAATGTGCTGATCAAAGAAAATCTTTATGATAAAAAATTTGTCGACCGCTGCACGTTCGGATTTGAAGAACTAAAAGAAAAAGTAGAGGAATACCCACCCGAGAGAGCCTCTGAGATTTGCGGCATTCCACCGGAAACAATTCGTGAACTCGCCCGCAAACTGGCTTCCATTAAACCGGTAATGGTTATCTACACGCTAGGGATCACCGAACACACAAGCGGCGTGGATAATGTCATGTCCGTTGCCAATTTGCAAATGCTGCTGGGAAATATCGGCCTTGAAAGCGGCGGCGTAAACCCGCTCCGGGGACAGAACAATGTACAAGGCGCATGCGATATGGGAGCATTGCCGAATGTGATGCCTGGATATCAGAATGTGATAGATGCCGATGTCCGGGAAAAATTCAGTAAAGCTTGGGGAGTTGAAAATCTTCCCGACAAAGTCGGTATGATGATCCCGGATATGATGGACGGACTGGTAAATAAAAAAATCAAGGCCTTCTATGTGTTTGGTGAAAATCTGGCCAATACCGAGCCCGATATCCGTCACGTAGAGCATTGCCTTGAATCAGCCGATTTTCTGGTTGTTCAGGATATTTTCCAGAACGAAACCACCCGGTTTGCCGATGTGATTCTTCCGGCTGCAGCATGGAGTGAAAATGACGGCACCTTTACCAACAGCGAGCGACGTGTCAGCCGGGTTCGTACTGCCAGCCGTGCTCCAGGCAAGGCAAAACCCAACTGGATGATATTCAAAGAGATCGCCGGACGGTTCGGCCATGAGTGGCAATCCAACAGCGCCCGGGAGATCTGGGATAACGAGTTTTCCTTGATGGCACCCTCTTTTAAGGGAATCAAATATGATCGCATTGAAGGAGACGGTCTACAGTGGCCTTGCACGGATGAAAGACATTCGGGCACCTGCTTTCTCCATGCAGACGGACAATTTACCTGCGGTCTCGGCAAATTTTCCGCCATTGACTGGCGGCCTTCGGCAGAGGTTCCGGATGAGCAGTATCCGCTCGTTCTCAGTACCGGCCGCAGACTGTATCATTACCATACACGGACCCAGACCGGTCATTGCGACGGATTAAATGAGCTCTTGAATGAAAGCGTTGCCGACATATCATTGGCAGATGCAAAAAAACTGGGAATTGAACAAGGCGGGCGAATCAAAGTGGAATCCCGCCGGGGTGGTGTGGAAGTCAAGGCAAGAATCACTCGTGAAGTTCCGGAAGGTCTGGTCTGGATGGATTTCCATTTCCGGGAGGGGAATGCCAACTGGCTGACCAACCCGGCCTTTGACCCGATCTCCAAAACCGCAGAATATAAAGCCTGTGCGGTTAGGATTGAAAAAGTATGAACTCTTCATAACGGCTTTGGAAATTTTCCAAAGCCGTTATGAAAACCTTTTTTATTGTTCCTGAACCTCAACTGGAAGGCATAAATTAGAAATCAGGAGTAATAAAATGAACAACCGCACTTCAGCAATCATTGTATTTGTAATTCTTTGTGTGACCTGTGTGGCACACACACTCTACTACTATCCCCTTTTACCTGAGAAGGTCGCCACCCATTTTGGTCCATCAGGACGGCCGGATGCATGGGGCAGCAAAATGCAATTCATAGTTGTCTATCTTGTTGCTGTCGGCGTGATGGCGGCAATTTTTCTTGGTCTGGGTCTCGCTCTGACAAAGATCCCCAATGCGCTAATCAATCTGCCGAACAAGGATTACTGGCTGGCACCGGAACGTCGCCGGGAAACCTCTGACTATATGCTCCCCTGGTTTCTATGGCTGGGTTCCCTCACGATGATTCTTCTGCTCGACATTGCTCATCAGTCATTCCAGGTTCACCTGGGCAAGGCGACCCGGTTGGGTCATTTCTGGATCACCCTGGGAGGATATCTTATCCTGAGCACAATGTGGTGTGTTGCGATCTATAGAAAATTCAGCAAGAAAGAGTCTTAACCGGCTGTGGGGTAATGACATGACCAAAAAAGATTGTTTTTAAAGTCAGATAAACAGAACTTATGATCCTTTTTTTTTCGATAAAATCGCTGCCCAGTCCGGAACCACCGTATTCACAGTACCGGTATCAGAACCGGCTGACAGGATGTTAACACGAATGCCGAAGATATCCTGTATGGTTTTGGGGGTAATGATGTCGGCTGTTTTTCCGAAAAGAGCGGTGCCGTCCATTTTCATCATGAGCACCCGGTCTGATAATACCATGGCATGATCCGGCTGATGGGTGGTCATCAGGACGGCCAGCCCTTTTTCCCTGGACAACTGGATCAGAGCTTTAAGCACCGTCATCTGATTTTTCAGATCCAGATGGGATGTGGGCTCATCCAGGAGCAGGACCCCGGGTTCAGCCGACAATGCCCGGGCAATGGTGACAAGCTGTGATTCTCCGCCGCTGAGGTCCTTGTATAGTCTGCCCGACAGATGTTCTATCCCCAGGTATTGCATGGCGCTTTCAGCAATGGTCCGGTCGCGGTCACCGGGGGATTGAAAGATATTCAGATGGGCAGCCCTGCCCATGAGCACCATTTCAAGCGCATTAAAGGGAAAGGTACTTTCTTCGGACTGGGAGACATAGCCCATCAGGGTGCCGATTTTTTTTCTGGGAATTTTTAACAGACTTTCCTGATTAAACAGAATATCACCGGTTTTCAAGGTTAAAATCCGGTTGATACATTTTAAAAGCGTGCTTTTTCCGGCGCCGTTGGGGCCGAGAATCGTCACAATTTCGCCGGGTCTGATCTGAAAATTGATATGGTCAAATACCGTGTTTCTGGCATTATAGGAAAATCCGGCCGCTTTAATTTCCAGCATCAGGACCACCTTCCGCCGGTATATCTCAAGAGATAACCGAAAAACGGCGCGCCGATCAGGGCGGTCAGGATACTCAGGGGAATTTCGCCGGGGCCTGCCGATCTGGCAATATCATCCATCAGGAGCAGATAAACCGAACCAATGGATAAGGAAGCAGGCAAAAGATATGAATGATTGGGCCCGACGATCATCCGGGTGATGTGGGGGATCAAGAGCCCCACCCATCCGATGATGCCGGATAAGGCCACGGTAGAGGCCGTGATCACTGTGGAGGCGAGAATGACAACGATCCGCATAAGCCTTGTGTTTTCACCAAATGCGGTTGCGGTTTCATCTCCCAGCGCCAGGATATTGATCCGCCACCGGATGGACACAAGCACCATGGAACCGGCGGCAATAAAGGGAAATCCCATGGCAAGATCATGATAATCGGTTCCGGCCAGGCTACCCATGAGCCAGAAAACAATATTGGGAAGTTTTTCCATGGGGTCAGCCATATATTTGATCAGGCTGATCAGGGCCGAGAACACAGCCGCAACAATCATGCCGCTCAGCACCAGCATCAAAAGATGCTTTCCTTTTTGAATGCGGCTCATGGCATAGGCAGCCCCAACGGCCAGGAGACCGGAAAAAAAAGCTGAGACATGAACCACGATCATATTGCCGCCTAACAGGAGGGCCAATGCCGCTCCAAACCCTGCTCCCTGGGAAACGCCAAGGATGCTGGGGCCCACCAGCGGGTTTCTGAAAATTCCCTGGAAGGATGCACCGGCAATGGATAACCCGGCTCCCAGAAGCATGGCCATGAGGACCCGGGGCAGCCTGACCTTCAATATCACTGTTTCGGCTGTTTCCTGCCATGCCGGGTCCATCTGGACAAAGCGGGACAAAAGGATATGAAAGGTATCCCCCGGCAACACCGGGTATCTGCCGATGCACAGGGATGCAAAAAAAAGAACCAAAGGCGCCACAATCAGGATGATCAGCGTCGCAGGGGCAAGTCCATGGCGGGCATGGACATCAGGCCGCGGGGTGTGTTTCATGACTTTTCCATCCGGCATCATCCTTTTTCCTGCTCATGCTTCAACCTTCGGGGAGTGGTGCCGGCGGCAGGTTGTTTAAGATCCGGTAAGCCTGATCATCATCCAGGTCAAACCGGAAAAATGTTGAATAAAAATATTTGAGCTCATCCTTCATGTCGATATGACGAAATTTTTCCGGGTGCAGAATTTTTGCCAGCCACATGACCTGCAAAATCACCTGTTGCCCGGCATCCCAGAAAAATACGCCTGTCGGGCTGATAAACACCTTGTTATCTTTTACGGCAGAGATTTTTTCAAATCTTTCATCTTTCATCATATCGGCCACCATATCTTCTGCCGGTCCGGACCCCAATGCCTTAAACCCGCAATGATCCATGATGAAAAATTCAGGATTCCAGGCCAGGAGCTGCTCCATGCTGACGGTTCCGCCATAATTGAGAGAAATATCCCTGGTCACGCTTCGCCCTCCGGCTGCTTCAACAATATTGGGCAATATGGTGTCTTTTCCGCTGGAAGAAAGCGGTGTCCGGATGGCAAAATAAACACGGGGTTTTTTGGATTCAGGAAGGGTTGAAACAATGTCCTTCACCATTTTAAGTTTTGCATCAAAATAGGTGCAGTACTGGTTGGCGATCTGTTCTTCCTTTTTTCCCAGGGCTTTGGCGTAGATTTGCAGCAGGGTTTTGGCATCACTGAGATGGCTGCCCACGGCCCCGCTTGGATACACAACGGAAATACCGATATTGTTTAATATTTTTACAGAGTCGGGTTTGTTCCAGAAAAAAACAACATCCGGTTTTATTTTCAGAAGCTCTTCAATGTTCACCTGCTGAACGGCATTGGTGGTTGGAATTTTTTCTATCCCTTTATAAACGAGTCTGGACCAGCCCCACATATTTTGATGAAATTCCGAGCACAGCACAATTTTTTCAATTGCCCCGAGCAGAAATACCTTTTCAAAGGAAGGGCCGAACAGGCAGGCTACTTTCCGGGTTTCATCGGGCAGGGTAATGACTTTTCCGTCCAGGAGGGTCAACTGTTTTGCCCGGGCTTGGACCGGCAGACAGATGCAAGATACCATCAGCAGGAAAATACCCGCAAGGGCGATATACGATCTGATGAGCGGAATCGTTTTCAAGACGCCTGCCTTTTTATCTGTTCGGACAACAGGACATCAAATGCCAGATTGTGGTTCAGGACCGAATAATCTGTTCCAAACAGTCGGTGATATAAGTCATCCGCGATTTTAGCAACATCAAAATGAAACCGGTCGGGATGAAGTAGATTGGCAATGCTCAAAAGCCCGAGAATCCAGTCCGGCCGTCCTGCCGTGCGATAGGGGTAAAGATTGTATATTCTGCTGTTTTTGACGGCATTCACCATCATGCCGTTGTCGACACAGAATGTGTAAACTTCCGGCACTGAATATCCGATTTGTCCATGTACCAGGATGATGTCCGGGTTCAGGCGGTTGAACAGTTCAACCGGGATGGTGCTGCCCGGTATGTCGTCGCGCTGGATCTCCTTATTGACACAGCATCCGCCTGCGGTTTCAACCAGGTTGCATTCAAATTTGTCCCCGAACACGGCAATCAGCGGATTGCTCAGGGCATAATACACCCTTGGCCGCTCAACCCCGGCCAATGCAGTGGTTACCTCTGCCACCTTTTCTTCAATATACGCCCTGAGCAGGCCTGCCTCTTTCTGTCTTCCTGCAATCCCGGAAAAATAATCAACCGTGTCCAGATAGGAAGGAATCTGTTTTAACCGCGGATACAGCCCTTTGATATAGTCTGTTTTCAACACTTCATGGAATACACGGCTGACGGCCTGTGTATCTGTTTCCCCGACAAATGCCAGGATGGTCCGGATATTTTCAAGGGACAGGATGTTTTTATAACCGCCAAAGAAACTCAGCGCCTCAAGTCCGTTATCCTCGCAGACAGTGCCCTCAAAGAGCCCGTCATGGGGTAACCCGCAGGATTCCCCCGGGGAATACGCCGTTAAATTGGAACACATGGGCCCGTTAAACCCCCGCTTGAAAATCCTGTGCCCGCATTCCGGGCACAGGGTGTCTAAAAATTCCGTGCCCGGAGAATTAAACAGATATACGAATTTAAGTATCTGTTTTAAATCTTTGCACAGACTTTCCGCTTCCTTTATGGAGGGCTCATCTGCCGCATCCGAATGGGCCAGCGGCATGAACCGCATGACCTGGAACGGGATTTCCCCGGACAGGGATGCAACGTGGCGGGCGGTTTCCATCAATTCCGCTTCCTGCCCTTTGATATAAACAGCCGCTACTTCAGTGTGGACCTTTTTCTCAAGACTTAATGCCAGATTCCTGTAAATGGGGTCATGACTCAATGCCCCGGTTTTTTTATAAACACTGTCTGAATGGCCTTTCAGACCGATGTTGATAAAATCGATATGGTCCAGGAGATCCAGAAAAGCCTCCTCTGTGAAATATCCATTGGTGGCGCATCCCACCAGCAGGCCCTTTTGTCTTGCAATGCGCGCAAGATTTTTAAAGGTAAAAAAAGAAACTGCCGGTTCATTAAAGCAGAACATGATTCCCTTGCAGTTTTCATCAAGGGCGCGCTGTACCATATCCTCTGCCCTGATAGGATTGACCGCCCCTTTAACAGAATCCTTATTTTCAGTCATGATCCAGGAAACACATCCGCTACAGCTGAAATTGCACCCAAAGGTGCAGATCTGAAGAAATTTTGAATTGGGGTGATAATGGGTCATGGGCATGGCTTCTATAGGCGCCGGAACACAAACCAGATAATTGTCCGGGTATATTTCACTGATCCGGTTATCCGTGTGGGTATACATCCGGCACCGGCCTGTACCGGCTTCCGGGATACTGCATCTGAATTCACATATATTGCATTGCATGTTAACGCCCCTCGTCAATTGGGTTAAAAAATTTGTAAGACTGCGATAATAAATAAATTTTCTTCTGTCAAGCAAATCGGTTAATTATTGTAAATATTAGTGTGTAATCAAATGTTTTAATTCCAATACTTACCATAAATAACCAAAAACGTTTTTTGAAAACCTGTTGAGGTGTTGTTGCCGGTATGGTATCCAGGTTCTGGATCTATAGAAAATTCATCAAAAATGGGAGACTGAAAGACTGGGATGATACGTGACGCCACAGTTGAAGATGCACCCGCCATCGCCCGTATCCATGTTGATACCTGGCGTGATGCCTATGCCGGAATAATCCCGGAAAGTTTTCTGGCCAATCTGTCAAAGGAATCCCGGCAGAATCGATGGGCTGATGTGCTGACCCAATCTGCCCACGGCACCATTGTCATCACAAACGAGGATTCCGGGATTGTGGGCTGGGCATCATTCGGGCCAAGCCGTGATGATGATGGGGCCGGAACAGGCGAAATTTATGCCGTCTACCTTGATTCCGGTCACCAGGGCAAAGGGTATGGCAGAAAAATGATGGCTGTCGTGGAAGATCGATTGTTGGAGATGAGTTTCACCGTCATTACCCTGTGGGTATTTGAACTGAACAGCCGAGCACGGCGATTCTATCAAAAGGCCGGTTATGCTGCCGATGGGACCCGGAAGACCATCCTTATTGGCAGCAGGGTGTTGATTGAATGCCGATACAGGAAAAACATTTAAGGGCTTTTTTTTATGTTTAAAGCCATATTATTCGATCTTGACGGCACTTTGGTTGATTATGTGGAATCGGATATTCAGAGCCTTCGGTGGCTGCATTCCCATATTGGTGCGAACACTTCTTTTGATGCATTTTTAGATACATCGGTTGAAGATTCTTTTTGGCAAAATGGGCATTTAACCATCCCGGCATTTTTATTTATTTTAACCCTGATTTATGACATACTGCCGCGTAAATAAGTTTACCTGTTTCAAAGGAATCAAAGAATGACACCCATCCACATTGTCGGTCATGCAGGCTGCGGAAAAACCACATTGATTGTTGATCTTGTGAAAAATCTGGTCAATAAAAATATCCGCGTCGGGACAATGAAGCATAGCGCTCATGTCCATGAATTGGACAAACCGGGCAAGGATTCTTTCCGGCACCGGACAGCAGGTGCGGCACCGGTATCTGCAATTACAGAAGAATTGAGCGCTATCTATCTGCCGAGGGCTTTGGGCATCTCCCCTGAAAAAATTCTTGAAACCTATTATTCAAATGTGGATATTGTCCTGATAGAAGGCTGGATCAGCGGACCATTCCAGAAAATCGAAGTCTGGAGAAAGGCTATCGGAAGACCGCCTTTGTTCACAGGAATCAAACTTGTAAAAGCCGTTGTGACGGACGACCCTGTCGGGGATACGGATCTTCAGGTCTTTCAAAGATCAGAGGTAGACCCCCTTGCTGATTTTCTTTTAACACTGACCTGAGATAAAATGATAACCATACGACCCGAAAAACCGGATGACAGGCCCGGCATTCAAGAAGTGGATGCGTCAGCCACGGCAATCCTCCGACGGACCTATCGCCCCAGCCAAAAGGCAATTGCCAACAAGGCCCGGATAGGCAACCAAACCCAAAGGCTTGTTGCCGTTATCAGCGGCCGTATCGTTGGGACTGTTGAATATCGCATAACAAATCAATCTCTTGGAATCATGGGCCTTGGCGTGCATCAAGATTTCAGGCGGCTCGGTGTGGCCCGCAGCCTGATTTGTGCGCTTGAAGCTATTGCTGCAAAAAAAGAAGCGGCTCGGATTCACCTGTACACTGTAAAAGAAACCGGCAATGTTGATATATTCAAACGCCTTGGTTTCATGGTGACATTGGAACAGGAAGACGAATTTTCAGAAAGCGACGAATTCACTAAATTAACAGGTGTTGAAATGGCCATGCAAGTGCCTTGGCAAGGGAATTGCCGATGAATCCCAAAGAACGGGTTCACTTGTTCGATGCCTGGGCAAAAAAATATGATGCTGAAGGGTCTCCAACCCAAAACAGGTTCCCTTTTGAAGGGTATGAAAAGGTGTTGGATGAAGCTGTTCGGCTTGGTCAAACCGCACCAGGCATGCAGGTGCTTGATCTTGGTATCGGCACCGGCAACCTGGCCTCTCGGTTTCTTCAAAAAGGCTGCTCGGTTTGGGGCGTGGACTTTTCCCAGGAAATGATCCTGAAGGCGCGTAATAAACTTCCGGAAACCGTGCTTGTGCAGGCCGATCTTTTGAGCGGCTGGCCCGCCGAACTTGAACGGGTGTTTGACCGTGTTGTATCGGCTTATGTTTTTCATGAGTTTGATCTTGAAACAAAGATCGGGCTGCTTCGGAAAATTGTGTTGAATCACATCTCGGCCTCCGGCCGTATCGTCATCGCCGACATTGCATTTCCGAGCAAAAATGCCCGAACAAGGGCTTCTCGGAAATGGGCTGAAAGCTGGGATAAGAATGAGTATTATTGGGCTGCCGACGAAACCATTGCCGCTTGTGACCGGGCCGGGTTGGATGTCGGCTATAAGCAGGTATCAAGCTGTGGCGGTGTGTTTGTATTTGTCAATAAAGGCAGAGCTCTTGCTTCATCCCTGGTCTGAAAAAATATCGTCGAAAATGGTGTCATCGGCAAGAAGGATCTGGCTGGATTTAAGCTTCATACATACCCTTTAAACATTGCGCTTTTGTTTGATCTTCATTTATAGCTTTTTTTCAATGCCTTGTATACGGTTTTCGGTATTCCTGATCAGGACCTTTTGGACAAAAATATAACAATCGTTCTTGACCTTATGTCAACCTTAACATAAGGTCAATTTTGAAAAATAAAAAAAGCCAAACAAGATACATTGGGAATAATTCATGGAAAATTTTGAAACCCTGCTGAAAAAATCAGCAAAAGCCCATGGTCACCTCCGTCCCGGTCAGGTTATCGGCGTGCAAATGGCAATGGAAGGATGCCGACTCCTCGGCTTGGATGATATGGAAGAGCCTGCCCGGATAAAAAATCTCATCGTTTATGTGGAAATGGACCGATGCGCCGCCGATGCAATTTCTTTTGTTACCGGCGCAAAATTGGGCAGGCGATCATTAAAATTTATCGACAACGGCATCATGGCCGCCACCTTTGTCAACCTTGAATCAGGCAAGGCTTTCAGGATTGTATCCAAAGAAACTTCCAGAGACCTTGCTCAAAAATATGAGCCGGAAATAATGGGCAAAAACGAGCAGCAGCTTCTTGCGTATAAAAGAATGACCCTTCAAGATTAATTTACGATTGGAGAGGTTCGGGTGACCGTAAGCGCATCAGACATGCCCGGACCCACCCGGTTCAAGGCGGTCTGCCAACAATGCGGACAGGTGGTAAGAGACAAACGCGAAGTCATAAAAAATGATCAAATCCTTTGCAGGCCTTGTGCATTGGGTACATATGATCGGCCCATTCTGATGAAATAAGAAAAGATAATCCGCATTTTAAATCCAGGCTCTTGACAAACCAAGGGACCCATATTAAACATATCGTTATGTTTTTTTTGACACAACGAAAAAAATTCATTTCCACCCCGGAATTATTTAAATACGACCGGCAAATAAGGGAATGAGATGTTTAATACAAAGGAGAGCGTTACCAAATGGATTACCGATGTGTGAAAACCACCTGCCCCTATTGCGGCTGCGGCTGCCAGATGCTGCTTGAAGTTCTGGACGGCAAACTGGTGAACACCCTGCCCTCAAAAGAAAAACGGATGAACCAGGGCAAATTATGTATCAAAGGGCACTCGGCCCATGAATTTGTTCACAGCAAGGATCGCCTGACCCATCCTTTGATCCGGAAAAACGGCAAGCTGGAAAAAGCCAGCTGGGAAGAGGCGTTTGATCTCATCACATCGAAGTTTTCCGAAATAAAAAACACCCACGGCGGAAACAGCATCGGATTTTTCAGCTCGGCCCGCAGCACAAATGAAGAAAACTATCTCTGCCAGAAACTCTGCCGGACCGCCTTTCAGACCAACAATATCGATCACTGCGCCCGGCTCTGACATGCCCCTACCGTGGCAGGTCTTGCCGCAGCGTTTGGAAGTGGTGCCATGACCAATTCAATCGCCGAGATTGAAGATACCGATTGCCTGATGGTGGTTGGGTCCAATACAACAGAGGCCCATCCCTTGATTGCTTACCGGATGTTCAGGGCAAAAGAAAAAGGTGCAAAACTTATTGTGGTGGACCCAAGAAAAATACATCTTTCCGCTTTTGCCGATATCCATATCCAGCTGAATTTCGGCTCAGACATCGCTTTTCTCAACGGGGTCATGAATGAAATCCTGAACAATAACCTGCACAATGAAGAATTCATATCCACCCGCACCGAGGATTTTGAAATTTTAAAGGAAACCATCCGGCCCTATACCCTGGAACGTGTATCGGAAATAACCGGCGTCTCTGTTGAAAAGATTAAGGAAACAGCCAGACTCTATGCCACATCAAAAAATTCCAGCATCTGCTACACCCTTGGCATCACAGAACATTCACACGGGGTTGATAATGTCAAAGCCCTTGCCAACCTTGCCCTTTTGACGGGCCAGATCGGGAAGGCCTCCAGCGGTGTGAATCCCCTAAGGGGCCAGAACAATGTCCAGGGTGCCTGCGATATGGGCGCTTTGCCCAATGTTTATCCCGGCTATCAGCCTGTTATTGACCCGAACGTCCGGAAAAAATTCCAGGATGCCTGGGGGGTTGAACTTTCACCGCATCTTGGAAAAATGATCCCGGAAATGATGGATGGTCTCATTGACGGGTCCTTAAAAGGCTTATATATCTTTGGTGAAAATTCCGTTGAAGGTGATCCCAATACAGATCACGTCCGGCATGCCCTGGAGTCTGCGGAATTCCTGGTGGTTCACGATATTTTCCTCACATCCACAGCCCTGATGGCCGATGTGGTATTGCCCGGTGCCTGCTGGGCAGAAGTGGATGGAACCTTCAGCAATACAGAGCGACGGGTCCAGCGTGTGCGCAAAGCTGTTGAACCGCCAGGAGAGGCCCTGCCCAACTGGAAAATCTTTTCTGAAATCGGGACAAGGCTGGGGGTTGCAATGAAATATGATTCTGCACAAGAAATCTTTCAGGAGATGACAGCACTCACCCCCAGCTTTTCCGGAATCACCTATGACCGGATCGATTTTGAAGGAATCCAGTGGCCGTGTCCGTCTTCAGAACATCCCGGCACTCAGTTTCTGCACCAGGGAATGTTCACCCGGGGAAAAGGAAAATTTCATAGCGTTGAGTATCAAAAATCAAAAGACGGCCCGGACAGCCAGTATCCTTTTACCCTGACAACAGGGCGAAGGTATGCACACTATAACACCAGCACCATGACCGGCAGATGCAAAACATTAATAAATGAATTCCCGGAACCGGTTGCCCAGGTCAATGCGGTTGATGCCGGAAAAATGGGTCTCAAAAACGGAGATCGTATCAAGGTGATGTCGCGGCGGGGAGAAGTCATCACGCCCATCTGCATCGGTGATATTGTTCCTCCGGGATCACTGTTCATGGATTTTCATTTTCAAAATGCAAATTCAAACCAGGTCCTGGGAACGTTTCTCGACCCTATCTCCAAAACACCGGATTATAAGGTCTGTGCCGTGAAACTGGAAAAATGCGCTGATTAACTTAAAAAATAAGTCGAAAAGGGTGATTATTTTTTAATTTCAAAAGCATCCACCACTTCTTGCTGCATATTGTAAGCCGTGTATTTTAAGACATTGTTCTCCACCCGGATGGACTGGAACCCTGTGGTATTGGAAAGCGTTTTGGCCATGAGATGGTCATACCGGGTGCTTATGGGATAAAATTTCGGGCCGCTGTTGGAAATGATATAAACCGTTCCCTTTTCTTTGCCTAAAACAGGCTGGTGATTCTTAAGTGAAAGGCTTCGGGCATAGCCATGATCATGGCCCTGCAAGACAAGGTCAACCCCATATTTATCCAAGATGGGGACAAAAAGGGTCTGGAATTCGGTTTTGTTTTTACGTTCGGAAATGGAGTATATTGGCTGATGAATAGCCACAATGGTCCACGGCTGTTGGTTTTTGGATAAAACGGCGTCAAGCCAAAGGGCCTGTTCTGATGTTTTTTCATTCCCGTTCAAAATGACAAAACACACCCCCTGATATTCAAAACTGAATGCAGTTTCCTCAAGACCGGCAGGACCATTTTCCGGTAAGGCAAACTGAGGCCGCCACAAAGAGGTGAGATGAAGCTCCTCCTTGGGTGTTATTCGCGGGTCCGGGTATTCGTGATTCCCTGGTATAAGGACCAGGGGCGTGGTTTTGGGTATCCAGCCCATGGCGGAAAAAAATTCAGCCCACAACCGGTCATCCGGGCCATTGTCCACCATGTCGCCGGTAAACAGCCAAAACCTTGCATCCGGCTCTTTTTGAAACGCAGCCCTGAACACCTGGGAACACATGGGAAAAACCTGCTCCTGAACATCTCCGAAATAAAGGAATGTGAAGGGTTCCGGTTTATCAAATGCGGTTTTGAACTGGTTCCATTCACTCCATGTCTGATCATCCCCCACACGATAGGCATAGATCATATTCGGCGTTAATCCGCTGAAAATAACGGAGTGCTGGTATGCAAGGGATTTATTATTATCCGGTTCCACCACAGATGTGACGGCCGGAAATATTTTCAGTGGTTTATCCGGGTTTAAAAGATCCGATGGTGTGATGAGTTCAGCCCTGGGGGAACCTTTTTTTTGCCCTGTCCGCCAGGTAACGGCCTGGCTGTTGAACGGCATTTCGGTAATCGTGAGCACGATTCGTTCCGGGAAATGCATAACCGATTTTTCATCGGCAATGGCAGGGCAAAAATGCAAAAGCAGGCAAAACCCGGCAATTGCCATATACCGGCACATTGATTTTATAACCGTCTCAGATCTTGCAACCGTTGAATTAAGGGATGGGAGCATAGGATCAGGTCAATTCAAAGCTGATGGAAATCTGCAAAGGGATATCTCCCTTAAAAAACTTTGTTGGCGGTTTGGGAAAAGGCGAAGCATCCTTTAGGGCCTTTAGAGCAGCCTCGTCCAGGATTTTATTTCGGGAGCTTTTTGCAACTTCCGTATTTTTAATGGTGCCGTCCGGGGAGATAATGAATTTCAGGCTTACAATTCCTTCTACATGATTGCTCTTTGCGTCTTCCGGATATTTTTTATTTTTCTCTATTTTGAGTTTCACAAGTTCCAGATAGGTCTTGGAGCTTGAAAAATCCGTAACATCCAAATCTCCGGCGCCTGACGGGTTCCATTGCGATATATGCATGCCGGGGCTTCCAATGGCTGCTGCCCCGGGGATAGACGGAACGCTGATGGAGCCCTCGTTTCCTGCTGATATCCCCGCGCTCGCTCCGGCAAAACTTGCTGCACCGGACGGTTGACCTGAACTGGGCCGGGTTGATTCAACATTCGGAGGGGGAGTGCCTGCGCTCATTTTAAAATTCTGGATATCCTTTATGTCATCCAGGTCTGATAGTTCCCTGGCCGTAGCCCTTGGTCTCGGAATAATTCTGGAAGGGGGTTCGGCAGTATTCTCAAATGTCAGATCAGGGACGATATGTGTTTTGAACATCTGGACAGAAGAAAAACCCCAAAATAGAATCAAATGCACCGCCAGGGACAGGCTCATCATGATGCTCAGAAACCTGTGGGATTCTTTTTTTCCTGCCGGCAACAATTTTATCTTTTTTTTATTAATGGCAATCACGATTGCCTCCTCTTAAATCCTGATCTTTTTGATCAAATACCAAATGCGCCGTCTTTAAGTTCCACTCCCAGCGCAAATTTTTTGGCACCGGATTGCTTGGCCGCATCAATCACCTTGACGATCCATTCATAGGCCACTGCTTTATCACCCTTGACAATCACGGACATGCCGGGTTTATCTGCAAGGCGTGTGGCTATCTCATATCTCAGATTGCCAAGCTCTATTCTTTGATCATCCAAATAAACCTCCCCGTTTGTCCCCACGATGATGGTCAGATTTTTATCGGTATTGCTCTCTGCCGCCTTGGCTTTGGGAAGTTCCACCTTGATGCCGGGCTGAAGGAGTACCGGCGTTGCAATCATGAAGATGATCAAAAGCACCAGCACTACGTCGGTAAACGGCGTGATATTGATTTCCGCCATAACCCTTCCGCGTTTGGTCGCTTTTTTCATGACGGTTTCTTCCCGGTTAAAAGGTCTTTTGTTGCAGATGAGCAGTATTCCATATCCATGACAAACCCATCCACACGACGCATAAAATAATTGTATACGACTACAGCAGGGATCGCCACGGACAGGCCTGCGGCCGTGCAGATCAAAGCTTCCGCAACCCCGCCGATGACAACGGATATACCGCCCGAACCGATCTGAGACATATTGTGAAAAGAGCGTACAATTCCAAGAACTGTCCCGAACAAACCGATATAAACGGCAATATTCCCTATGGTTCCGACAATGCTGGTATATTTTTCAAGATCTGCCGTTTCCAGCATGATTTCCCGTTCAGCTGCGTTGGAAATGAGGGTTTCATCCTTTCCTGCATGCCGGAGCGCGGACAGTGCTACTGCTGCAACAGGAGCGGCAATGGTTTCACAGAATTTGACGGCACCGGCAATATCCCCTTTTTCAACATTCAGCCGGATTTTTTCCATGAATGTTACACGGTCCACGGCTTTTTTCCGGTAACTGAGGAAACGCTCAAAAAATACCCCTAAAGATAAGATTGAGGCGGCCATGAGCATATACATGGTAAATCCGCCCATATTGATCACTTCCCATATTGTTTTTCCTTCAAACATGTCTTTTCTCTCCTTATTATTTCAAATACGCTAATACACTTGAACGGCTAACTGCTTTTTTTATCCGGGTTCTCCACCATGTCCGGCTTGCCGTCAAAATTAAAGTCCTGAGAGCGCTTGACCATTATTTCAGATGAATCATACTCTTCCCAGATATCCGGTTTCCCGTCCCCATTGGTGTCTTCTTCCACTTTTACAATTTTGCCCTTGTCATAATGATACCAGGTGTCCACCCGGCCATCGCCATTGCTGTCTTTTTCCATGCTCACGGCCTCTCCGGTTTCGTTAAAAAGCCAGGTCATGTTCATCTGCTTGGCGCCTTCGTCTTTTTCGATTCGTTTCACCAGCTTTCCCGCAGCATTAAAAAATTCTTTCAGATCCATCCGGCCATCCCCGTCCTCATCCATTTCTTTTTCCCTGAGAATATCTTTTTGATAAAAAAACCGGGCCTCGGGCTGCCCGTCCCCGTTTATGTCCGCTTCCATGACCATGGACCAGGGCGGCTTATCAAACCATTGCGTGATCTCAAAACGGCCGTCTGCATTTTTATCAACAATCGCTTTGGTTTTTTTACCGCCTGAAAAATAAATCTTCAGCGTCACCTTGCCGGTTTTCTTTTCATCTTTTTCTATCCGGGTAAGCTCGCCCTTCTGATAATATTCCCAGGTATCGATTTTTCCTTTCAGGTCTGAGTCGATTTCCGCACGCGCCTTGTCCCCGTTTTCATCAAAATAAAGGGTTAAATCCGGTTTTCCGTCTTTGTTGCGGTCTTCGGTCTGGAGAACAGGCTTGCTGTTTTTATATTGAATTTGTGTCTCTTTGAACCCATCTCCATCTGCATCATGGATCACTTTATCAAGGTCCCCGTTACGGAAATGCTTGATCCGGTCTGTTTTCCCGGTATGTTTTGTGTCTTCTTCCACTCTCTCTAAAACGCCCTGGGCATCATAATAGCTGAAGACATCCATCTTGCCGTCCTGATTGGTGTCCTTTTCCTGACGAACGGGTTTGCCGTTTTTAAAATAGGTCAGGATATCCCAGATATTGTCTCCATTGGTGTCCTGTTGCTGCTCAACGGGTTGTCCGTCTTTATAACGGGTGATATTATGAAATTTTCCTTCAGCATCCATCTCCTTTTTATTTTCAACCAGGACACCGAGATCATAAACCCGGATATTTTCATATATTCCATCATTATTCAGGTCATGGCGGCTTTCCTTTGGTCTGCCTTCGGCATCAAAAAGAGTGATCTTTTCCGTTTTTCCATCCCCGTTCTCGTCATCGCGGCGCTCCACCGGCTTATCATTCTTATAAGTGACCCATACATTCGGTTTCCCGTCTCCATCCGAATCTTTGGTCATGGAAGAAAGCACTCCATCTGTAAAATTATAGACCGTATCAAAGACGCCCTTTCCTTCCGTATCCTTTTGCATCATCCGGGGACGTTCCTGTGCATCAAAGGCCGTAATCTGATTGACTTTGCCCGTCTCAAAAGACGCCTGCTCATTTCGAACCCTTTTTCCGGCCTCGAAATGATCCCAGGAATCGATTTTCCCATCCCCATTCTTGTCCCCCTCAATCCGGATAAGCTCACTGTCCCGGTAATACTGAAACCGATCCATCACTCCGTCCTTGTTCGAATCAAGGGCCAGTTTGACAAGTTTCCCTGCCGAATCAAAATGACCGATCTGGTCGATCTTTCCGTCCTTGTCCGTATCCCTTTCTACAATTTTATCATCCGCAATAGCTGCGCCTGCCCATAAAATCATCGAAATAACCACTGCAATGATCGCAACCATAAAGTTATTAATGGTTAGTTTTCGTTCTATCATCATAATATGAAAAATCTCCATTACCTGTATTGCCTATTGTTTCCAATTCTTACCACATTCGATTTATTCCAATGCAAGCAAAGACCGTTATTTGAATAGCCATATTCGATATGAATTGTCTTTTTGTCAATATAAAAAATCAAAAACATTATTATCGGTTATAATTAGTTGATAATAGTAAGTATTTTTTTATAACCTAAAACATTTATTAGAAATACTGACAAATAATCACAAATAGTGATTGACAAATAGCTACAATGTAAATAAATAAATGCTTGGTTATAGAGCAGGGATACATTGCCTCCCAAAGGCAGTATATCAGGGTCAGGAATTTATTTTTTATTGTGGAGAAGGTGTTATGAAAGCAATTGGAAAATTTGTGCTGGTTTTATTATTTTTATTAACTGTTCAGATCGGCCCTGTATCTGCTGAAGACAATAAACAGCAGGGTCAGGTCTTTGATCTGGGTGATGTGCTGATCATGGATAAAGGAGATGAAATCAACAGCATTACCACAACAGAAACGGTTTCGATGGAGGATATCGAAATGCAGGGTGCTCAGACCGTTGCCGAAGCCCTTGAAATGATTCCGGGGATTGATATTCAATATGGCGGCAAAGGTCAGGCAAACCTTAAGCTTCGCGGTTTTGACCAGAAAAATGTAAGGGTCCTGATTGACGGAGTTCCTGCCCATGAGTCCTATGACGGCTCTCTGGCCCTGGATATGATTCCTGTAGATGCCATTGCCAAAATCAAAATTATCAAAGGTGCGTCTTCCGTGCTCTATGGCCCCAATACCATGGGCGGTGTGATTAATATTATTACGAAAAAAGGCGGGGAAAAACCCTATACCAGCCTGATTTCATCATTTGGTCCCAATGATACCCAGAATTATATTGCCAATCACGGCGCATCAATAGGTAAATGGAATTACTGGGTAACGGCAAGCCACAGGACATCGGACGGGTTTGAACTTTCCGATGATTTTAATCCCAATAATACAAGAACCGGTTTAAGAACCCAGTACAATGAAGACGGGGGAGTCAGGGACTTAAGCTATTACACAAAGGATACATTTAATTCAAAAATCGGGTATGAATACGATGCCGATTCAAAACTGTATCTTTCTTTTGATTATCATGAAAATGAAAAAGGGGTTCCCACATTCAACAGCAGATACTGGGCATTTACCAGTTGGGATCAGTGGCAGATAAGCCTTGCCGGGGAACATAAATTTACTGATCTCTTGTCCATGAAGGCCAGGGTATATTATGTGGATCACGATGATACGCTTGAGGATGTAGGCGGCTGGGATAGAAATCATACCACTGCCCCGGCATCAAAGATGTTTGAGCGAAGTGCATATAATGACGCTACTGCTGGCGGAGAAGTTCAGGCATACCTGGATTTCGGGGCTGTGAGCCTTGTAAAAATGGGTGTCAGCTATATGAAAGACAATCATCAGGAACAGGATTATTATGATGCAACAACAGGAAATGTTGTCTCTAGAAGAGCCTCTGTCGGATATCAGCCCAAAAAAGAATATGAGGTTGATATTTACTCTTTTGGAATTGAAGATGAAATCCGGCTGACCGAACGTCTGACCCTGAATGCAGGGGTGAGTTATGATGTGAACGAGCCTGTTGAGGCCTATGGCGGACTGACCCGCGAAAAGGTCACGACCTGGAATCCCCAGGCAGGTCTCTCCTTTGATGTGACCCAGGATTTCAATCTGTATACCTCCATCGGTAAAAAAACAAGATTCCCGCAGATGAAAGAACTATACAGTACCATTGCCGGTGGGAATTTGACTTTGAAACCTGAAAAAACCATTGCCTATGAAATTGGTGCAAAAAAACGGTTTAATGAAGTGTTTGACCTTTCTGTCGCTGCATTCCTCAATGATATAACGGATAGAATTATCAACCCGAACAGAGCCGGAAATATTAATATTGCCGAATCGGAAATAAAAGGGATTGAAACCCTGTTGAATATTACAACACCGTGGAATCTGGACGCAACTTTAGGGTATACCTATATTTCTTCAAAAGAGAAAACAAGCCCCACAAGTGTGGAAACAGATTCAGCCAATATCCCCGAACACAAGGCAAGCCTTGATATCAGGTATGCTTTTGATTTTGGACTCACAGCTGCCTTCCAAACCATCTATACAGGGGAGCAGATCGATTTCAACAGAGTCAGACTGGGTGATTTTATTCTCTGTAATGCAAGACTGAATCAGGCCATTCCATTATCTAAAAGTTTTTCAACAGACCTTTTCCTAGAGTTTTCCAATATTTTTGACAAAGATTATGAAGAAGGAAGCGGCCCCACTCCCGGCAGAAATTTTCTTGCCGGCATGAAATTCAGTTTTTAACCCGAAACAAGATTGTTCATGATCCAAAGGCATCGAAATGAAACCATCATTTCGATGCCCATTGATGGAAAACTACGAAAAATGACAAAATCAAAAATTTTATGGTCAATTGTGGTGCTCCTTATTTTTGTATTCATTTCCAAGGTTTATCTGACCCACGAAAACACAAAAAAAAATATTCAGGGCAAAACCCGCACCATTACCGATATGAAGGGCCGCACCTTTGAGATAAAAGATCCCCTTGAACGGATCGCTCTCCTAGGTGGGCCCACCGGTCAGATTGCCTTTATCCTGGGGGTTCAGAACAATCTCTGCGCCGTGACCAATACCCTGAAAATGTCCAGCCTGGTCAGGGAAATGTACCCGAGAATCAAAGATCTTCCCGGGCCGCGGACCACCTCAGGAAGCATCAATATTGAAGAACTCATCAAATCCAACCCGGATATTGCTGTTTCAGGAGATATTGACGGCAATATCGTTCTTGAAAAAACAAGGATACCGGTAGCCATCCTTTCCGACAGCATGGGCGCGGGTCTTGTGGATATCAAAAAAGAAATCCGGTTTTACGGTTATTTGTTCAATACCCCGGACCGGGCGGAAAAATATGTGAAATTCCTGGACAAGATCACTAACCTGGTCAGGGAAAGGACCAAGGACATCCTGGAAGATCAAAAGAAAAAAGTATTCCAGGGATATAACCCCAACCATCTGGTGACCCTTGGCGGGGACACATTCATGCAGGAGCATATTGAACTTGCCGGATGCGTGAATCAGGCCAAAACCATCACCACCCTGGGCACACAGACCGGGCTTCATTCGGGCTTAGGAGAAGTTTCCATGGAACAGGTCCTGGACTGGAACCCGGATATCCTGGTGATTAATTCCGGGAACCCTGAAGATCTCTATCAGGACCCCCAGTGGGAGAAAATCAAGGCGGTTCAGGATAAGCAGATTTATTTCCAGCCTGCCGGGATTTTTATTTTTAACCGGCCCACGGCAGAATCGGCTGTTATTTATCCCTTGTGGCTGGCATCTACGGCCTATCCGGAAAAATTTCAAGATCTTTGCGTCAACTGCATGGTTAAAGAATTTTATAAGGAGATCTTTGGTTTTGACCTGAGCGATGATCAGGTCAAAGACATCCTTTTGGGTACCTATGAATCAAAAATGATGAAGGGGATCAGCCATAAAGGATAAACCTGCCCATATTCAGGGAAGATCCAATACCTTCTCACCGGAAACCTGGACCTGGATTTTTATTTTTATCCTGGTTCTTGTGGTGTTTTCATCCTTGAGCCTTGGCCGCGTGAATATCCCGTTTATTCAAACCATGAAAATTCTTTTTTCACCGGTTTTCTCATTCGAATCAGACTGGTCTGCCACTGCCTATTCCGTGGTTATGGATGTGAGACTTCCGCGGATTCTGGCCGGAATTCTGGTCGGGGCTTCTCTTTCCGTATCCGGAGCAGCCTTTCAGGGGGTTTTTCAAAATCCCCTGGTGAGCCCGCATATCCTGGGTGTGGCGGCAGGCGCCGGGTTTGGGGCAGCTCTCGCCATTCTCCTGTTTGACAATATCTGGGCGATTCATCTTATTTCTTTTTTATTCGGTCTTGCCTCTGTCGGCATGACCTATGCCCTGTCCCGGGTATACAAGATGACCCCGGTTCTCATGCTGGTTCTGTCCGGCATTGTGGTAGGGTCTTTATTTTCTGCTTTGACCTCGCTTCTGAAATACATGGCAGACCCCATGAACAAAATGCCCGCCATTGTGTTCTGGCTTCTGGGATCATTGAACCAGGTATCGTTTAAAAATCTTTTAATCACCCTGCCGGTATTTATCATCTGCATGGCGGTTCTGCTCATGGTCCGCTGGCGGATCAACCTTTTGTCCATGGGTGATGAAGACGCCAGATCCCTTGGCATCAACACCGAAGCCTTAAAAGCCGTCATCATCGTCAGCGCCACCATTGCAACGGCCTCTGCAGTCTGCATCAGCGGGATCATCGGCTGGATCGGGATCATGATTCCCCATATCGGGCGCCTCATCGTAGGGCCGGACCACAAACACCTACTTCCCATTTCCATGGTCATCGGGGCCTCCTATCTTGTGGCCGTGGATACCATTGCAAGAACCGCCATGACCACGGAGATTCCCATCGGTATCCTGACCGCTATTTTCGGGGCTCCTGTGTTTGCATTTTTACTCAGAAAAAGTCAGAAGGTATCCTGAACCATGACCGGCCGGGTGCACATAAAAAACCTTTCCTTCGGATATACGGACAAAACAGAAGATCTTATTTTTTCCAATATCAATATTCTGCTTAACCCCGGAGAGGTCTTCTGCCTTTTGGGACCCAACGGATCAGGAAAATCAACCCTTTTAAAATGCATTTCAAGGCTCTTAAAACCTGCGACAGGCCGTGTGGCCATTGACGACGAGGATTTAAACACCATGAGCCCGGGCCACATTGCCGGGAAACTGGGGTATGTCCCCCAGGGCCTGGTGTTGGTATTTCCATTTACCGTGGAAGAAATCGTGATCATGGGAAGGGCATCCAGAATCAGCATGATTTCTTCTCCTTCAAAACAAGATAAGGATAAAGCCTGGGATTCCATGGAAAAAATCGGCATCACCCATTTGGCCCGGCGCCCTTGCAACCGGTTGTCCGGCGGGGAGTGGCAATTGGTTCTGATTGCCAGGGCGTTGACCCAGTCTCCGCGGGTTTTGCTTTTAGATGAACCCACTTCCCATCTGGATCTCGGTAACCAGGTGAAAATCCTGGAAAAGGTGAACAGCCTGTCAAAAGAAGGCATTACCATTATTATGGCCTCCCATTTCCCGGATCATGCTTTTTTAAATGCAGACCAGGTCGGCATCCTGAAAGATCATTCCATGAAATCCCTGGGAAAGCCGGACAGGGTTTTGACTGAAGAGGTTCTTTCTGCCACCTATGGGATTAACATCCGGGTCATTGAAGTGCTGGACGGGATTAACCGGAAAATCTGTGTTCCGATTTTAAAAGAAAGCTAAAAGGAAAACCCATCACACCCATGATCCACATTAAAAAAATAATTGTTCTGGTGGTCTTCTGCTCGATGGCAGCTGTTTTTTTTACATCCCCTGCATCAGCTTCCATTACCCTTACAGATTCAGCCGGTAAAACCCTTGTCCTGGGAAAATTGCCGGATCGTCTGGTTGTGGTCGGGGCCGGTCCCTATATTCCCCTTCACATGCTGTATATGTTTGAAGAAACCAAAGACCGGTTAAAAGGGTTTGAAGTCAAATATAAAATGAAGGATGAATTTTTAGAGCTCATTGATCCCAAACTCTCTTTAAAGCAGACCCTGGACACCAACCCCGGCCCTGAGAGCGTTGCCTCCCTGAAACCGGACCTGGTCATTATGAAGGCGACCAGTGAAGGCAATCTTGCAAGGTCTTTGAAGGCGCTTCAGATACCGGTTCTTCATGTGGCGCCGGAAACACCGGACATGTTTTTCAAGGATATTGAAAACCTGGGCAAGGTTCTCGGGAATGAAGAAAGGGCCAAAACCATTGCCCTATATTATAAGGATAAACTTTCCCTTATAAAAGATAAGGTCGGGGCACTCACTCCCAAAGAAAAATCAAGGGTTCTGGTCCTGGAATACAACAATCGGGGAAACAGCCTGTCCATGAATGTTCCGGCCATGGGATGGTTTCAGACCCAACAGGCCCTTTTATCCGGTGGTAATCCTGTCTGGCTCGACTCTTTGACGGTAAGTGACGGCTGGCAGATTACGGGGTTTGAACAGGTGGCGGCCTGGAACTCGGATAAAATTTTTCTCATTGTCTGGTATCAGATGAAAGGTCAGGCCGTTGTCAAAAGTTTTTATGAAGATTCAAAATGGAGCAAGATGAAAGCATTGCAGAATAAAGAGCTTCATCTTTTTCCCCAGGATATTTTCGGCTGGGATTCAGCCACCCCCCGGTGGATACTGGGGACTTTGTGGATGGCAAAAATGACTTATCCCGACAAATTCGGTAAAGAAGTGCTGGACATCAACCAAACCGTGAAAGAATTTTTCAAGGTGCTTTACAGGCTTGATGAAGCCAGCATTGACCAACATCTCATGCCAAGACAGGAATAATATGAGATTCAGCAAAATCAAAATCTCTCTTGTTTTGTTTTGCACCATCGGTCTCATCTTGGGTTCCGTATTTTTCGGCAGATACCCGGCGCCTTTCATCACAAGTCTTTCAGACATTTTAAACGACAGGCTGGTCCAGAACGTGATCATGGATATCCGTATTCCAAGAATCATCATGGCCTTTGTCACAGGTATGGTCCTGGCTGCTTCCGGTACGGTGTTCCAGATGATTTTCAGAAATCCCCTTGTGGATGCGGGTTTTTTGGGGGTTTCCGGCGGCGCTGCCTTTGGTGCGTCTCTGGGAATCGTGATCCTGGGTGGGACTGTACCTGCCATCCAGGGGTCTGCGGCTCTCTTCGCCTTTTCAGGCCTCGGCCTGTCCTGGTTCATTGCCACGCGTATTAAATTCGGTGACTGGGTCTTGAGGCTCATTCTTTCCGGGATTGCCGTGTCAGCCGTGTTTGCCTCGGGCACCGGGCTTTTAAAATATCTGGCCGATCCGTTGCGGGAATTGCCTGAACTGACTTTCTGGCTTTTGGGCGGGCTCTGGGGCATCACTTGGATCGACACGATCCAGATTTCTGCCATCTGCATTCCCTGTCTTTTTATCATCTATCTTTTCCGATGGCGTCTGAATCTATTGTCCATGCAGGATGAGACCATTTTTTCCCTTGTGGCCAACTCCTCTTATGAAAGAATTTTATTGCTTTTGACGGCAGTCCTGGCCACATCTGCCGTGGTCTCCAAGACCGGCCAGGTCGGGTGGGTGGGGCTTATCGTCCCGCACATGGCCAGACGCCTCTCAGGGTCGGATGCACAGGTTGCATTGCCTGTATCCCTCATGCTGGGCGGGTTTTTCCTTTTGTTCTGTGATGATATCTCAAGGACCCTTCTTTCAGGAGAGGTCCCTTTGGGGATTCTGACTTCTTTTATCGGCGCAGGACTCTTCCTTTTCTTTTTAATGAACCGGCAGCTGCAGCTTAAAAAAGGATGATATGAAAACAGCCGTGGCCATTCAAAATTTAAGCTTTGCCTATGATAAAGAAAGCGAACCGGTCATTTCCGAAATGAATTTTTGCCTTGCCCCCGGCACCGTAACCGCCATTTTAGGAGCCAACGGGGTTGGAAAGACCACGCTTTTGTATATCCTTTTAGGGCTTTATCCCCCAAACCAGGGAGAAGTTTATTTTTTTGAAAAGCCGGTATCAAATTACAAAACCGGGAGGATCAAACAGCTCATCGGCATGGTGTCCCAGAACGAGACCGTGCCTTTTGATCTGAGTGTTGAAGAATATGTCCTTCTGGGCCGGGCCCCGCATCTGGGGCTCCTCACGATTCCGGGTCCGGCAGACAGGGAGGCGGTGGAAATCGCCCTTGCCACTGTGGGTATGGCCCACATGGCAAAAAAGACCCTCACCCGGCTCAGCAGCGGAGAAAAACAACTGGTCCATGTGGCGCGGGCCCTGGCCCAGGCCCCGGAAATCCTGCTCTTGGACGAGCCCTGTTCCCATCTGGATCTGATGAATACGCGGCGGATGCTGATCCTCATGAAAACCATTGCAGAACAGGGCCGGACCGTGGTGTTTACCACCCACGACCCCAATGCAGCCGCTGCCGTTGCCCATGGGATCATGCTGGTAAAAAAAGGGGAACTCGTGGCATTTGGAAAAGCTGAAGAAGTACTGACCAATGATTTATTGACAAAAACCTATGGCGGCAGTGTTGAAGTGGTCCGGACAGATCATGGGCCTTTTGTACGGACAATGTAAAAAGACAGGTGACATATGGAACGGATAACTGACTGGTGTAAATTGTGGAAAGATCTTTCTGAGATTCAGAACAAAGCCTTTTCCCGGAAGAAGGAAACAAAAGAAGATGATTTCTGGAAACACAAGGCCAAGGATTTTGATAAAATGGTGGATGAAAGATGGTCAAAACCGGATTCGTCCCGGGATTTTCTGGTCAAAAAACTTTTGGATCACCCGGGATCAAGCCTTCTCGACATCGGGGCCGGAACCGGGAAATGGTCTGTGTTTGCAGCCCCCTATGCATCAAAGGTGACGGCCTTTGAACCTTCCCTTGCCATGCAGGAGGTGCTCAAAGAAAAAATCGAAAAACAAAGGATTACCAATATCGATATTGTCACCGGCCACTGGCCTGAAGATGATATCGAACCCCATGATTTTGTCCTGGCTTCCCATTCCATGTACGGAGTGGGGGATTTTAAGGCCTTTGTGGAGAAAATGTGTGCTGTGGCAAAAAAAGCCTGCATCCTTCTCATGCGGGCTCCTTTGGCCAATGCGGTCATGGCTGTTGCCGCCAAAAAAATCTTCGGCCAGCCCTATGACAGCCCGAATTTCCAGATTGCCTATAATATTCTTCTTACCATGGATATTTACCCGGATGTGATCATGGAGGCCTATGGAAACTGGCCTGGCTGGGCCAATGAATCTTTTGAAGAGGCCCTTACTGAAATTAAAAACCGGTTGGGGCTTTCAGAAAACACGGAATATGATCTTTTTTTAACGGATTTGCTGAACCATAATTTAACCTTTGAAAACGGCAAATATGTCTGGCCCATCGGCAACCGGTCAGCCCTTGTCTATTGGGAGGTGTGATGAAAATATGTAAATTTTCCAGTGTGCTGGTCCTTTTTTGCCTGTTGCTGTGTTTTATTTCAGGGTGTGATTTTATTTCGGAAAAAAAGGCAAAAACACGAACGATCAAGGATCAGCTGGGAAGAGAAGTGGTGATTCCCATACATCCTAAAAAAATTGCAGCACTCCACCATTTTGGTGGTAAAATCGTGTATGCCCTGGGTCTTCAGGCGCTCCTGGTGGATAGGGGCATTTACGGAAAAGAAGCCGAGGCCAGGTCCAAAATCGATCCGGCCTTTTTTGATCTTCCCAAGCTCATGGACTCCCACGGGGTGAACATTGAAGGCCTCATCAGCCTGAACCCTGAAATTATATTTACCTATGCGTCCATGGACAAATCTCAGATCGATCAGTATAAAAATGCCGGAATCCCGGTGGTGGCCATAAAAGGGGAAACCATTGAAGAAAGCTATACCGCCATCCGCCTGATGGCTGATGCCCTGGATGTGAAAGATAAGGGTGAGGCCTATATCAAATCCTGCCAGGATCTTATTGTCATGGTGCAAAACCGGTTGAAAGACCACGTGGAAAAACCCATTGCCGTCATGTTTGCCGGACCCAGAAGTATTTTTTCCGTTGCCACGGGCAATATGCTTCAAACCGAGATCCTGAATTTGTCCGGTGCCGTCAATGTGGCAAGCGAATTAACCGGATTCTGGGCTGATGTGTCTCCGGAGCAGATTGCAAAATGGAACCCGGATGTGATTTTCCTTGGTTCCTATCTGGATGTTTACGGCAAGGACAAGATTTTGGAAAATCCCCAGTTCCAGACCATAACCGCCATAAAAGAGAAAAAGATATTTACCTTTCCCTCCAATATCGGGTGGTGGGATTTTCCGGCTCCCCACTGTGTTCTGGGGGTGGTGTGGTCAGCCAAAACCCTTTATCCCGAACTTTTTGCCGATATCGATATGATGGCGACAGCCAATGCGTTTTACAAACAATTTGCAGGGTTTTCCTTTGAAGAGCTGGGAGGCAGGCTCGATTGAAAAAAATACTGATCATCGGCGGGCTGGTTTTTCCTGTAATTTTGTTCATCTGTCTTTGCATGGGCCGCTATCCCATTGAGCCGGGCCAGGTGGCAGGGCTGCTTTTATATCCTTTTGGATTTGAAAACCGGTTTTTTTCAGCACCAGCCGATATGATGACGATTTTCTGGAATGTCCGGGTGCCTAGAATTATCCTGAGTGTTTTTGTGGGTGCCGGGATTTCCACGGCAGGCGCAGTGTTCCAGGCTCTTTTCAGGAACCCCCTGGCTGCGCCGGATATCCTCGGCGTAACAGCAGGTTCGGGTTTTGGCGCGGCCCTGGCCATCATGTTTTTAACGCCCCTTGCCCTTGTCATCCAGACCAGCGCTTTTTGTTTTGGCATCACGGCCGTCACTTTGGCTTATATCCTGGCATCCTTGAGCCGGGATAGTTCTCCTTCGGTTCTGGTCATCTCCGGAATTGTGATTTCCGCCATTTTTCAGGCAGGGCTTTCCTTTATCATGTATATTGCCAATCCATATGACCAGCTGGCCCAGATCGTGTTCTGGACCATGGGCAGTTTTAATACCGCCTCCTGGGTCAAGGTCCGGGGGATCGTGCCCATTCTTTTTCCGGGAATTATTCTGGTCATGATTTTTTCCTGGCGCTTGAATATCATGACCCAGGGTGAAGAGGATGCACAGTCCATGGGCGTGCATGTGGTCCGCTGGCGGATTTTCTATGTGTTGATCAGTACCCTCATGGTGGCCACTTCTGTGTCGGCCGTAGGAAATGTGGCTTGGATTGGACTCATTGTCCCCCATATCGCCAGATATCTATCAGGCTCCGAGCACCGGCGGCTTATCCCCATGACAGCGGTTTTGGGGGGAATATTTCTGATGATCATGGATACGGTGGCCAGAAGCGTCATGCTTTCTGAAATCCCCATCAGTATTGTCACATCCATATTCGGCGCTCCTTTTTTAGGGTATCTGGTGATCAGCGCCGGGAAAGCGAGGTTTTCACATGAATCTCAGGGTTGAAAATGTCAGTGTGGGTTATGGTGGCGCTCCCGTGATTTCCAAGATCAATGTGAGTGTGGGGCCGGGCAGGATTTGCGCCCTCATGGGACGCAACGGCTCGGGCAAAACCACTCTGCTCCGGTGCATCAACGGGCTTTTGCCCTCCAATGAGGGAACCATTACCATCCTGGGTAAGGATATCAAAAAACTGAGCCGGGATAAGATTGCAAGGATGATCAGCGTTGTCCCGCAAGTGAGTTTTTCCCCGTTCTCTTTTTCATGTCTTGATATGGTCCTGATGGCCGGGGCTGCAAGGATCAAGGCCTGGGCCGCCCCATCAAAAAAAGAAAAACAAAAAGCCATGGACGCCATGGGCGAAACCGGAATTGGCCACATGGCCAAAAGGCCGTTCAATACCCTGTCCGGCGGAGAGCGCCAGCTGGTCATGCTGGCCCGGGGCCTTTTCCAGGACACGCCCATCATGCTGCTGGACGAACCCAATTCCCATCTGGATTTTGCCAACCAGCACAAGATCATGGCGCTTATGCAGGGGCTGGCAAGAAAACGAAACATGACGGTTCTGATCACCCTTCATGATCCCAATCTCGCCCATTATTACTGCGATGATGTGATCCTGATCCATGAAGGCACTGTCAGGGCCGCGGGAGAAACCGGGGCGATCCTTACCAACGAGGTTCTTTCCTGTGTCCTGGGAGATAATATTGAATGTGATGTGACAAAAAAAGGGGTGTTTGTGGTGATCCCCAAACAAATCCCGGTAAATATGAATTAAAAGGTGAGTCTATGAAATGTAATTTTTGCGAACACAAATGTGATCTGACAAAGGGAAAAAGTTTTTGCGGCATGTACAAAGATGTGGGAGGAAAGGTGGCTGAACTCTACCCGGACAAATGGTGCACCTATTCGCCTTCAAGGATCGAATCGGTCCCGTTTTATCATGCTTATCCCGGATCACCGTCCATGATTATCGGGACTGCCGGCTGCAATTTCAGGTGCAAATACTGCTCCAATTCCTTTATCGCCTGTCAGGACCCGGCCGATGTCCAGGACGTCATGTTTGAATTTTCAGGGGAAAAACTGGTGGCCATGGCAAAAAAGCTCGGATGCCACAATATCATTTTTAATGTCAATGAACCGGCGGTTTCTTTGCCAAGCCTCCTGCGGGTGTCGGAACATGCAAAAAGAGAAGGCATTCCCATGGGCTGCCTCACCAATGGCTATACCACGGAAGAATCCACCCTGATGCTGGCTGAGATTTTTTCCTTTGTCCATGTGGGCTTAAAAGGCTTTTCCAATGCATTTTACAAGGAATATGTGGGGGTGAACAGCATTGATCCTATTCTGAGAAATATTTATACCCTTTCCCAGCATTGCCATATTGAGATTGCCTCGCCGGTCGTTGAAAATGTCAATGATCATGAGCTCACCGATATTGCCGAATTCATCTGTGATATCAGCCCTGAAATTCTCTGGCATGTGTTCCGGCTTTTGCCCGAGCATGACATGAAGGAATTCAAATATCCGGATATTAAAAAGATGAATGATGCCCTGGAATCGGCAAGAAATTATCTGCCGTATATCTATTTTCATAATTTTGTGGGGTCTAACTGGGTGAATACGCTTTGTCCCAATTGCGGGGATGTTGTCATTAAAAGATTCAGCCTGGGGTGTTCCGGGGACCGGCTGGATGAGTTTCTCGCGCCCGGCAATGTCTGCTCAAGCTGTGGAACAAAGATTGCCATGCTGGGAACCAAGGTGGGCTGGTGTGAAAAACGGGAAAAGGAGAGTGTATAAATGAGTCTTGCCATTATTGATGCCAGACAGTGGCAGAACCGGTTTGATCTTGAGTCAGGGCAGCAGATGGAAGAACCCGGCGCAATTGCCGACATGGTCAGCAAGGTCTTAAGCTGGAATCCGTACCCGGGTGATGTGGATGAAAAGGCCAATGAATGGGTGACCCGGACGGCTCTGGACCTGATTGATCAGTATGAGCCGAACCTGGTTTGTTTGAGCTATGTCCAGCAGTTTTTTAGTCACCGGCATTTTGCCCATTCAAAAGAAGACTGGGAAAAAATGTGTGCCAATGCCATGGCAGAAGCCCGAAAATTTATTGAGATATCCAGCTATACCCCGGTGATTGTGGGTACGGGAGGAATGGTTCCCTTAAAAGGAGAAATGAATCTTTCCGGGATTAACGGGCTTGCTGTTTCTTCCAACTGGTCGGCCCGGTATTGCGGGGTTCATCAGCCAAGCAAAGATGATATGAAGCTGCTTCATGGGTTTGTGGCAGAGGGAAAAATTGAGCGAATCGTCACAAGGGCCGAGTGGATCGATCTTTTCAGGTCAGAAGAGCCGGATGTCCGGATTCACCAGGATGAAGCGCTCATGCCCGATTTTTTGGTGGTTTCAAAGGAGGGGTATACCTTTAAGACCATGGGAACGACTTTAAGAAAGCCTGTGAATATCCCTGAAAATAATTTTAAGGTTCCGGTATACACGGGTTTGGGCAAACTTGATGATCTTAGGGGAATCAAACAATTGGTTCGGTCAAACCTTATTCATCACAAGATTGCCCTGATCCTGGTGGAAGGGGTTGGAAAAGAGTTTTTCCCGGCCGGTCACTCCATGTGCAAAAACGGCTGCGGCTGGTTCTGCAATGAGCCGGGAGATAGTTTCTATCTGACCCTTTCCACCGGGAAACACGAACCCTTTGCCTATCCTGCCGGATACCGGTCCTTTGACCGGGATGCGGAAATCACGAAATTTCCTTTTTCCGGCTATATGCTCTCTATTCCTGAAAATACTTTGGCCTTGGACTATCCGGGGAAAAGCATTGCCGTGGGCAACCGGAGCATGTTCATGCACATGATGTTCGGCGTGGATATCAGTATCGAATGCTTTGCACGCAATTTGTTTAACCAGGGGTGTTTGGGTGTGATTCACAGGATGGACAAATATGGAATGTGATTTTTACCATGAAGAGCATGAAGGACAGGAAGAAGAACGGTTTTGGAGAAAAGGCATCCTTGCCGGGGTGATGCTGGCTTTTGTTTTTCTTTTTTGCTGCAAGCCTGCTTTTGCCGACAGGGCGGAAAAGCTCGCAGCGCTTGAGAAGAGGGTTGCAGCTCATACCATTGAAAAACAGCATAAAGATGAGGCTTACGCCCTGGTGGTGGTGAAAAGCGCTCTGGAATCCATCCGGGAAGGCTCCGGCGGCATCGGGGCCTGTCTTGTGGACAGCACCACGGGAGAGATTGTGGAATATGGCCGGAACCGCCAGTTCTCCCCGCATTTTCGCAGTGATTTTCATGCGGAAATGGATCTGCTCAATAAATATGAAGACCGGGCAAAAAAGATGAACGACCCGGATAATTTCAACAACCCGCGGGAATGCAAAAACCTGGTCCTGGTGACATCTGTTGAGCCTTGCCCCATGTGCCTGACCCGCATCATCAACTCAGGGATAAAAACCGTTCTTTATGTGGTGGAGGATAAAGAAGGCGGCATGGTCACCCGTCTCGATAATTTTCCCCCGTTCTGGAAAGAATTTGCTGCTGACCGGGAATTCCGGCCGGCTGACTGTTCAGATGAACTCCGGCAGATCGCCATTGATCTGTTTAATTTTTCCAGCCGGGGTTTTGCAAAGAACAGGGTAAAAAAATGACTAGCTAATTTTTAAAATCGAACTTATAACCAAAAAATAAAGGAGATCATCATGTGTGACTGCAAATGCCAACATCCGGAAAAACTGAAAGACAAGCCTGAAAACTGTACCCCTGATCAGGTTGAGGAATGCCATGGGAAAAAAGAGGACCATGGGTGTATCTGCGGTTCTGAAAAAGAAGCCCCTGGGTGCACCTGTGATTCTGAGAAAGACAAAAAAATAAAGTAGAACGTTAATCAGGAGATCTGAAAATGCCGGTTG
>CAZWMY010000003.1:0-96605 GCA_964635025.1 uncultured Desulfobacula sp. | reverse complement strand
GTGCCTCCTCCTGTAGTGGTGCCTCCTCCTGTAGTGGTGCCTCCTCCTGTAGTGGTGCCTCCTCCTGTAGTGGTGCCTCCTCCTGTAGTGGTGCCTCCTCCTGTAGTGGTGCCTCCTCCTGTAGTGGCGCCTCCTATATGGCCACCTCCCGTGGTAGTGCCTCCTTCTGATTTTATCCCGGTAATTCCATCTCCATCACCCCAATCACCCCATTATTCAGAATAGTAATATGACCCCAGAAACAATATGCACCATATCCTGGAGAGAATATGAAAATTACAAGACTCTATAAAACCTTTTTACAGTCAGTGCTTGTAGGACTTTTACTGTTGGCTACTGCCTGCTCCGTTTTTGCGTCATCCGTTACCGAACATGATGCAAAAACTCTTTTTGAACAGCAGCGCTGGTCGGAAGCATATGCCGCATACATGACCCTTTTGAGAGAATTTCCCGATAATGGTGAAATCCAACTGGGATTGGCCAGATCAGCAGCCTCGGCTGGACAGCAGACAAGGGCTCTCATTATTTATGAACAACTGGTGCAGCGCTATCCGGAAAATATGACATTATGGCAAGAGCTTGCCAAAGTTTACACTGCTCTCGGAAACCACGAATCTGCAACTGCTGCATTAAATAAAACCTTGAAGCCTGGGAATCTCATTCCCCTGTCGACTCAGAAGCAGGACCTCCTCAAGGTCCATGGCCGTATCAGCACCGGTATGGTATATGATAGCAATACTTCCCTTGCGCCTTCCGATCATCTTATTCCAATTGGAAACACAAACCTGATTCTGAACAGCGACAGCATGGCCCAGGAATCCTGGGGAGCATATGTCCTCGCCGGCATCGGTCTGAATCGCAGGGTGCATGCGACAAGCCCATGGTGGCTGATTGCAGATGTCGGGGCCTATCAGAAATGGTATTTTGATGAAGACACTGCCATGACATGGGGTCGGGTTGCCGGCGGCGTATATTATGCAGTAAGAGATATTTCCTGGGCTTTACGCATAAAAGGAGAACAATCTCTTTTTGATTATGAAAACATAGCGACCTCCATCGGCACTGAAGGAAATTTCAGCTATCAGTTATTTCCAAACACCTACCTCATCACCAAAGCAGAATACGGGCTGCGGAATTATCCTGATTCCCCCGATTATTCTGATACCTATGGCTGGGTTGGTGAATACATACAAATGTTTTTTTCTAATAATAAGCACGAAATCCTGGTAGGAGGGCGGTGGATGGCCAACAGCGCCGACATGTCAAAGTATAGTGCGGATGGATGGGAAATTTCCGGCCGGATTCAATTTTCCCTCCCCCTTGACTCTGAAATCAGTTTCATTGCCGCATTTGAAACAAAAACCTATGATGAACCGGCATTCAGCCAGCTTTTCTATTCAAGGAAGGATGAAAAGATTCGTATGGGAGTTAATCTGACCCATCGGCTGACAGATTCTTTCAATGTAAATTTGAGTTATCAGCGCCTGGAAAACGATTCCAATACTGGATTGTATGATTATGATCAAAATGTTATCAGCACGGGTGTGACCTGGAATTTCTAACCTTTTTCCATGAAACATGACCACAAAAAGAAAAGATCCTCGTTGTGGATTGTCTGGATTGGCCTGGGAATTTCTGTTTTTGTACTTCTTCTTTACATTGCGCAACCCATATTCCTAAAACAGCTTGATCTCAAACTATATGATGACTACCTTCGAAGACTCGACCCTGGCGTTCCATCCCCGATACCAGTTCTGATAGATATCAACGAGCGGAGCCTTGCACGATACGGCCAGTGGCCTTGGCCGAGATACCGGCTGGGAGCTCTGATAGACAAATTGGGACAATCTGGAGTTTCAGCAGTGGCTCTGGATATTCTTCTGGCCGAAGTGGATCGTACATCTCCAGTGGCCCTGCATGATCAACTTGAACATGACTTTGGCATCGATATCGTCTTTCAAGGTTTGCCCACAGAAATTAAAGACAACGATGCCATCTTCAGTCATGTCCTTCGTCAGAATCCCGTAGTTATCGGGTCTTATTTCCGCTTCGATGAACAACTCGACAGCAGCATTTCATCATCGTTGCTCCAAGGTCCATCCATTGCTGAAATAGGCACTCCTAAGGCTGTCCCGGCAATAACACATCTCCCTTCCGCCACCTCCGTGTCCATGCCCTTGACTTCTTTTTCCGAAGTGTCTTCAGTCGCTTTTTTCAATATCAGCGCCGACAGTGATGGTCTTATCCGAAGAGTACCCCTTCTTTTATCCTATGACGGCACCATCCATGCCAGCCTTGCACTGCGTGTACTAATGGTTTCCATGGGTGAGAAGACCCTTGTCCTCCACACCAATGAAGATGGCCTTCAAAGCATACGCCTTGGTTCTCATCTGATTCCACTGGCCTCGGATGGAACTCTCCCGATCCTGTTCAGGGGCGGAGGTGGGACTTATCCATATTTCAGTGCAGAAGATATTCTTGAAGGCCCTGTTCAGCCTGAGCTGCTTAAAAACAGAATCGCTTTCATTGGTACATCGGCTACGGGATTGCGTGATATCGTCGCAACCCTGTTTGATGATCACTATCCGGGTTTTGAGGCCCATGCCGCAGTTGTGGATGCGATTCTTTCCCGAAGATTCATGACCCTGTCGTCCTGGAGCCCAGGGATACAGGCCATCACCATCGTCCTTACAGGACTTTTTTGTATCCTTACCATTGGCCGAATACACGCGTTTGTCTTCATCCCCCTTACCGGTGGGATAGCTTGGGGATTCTGGTATGTCGGCTTGATTTTTTTCCGGCACGGATTTCTCATTTCCCCGCTCTATTCTCTCATAACCATTGGAAGCGAAGCCATGATTCTGGTCTCTCTTAAGTTTTGGCAGGAAGAACATCAAAAACGAAATATCCACCGGGCTTTCAGTCGCTATGTGGCACCGGAAGTGGTCAATCGGATAGTGGACAGTGGGCGTGCAGACATTGCCATGGCCGGAGAGAACCGCACCATATCCATTCTTTTTTCAGATATCAGAGATTTTACCTCTATTTCGGAGCGACTATCACCGGATCAGGTGGTGAATCTTCTCAACCGCTATTTTAAACCCATGACCAGTATTGTCCGTAAAAACCAGGGAACCCTTGATAAATTTATCGGTGATGCCCTGATGGCCTTCTGGAATGCCCCCTTGGATGTTCCGGACCATGCTTCCTGCAGCATCCGTACGGCCTTGGAAATGCATAAAGCCCTTCATGAGCTCAATAAGGAATTTCAGCAGGAACACGGATTTCATCTGTCCATCGGAATGGGTATCCATACCGGAAAAGCTTTTATAGGCAATATGGGAACCGACGAGCTGCTGTCATACACCGCCATCGGAGATAATATCAATCTGGCGTCTCGTCTTGAGGGACTTTGCCCTGTCTATGGCGTCACTGCCGTAGTAAGCGGAGAAACCCGCATCCAGTGTGATTCAGACTATTTCTGGCAACGTCTAGATCGAGTTCGGGTCAAAGGCAAGGTCCAGCCCGTAGAAATTTTTACACCACTGGAGTGGAAGGAGGCAGAAACACGCAGGCAGGAACTCGACACCCATGTCCATGCTTTGTCTGATTATGATGCGGGGCGTTTTAAAGAGGCCCTGACCTGTTTTTCAAGTCTTTCGGCTTTCTCATCGCACCAATTATATAAGCTTTACATAAAACGATGTACTGACCTCATCACATCTCCACCCGAAACCTGGAATGGGGTATGGACATTCAGCTCAAAATAGAAAAAATTCACCCTGCCTATTTTGTCTTCATTCTGTAAACACCCTCCCAATTTTTGTCCGGCCCATGGCTGATAAATTCCATACACCGTTTTGACATGATCTTACTGGGCCCATCTTCGGGCCTGCTTGTCAATATCTGTTGAAAACAATTGGCTGCTATAGGCCACTCTCTCCTCCGATACGCTTTTAAGCCTCGTTCATAGGTTTCTATCATCTGCAGGGTGCCGGCATCCAATTGGCCGGGAATACCTAATATTTCATACACCCGGATGCTTTCATTTTTCCCGACAACGCTGATGGTATCCACTTCCCGGAAAATAATGGCTTCTCCGGCCGCCCTGCGGGTGGATTCAGAGACCAGGCAGTAGGTATGATATTCCTTATTGACTCCCTCGAGGCGGCTTGCGGTATTGACCGTATCGCCCATCATGGTATAATCCATCCGTTGTTTTGAGCCCATATTGCCGACAACTGCCGGGCCTGTGCATACCCCAATTCTCATTTTAAGCGCCGGAAGGCTTCTGGCCTGCCAGCTCTTACGCAAAAAAGTCAATCGGTTCTGCATGTTAACACAGGCCAGACAAGCCTGCTCAGCGTGATTCGACAATTGATTGGGAGCGCCGAACATGGCAATAATGGCATCCCCTTCAAATTTATCCACCGTTCCCTGATGGTTATAGATGATATCCGTCATTTCCGTTAAAAATTCATTCAACAGCCCGACCAGCATCACGGGGGTCAATGTTTCGGAAATACCTGAAAAACCCTCCACATCGGAAAAAAAAGCAGTAATGGGTCTTTCTTCACCCCCAAGCTTGAGCTGCCTGGGGTTTGCCATCAATTGCCGAACTACGGAAGGGGCTACATAGGTTGAAAAGGCCTGACGAATAAAATTTCGTTCACGCCGACCCTCAATATAATGGAAAAAAGGGCTGAGCAGATAAAGATTTGTCATCGGCAGGCAGATATATATATAGGAAAGATAAAGATTATTCATTTTGAAAAGCAAAAGAGCAATAAAACCCGTCACAAGCCAGGACAGTATTAGGACACCGGCGCTGGTCAACGGTTTTCTACGAAAAAAGAGGATGCCTGTCAAGGTGCAAACCACAAGGCTAATCGCAATGGTCCAGAATATGGAAAAAGCCTTTATATAGCTGTTATATAAAGTATTGGCGGCAAGATTGGCATGAATCTCCACCCCTGACATATAACCATCTCCCCATCGAGTAAATGGCGTTGGAAAATGATCCTGCCTTACTTGGTTAATATCTAATACATTCTGCGTATTGAATCCCACAAAAACCAATTTATTCTTCAACAAACCTTCAGGCAGGTGAGCACCGGGGGTCAGGGCCTGATAATAAGAAATGGTTTTAAATGTTCGATGCGGTCCGGCAAAATTGATCATCCCACCGGTACTCGTGAAGGTCTGCGAAGCCGATCCCATGAATTGCCGGGTTGCAACCAGAGACAATGATTCCATGGGTGGCTTACCAGGATAACTGTTACGGATAAATCCGTCTGGATCCACAGGGAGATGGATATATCCGATAGGGGTCTGGTTATTCACCAGAGAAGGATGCGGCCCGATTACCGTTTCCTGGGAATAGACCGTATCATTCACTATGCTGATATCTGCAGCCAGGACAAGCGAAGGATGGCGATCTATAGCATCACGAAGTGCCGAGTCTTCCAAGGGAAGAGAGGTTTCAGAAAAAAGAATATCAAATGCAACAACTCGAGCGCCAGCGGAGAAAAGTGCATCAATAAGGGCAGCATGAACACTTCTGGGCCAAGGCCATTGAAGTCCGAGAATTCCAAAGCTTGCCTCATCAATGGCAACAATGACGATATCCTCGGTAGGCGTCTGGGCCCCCCTTAAAAGAAAGAAAAAATCATAACAGAATTTATCTAAGGCTTTTCCCCAGGGAGACAGGCACCACCCCAAAGACACCAACATGCATACCATACCGGTCATCATCTTGCTAACGGGTTTCGAGCGAAATTGGGTCCTCATCTTTTAAAAATAAAATGAAATACTTGCTAAAAATTCTCTTACTGGGTTCCTCCCATTAAACACCATATCATCCACCACCCAGTTGAATTTATGATTAAACACATTTTTCAGATCAACCCGGAGCCCGCCCCGTTTTCCGGGGAATTTATACCCCAGGGCCAAATCAGTCAACCATATGTTCTCCGTATTCCGGTCAGACTCCTTGAAATATTCTTTTCGAAAAGATTGGGAAACGCCTGCAAAAAATCCCCCAGGATGAATAAAATTAAGAGTTGCCGATGTCAGGTGATCTTCGCGGTTTTTATTGGATGAATAATCATTTTCAATGTCCAGAAACCGATACCGTAAGCTCAGGCCGAATCCCTTCCATAGTATCTGATTCCAGACCGGCTCGAATCCCTTGATCTGTGCTGGCCAGCTGGATACGATTCCTGAAACGTTTTTTTCTTCAGTCTGACTTTCCAGATAAAATGAATTTATGGACATGTATCCGGATTCCCACTCATGTTCCCAAGCCAGATCATATTCTTCTGTTACGGCATTTTCAAAATTATTTCGGAAAAGTGGGATACCGGCAATATCCGTTGGATCCAGCCGATCAATGGTAAAAGGTGTCAGGTATCGGAACCCAGCCAACCTCAGGGTATCATGAACAGTTGGGGTAAAAATCAGACCCAATCTCGGGTTGACCTTTTCTTGCTGTTGCTCAACAGCAGAATATAGGTTGTGGTTCTTGAGAACATCATAGTAAAATGCTGTTTCAAGGGTCAACCAGGATGTAATATGCCAGATATCCTGGCAATAATAGCTTTGATACTCGTCATTGACCGTCTGGACAGTAGCGTCTGAATCAGAGAGGAGATCATACCACCAGCCGTCATACAGAAGGTAGTATTCATAAAAGGAATTATTATCCACACTCCTTTTCCGCCATTGGTGAAGCAGGCCTAAGATTAACTGGTGGTCTTTGAACTGATACAGCAGATGGCCCTGAACCTGGTCTGAAGACAGATCCATACGATCGGAGGCGGTTTGAAAAAGCGCAATCCCTTCAGTCTGATCCAGCCAGAATGATGTATTGCTTAACGAGTTCAGATCGAATTCCGTATGTTTACCCATGAGGAACAGATCGGCTTCGGGAGAAAGGCTCCGGCGATAGCCCAAAGTGATATGATTTGAATGATTTTCTCTATGATCATCAGGTAAGGATGGGGCATCATATTCATATGGATCTGTTTGCCGGTCTTTAGCATTTGATTTTAATTGAGAGCTCAAAAGCATGATCCCATCCTTTGGGGAAGGGTCCCATTTCAGACTCAAGCCCCCACCTCTGGTGCGGGCCCCGTTTGTGCCCCTCCATCCCTCAGTTTCTCCGTAATCGACAATGGAATTAAACGCCAGGTTTGCTGAGGGCAGTGCCCCGTAGACAATGGCTTCCCCTCCAAATGTGCCATGATTCCCCGAGGTACCGGACAGAGCTCCGTTAACACTTGGCGTCTCAAAAAAGGAGGTATAGTCCTGGAATGTATTCAATGAATTCAGATTGGCCTGTTGAAGCATAATACCAAGAAGGTTTTCGCTGCTCCCGGAACGTAGCCGATCGTCCATTGATAGAAGCACTCCGGCCAAAAAAGTGTGACCTGCAGAATTATGATAATCGGTTTTAACCGATGCCAGAGCCTTGCTGCGGGCCCAGTCCGCAAGTCCCAGATCCTGAAAGAGAATGGTCTGGTCAATATTTTTGACAGCCAGATCCCGGTCCATGAGGAATCTGGATCGGTAAACGGCTCGGTTGTCATTCAGCCGGATAGCCTGATTGATGGCGGCAACGGCTTCCGTAGGACGGTTGAGATCTCTTAATATAATGGCTTCATACAGAAAGGGCGTGGGGTCCAGAGGGTCCAGTGCCTTCGCATAATCCAGGGCCTGCAGGGCGCGGTCAAACCGTTTCATCTGATACAGCATCTTGGCCCAATAGCTTACAAATAGGGATCTCCTGGGCTCCACCAGAACTGCTGTAGTAATCTCCTCCATGGCATCAGCCAAATTTCCCAGCCGCATATGTACCAGAGCCAACCCCAGATGCGCCTCCCCCATACCCGGGTCAGCATTTAAGGTGGATTTGAAACTCTCGGCCGCAGCCTCGCTTTCTCGTCCTGCCAACTGGAGAAATCCTTTCAGATTTAATACCTCAGGGTTTTCAGGAGTCTGTTTATATGCGGATTCTATCATTTTAAAAGCATCATCAGTACGATTAGTGCCGAAAAGGAGCCTTGCCTTGGCCACCATGGCCGGAACATAGGCCGGATCTATGCTGAGGGAGTGGTTTACCGCGCTCATGGCTTTATCAAGATCAAACCCAGCCTGATATGCATAGGTCAACACCAGAAAGGCTGCTGGAGAATCGGGTGCAGCCCTCACTCCTCTTTTGGCTGCTTCCAATGCGGTCTTGGTATCGGCATCGCCTCTTGCTATCATCATAATGGAAAGAAGGCTCCAGCCCGGACCATAATCCGGGTTTGTTTGTGTCAGTGAACCGAGCAATTGTGAGGCTGTTATCAAATCCCGCATGGCAATTCTCACTTCAGCCCGATGAAAAAGAAAACCAGCATGATTCGGGTAAAGAGACCTTCCGCGGGATAAAAGCAGGTCAGCCTTCTCAAAATCCCCGTTTCGTGTATGGGCCATGGCGGTTCCAAGCGTTGTCATGGCATCGGGAGTTTTGACACGTTCAAATACGGCCAGCGCATCTATGGAGTTCCCTTGTTCAAGTGAAATCCAGCCAGTACCTGTAAGGGCATCAGAATCATCCGGATTCAATTTCAAAACTTCCCTAAATAAAAAAAGGCTGTCTTCAAGCCTGTTCAGATCACGGTATACCCGAGCCAGGGCCAGGATTTGATCCCGTGTCGGATTCTCCCTCAACGCCAAAGACAGCCGCTTCTGCTCGCCTTCCAGAATGCGGGGGTCATGGGAAACCATGGGGTAAGCATATCTTATTTCCACGGGCGGAAGTGTGATTGTCCACTGGACGGCATCCTTTGGCGATATCAACATCCTTTTCTCGGGAGCTGAACCCCTGGCAGTGTAAATCATTTCTCCCGGGCCAGCCATCATACTACCGTGTTCATTGTACGCCTCAACATGCCCCTCCAATATCGACAGGGTGACGGATTCATCCTTGCCGAGCAAGGCATTGACTTCAGTGCCCCTTATTCCGGCTGAAACTGTTGGAGTTTCCAAACCGATTCGAGCGCCTGGATTCTTATTTCGAAGCCACATTTCACCGGAATCAAGCTTATAAACAGAACCACCGGGTGTTACGGCAGATGCCGGAACCACACCCCTGAGTCCATGCCATCCCGCGCTTGCATCCACAGCTTTCAATGTGAAACGGGTATTGTGATTAAGTTGGATCAATGTCTCGTCCGCCATCAGGATTGACACCCATCCGTCCCCACCGGTAAGCACCACTGCACCGGGTCTCAGTTCCTGACCGAGAGTCGGTAAGGCCTCCTGGGCTTTTTCATCCGAGAAAATACGGACATTCCCTTTAAAATTTATGATCCGACCGGCCGGATGCATACCATCAGCAGCCCGAGAACTATATGGAAATGCAACAGAACCGGCAATAACCATAAGAACGATGAGTATACCGGCGGATTGAAAAAATCTGCGGGACATGAACATATTCTACTCACTTTATGACAGGGTCTTTTACTGATAAAAAATTATAAAATCAGTAGCACTTTACAAAATATATGTAAAGGTCATTTTTTTCCGGTCATTTGACATTCTGTTATAAATGAGACATCATATTCTATCCAGAACTGATGATTGAAATGAAGGAGACTCTTTTGGAAGAAAAAAGACATGCCATAGAAAAGGCCTGCAAAGAAATACTCAAAGATTTTGAAGGGGTTCTGAAATGGAAATGGGATGACCGGTTTGAAGCGCTCCTGACTGAATTTACATTACAGGTACAGGAGAAAGTGACCAATATCTTAAAACGACACCTTCATAACACCTGGGATGACAAAACTATTAAAAAGGCACCGAAAATTGTTAAAACCGGCAGTAAATACTTTGGAAACCTGCGAGAAGGTCAGCTCCTGTTTACAACAGAACCGGAAAACAGCGACCAGATCCTTGCCGTATGGTGGCCATGGGGAGACGGTCAATCTGTTTCCGTGAGAATTACGATAACAGGTTAGCTGTTTTAATATCAGCCCATAATATCGATCTGTTCGGGGTTCATTTCTTTTTCGGCATATTTTAAATGGATCCGGGTCTCTGTAAAAAGATCAAAAATATCAGCATCAATATGCCTGTCTTTTTTCATAAACCCGAGAATCTTGATAGCCTGGGAAAGGCTCATGGGTATTTTATAAGGTCTGTCTCTGGCTGTTAGGGCCTCAAAAATATCGGCGATGGCAAGAATACGGCATTGCAGGGGAAGCGTATTGCCATCCTGACCATTCGGATAACCGCTGCCATCCAATTTTTCATGGTGTGCCGCCGCATATTCCGGAACCCTTGCCAATCTCTTGGGAAAGGGAAGACACCGTGTAATGTTCAAAGTCATTTTTGCATGATTTTCAATAATTTTTCTTTCTTCGTCTGTCAGTGTACCCTTTCTGATACATAAATTGTACTGTTCGTTTTCAGAAAGATATGGGGTATTCTCACCTTTGAACAAAAAAATCCGGCTGCCGATGGCCTTGATACGCTCAACCTTTTCGTCACTCATGAAATCGCCTGTATGATTACAAGCTCTGATAAATTCAAAATCATTCTCAAGCTTCTTGATTTCATTGATGCAACGTTGATCCAGCGCTGCAAACACTTGATCATCTTTCACCCCGTCAACCGCCATTTTGAATTTTCTGTCGAGATAGTCATTTCGAATGGATTCCCTGATCAGGGCGAATCTAGTTTCCACCAGATGCAGGCGGTCAAAAATAGTCTCCAGTTTTGTGGCTTTGTCCACTACATATTCAGGCGTGGTAATTTTCCCAACATCATGCATCCATGCGGCTATACGCAATTCCTCCATCTGGTCCTCATTTAAGCAGACATCCTTAAAAGGTTGCTCATCACAGCGGTTGACAGCCTCGGCAATCATCATTGTAAGATCGACCACCCGGCTGATATGACCGCCGGTGTAGGCAGATTTTTCATCAATGGCTGTTGCTATACTCTGAATAAATGAATAAAAAAGATCCTTAAGCTCCCGGATGAGCTGCGCATTGGTGAGTGCCACTGCTGCCTGGGATGCCAGAGACGATAAAATATCCTCATATTCCTTTGAAAAGGGAATAATATGCTTATTGTTTTCATCCTTTGAATTGATTAGTTGGAGAACACCGATAATTTCATTTTCATGGTTCCTCATGGGGATTACAAGCATGGAGCAGGTATGATATCCTGTTTTGGTATCATATTGTTTTGTGCCGGAAAAATCCAGCCCTCTGTTCTCTTCTATATCCTCGATATTATAAATATTAGGAATGTTGACGGCCTTCCCGGTCAGGGCAACATAAGACGACACATTTGAATGGTTGGGTTTCCCGTTTATGGACAAAGGAACATCCTGAAGCGTTATGAATTCGCCATCGGCTCCTCCCATCCTGATCTTCATGACCGCATTCTGCACGATTTCAAATTTAAGCGTCTGGTTTTTCCGATCAACGATGTACAGGGTTCCCGCCTCAGCGTTTGATAAACTTCTCGCCTCATCAACAATCAGTTCAAAAAGCTTGTTCATGTCCTTTTCAACGGACAGGGAGATACCGATCTCTGATAATCTTCGGATGTGTTTTATTTTATCCGATGCATATTTGTTGACTTCATTCACAACCGTTTTGAGAAGTCGGTCCAGTTTCGTATCAAAAAGAAAATTCATATTACCTGTATTCAGGCGATTTTCATTTACATCAGAATCCATAAGGTGTTCCTTTCTCAAAACACTTTGGTTAGGCTATTCAATCTTGATTTGCTGAACATGGGTCCTGGAAAATATTTCAAATTCCCCCTATATCGATTGCTGAGCCAAATCCGGATAGATTCACTTTGGATATTGCCCGGAAATTTCTCTTGTATCAATTTCTTTTCTACCCGGTTTTAAACGCTTGATAGTTTGTCGCGGTTGCGGGCGTATACCCTGCCGCCATAGCCGCATCCCAGGCCTGCTGCTCGCTCTTGTCAAACTCCAGCGATGCTCGTGCCGCCCCAGGATAGGCTTCTGTGCCGTCCCTGTTGAAGAAAACTCCTCCGGCGTATCCGGTTTCTTCCGCCAGTTTCCGCATTTCTTCAAAAGCATCGTATAAACCCTTTGTCAGATTTTTATGCGGCTGACCCCGGTGCGTGTAGTATATTTCAGGAGGCACCCATTCTTCACTCCCGGGTACGGATGTTTCTTCCATAATTTCTTCAGACACCAGGCCACCGGTCTTCAGGGCATCAGATTCACCATCCTTCTGATCCTGAGTTGTGGAGCTGGCTGAAGATGTTGTTGCTCCAATAGCATTCGTTGAAGATGATGGGGGTTTAAACGCTTGATAGTTTGTCGCGGTTGCGGGCGTATACCCTGCCGCCATAGCCGCATCCCAGGCCTGCTGCTCGCTCTTGTCAAACTCCAGCGATGCTCGTGCCGCCCCAGGATAGGCTTCTGTGCCGTCCCTGTTGAAGAAAACTCCTCCGGCGTATCCGGTTTCTTCCGCCAGTTTCCGCATTTCTTCAAAAGCATCGTATAAACCCTTTGTCAGATTTTTATGCGGCTGACCCCGGTGCGTGTAGTATATTTCAGGAGGCACCCATTCTTCACTCCCGGGTACGGATGTTTCTGTTGAAATCTCTTCAGATACAGCTGAAATTGCCCTCATTGAATTGTTGTAGCTGTCTTGTAAATCAGACGCAACCCCATAATAAGACTCATTAGATACCGAGTCATTTTTTTTCTCTATCGGCTGTTCTGCTGAAAAGGGCAAATCGTTTTCCAAAAGAGAAAATTTTTCCAGAAAATAACGCAATGCCTGTTCCAATGAAAAATCTTTTTTCAAATCGGTTTTTGATGACAAGGTGTTTGATATGACGTCTGCAAAGGATGGGCTGACCTGTTCCTGAACTGATTTTTGGACAGGGTCATTCAGATAAGTGCTCGATAGCACAGATGTAATACCCGGCATATTTTTCTCCTTTTCCATTAAATCATTTTGTTGATTATGGAATCTTGCAATTTATATGCCTAATACTCTGAGTCTTTTCCATAAATAAATCAGCTCCACTTTTACCTTACCCCGCCCAACCGCCTCAGTAAAGGCAATAAATTTGCAGAAAACCCCTTCAACCGGGTGATTAGCTCTTCAATAAGGACTTGACCATGGGGCAATGCCTGCCCATCCTTCAGCAAAGATTTCCCCAGTCCTTTTAATCTATCGGCCACACCCACGGCCATGGCATCCAGGGTATCCGCCCCCTTGTTGCAGGCATCAAGGGCCATCCACTGAACTTCATCCAGGTTGATTCCGGAGCCAATTCCGGGCAATGCAATGGCAGTATAAGGGGCACCGATGGAAACAGATTCAGCCACAATCTCATTAAATCGCAAAGCAGAATCCATTTTTGCATCCGGAATATAAAACCCTAGAGCATCTCCGTGGGCCAACAGGCTGACGGCCTGCAAAAGTGCACCCACATTCATCCCCGGCAAGGCTTTGCTCAGATTGGCAATTTTGATTGGTCCTTTGGCCAATTCCCGGATCAGGGGCTGATACACATCTGCATGCCCAGACACTTCACCAAAACCAGTCATAAATTTCAGGCTTACTGCTTCTGGCTTCTGAAGCAGGATAACCATTCGCTGCATAAAAAGGTTGAGCCGCCTTCCGGCCCAGACCGGTGTCTTTCCGCGTACAAACACATCCCTTCGAAAGCTCTGGTTGATCATCATATCTTTGTAGAGTTCACGGATGGATGAATCAGGTGCCGTATCCAAAACCCTGCGCATGTTTTCCGGAAGCATGGTGTCATAATTGTCCGGGAGAGTTGCACTGCCCAGATATTGAAGCTTCCAGACCAGGGCTTCATCCGCCACCTGGGTACAGTAAAACAAGGACCATGCACTATTGAAATATTCATGGTAAAGATAATTGGTCTTGTTTTCCGGATTTTTTTCCAATTGTTCCAATTTTTTGGTCAGGCCCGGCTGAGATGAGAAAACGGAGGCATTGACGTCTTGCAGTGCTTTCAGGGTTTTCAAAGCAGTTTTAAAGGAAATCTCGTTTACACCGGTACGATCTGCCAGCTGCCGCATAAGATGCTGCACCGGGTGCGATGCCAGCCATCCCGGCAATGCATTGTAACTGAAATATGCCAACCCGCCGGGAACCAGACATTTGTCCGCAATCTGAAAAACGGCGCGCCGAACCTCAGGATTAACCCAGCTTAAAATGCCGTGGGTGATCACATAATTACATGCCTCCCAAGGCATTTGCGGCTTCTGGGCAAGACTGATGAAATCGGTTTCAAAAAAGTCAATATTTTTAAGACCGGTTCGCCTGGCCAGGCTTTTGGCATGGGCGATGTGCTCAGGGTTGAAATCAACTCCCACAAAACAGTCATCCGGATTGGCGGCCGCCATCACACACAGACCATAACCCTGGCCGCAGCCAAGCTCCAGAATATGCCGGACCCCTACCGGAGGCTCGGAACCGCCGAGTATGGCCACCCAGTCCATCCAGTTCAGGGCACATTCACGGTAGTAGCCATAGGTGTAAGGTGTGTCCGTAACATAACCGTGCTGCCAGTCGCTCATGGGATCTCCTTTCTCCTTTAAACAATTTCCACCCCGGCCATTCCTTCCACCCACCGAATCTGTGCAGGAAGGCAGACCTTTTCCAGATCAAAGGTCTTTACTGCATATTCCCGGGCATTATGGCCCAGTCTTTTTCTCTCGAAAGGATGGTTCAGCAGATCAATTACTATGTCTGCCAGGCCCTTTACATCAAAAAAATCAACTCTTCTTCCGGTGACCTTGTCCTCTATGGCTTCATGGACCGGTGTTGTATCGCTTGCCACGACTGCACAGCCCATGCTCATGGCTTCCAGCAAACTCCAAGACAAAACAAAGGGATAGGTCAGGTAGACATGGACCGCGGAAAGCTGCATGACTGCCATATACTGTTCGTAGGGAATACGACCGAGAAAATGCACCCGGCTCAAGTCCAGCCGGTCCCTGACCTCATCAAGAAAGATATCCTTCCAGGTGGTTCCCTGCGGCGGCCGGGCCCCATACCCGACCTCGGCTCCCCCAATGATGAGGGCCCTGGCGCGAGGATGGCGTTGAAGAATATCCGGCAGGGCTCGCATAAAAATATGGTACCCCCGATAAGGTTCAAGGTTGCGGTTGATAAAGGTAATGACCGGATCTCCTGAAAAAAGAGTAATGGTATTATTCAGAGCCAGGCGCATGCCCGGGTTGGGCACAAGCCTGTCAGTCCGTATTCCATCATGGATCACCATCATTTTTTTCCTGAATCTTTCCGGAAACGTGGATGCCTGCCAATGCGTGGGGCAAATACCTGCATCTGCAAATTCAAAATGCATGAGGTTGTTGAAGTTTTTCATGCGGAGGCGGCAATCATTTCCTATATCATCGGATACAAATTCCGGATCAAACCCCACGTCAAAACCTTTAGGATGATAAAAAAATTCACAATAAATACCGATTTTCGTCTCAGGCCAGATGTCTTTTAAAAACAAACTTTCACCCCAGCCAGGATGTGCAATAATGATATCCGGAGTAAAGCCTTGGTCTTTAAGCCTTAAAGCAGCCCTGAAGCAGGCATCTCCGCGAATCACCTGGGTTTCTATCTCAGTCGCCCAGGGGTGGATACCGGGTGTGGTGCCCTGACTGACGCGATAGGGTACCAGGTTCACACCCTGCCACACAGTCACTTTGACCTTTTGCAACGTAGTGGCCAAAACCTGATGTCCCCTGGCTGCCAGAGCGGGTGCAAGATGTAGAAACTGACCGGGAAAATTCTGATGAACAAATAGAATCCGCATGGGTTAAATTGGAAAATGCTCTGAAGCCAGTTGCCGCAGTGTGGTCTCATCTGCCGGATGTTTTGTAGCCAGAGCCCATAAATCGTAAAAAGGGTGGCCTCGTTTCATGGAAATCGCATGGGCAAACCCATGGGCATGCAGGGTATGGCTCAGCACCTTTTGTGTGAATCCACATCGATGGGCCATAAACAGATTCCCCCGGGCCAGGGAGGGGCGATGTCCATATAAAATATCCAGAGGGGCGATGGGTCCTGCAGGTGCTGTATAAGCCGGATCAATGAGTTTATCCTCGGCAATCAGAGCGCAGACAGACTGAAGGTCGGGACAGGTCACAACCAAAAAGCCTTCCGGTTTAAGAATTCTTAAAAATTCGGACAAAGCTAACGGTACTTCATGGGGATAGAGATGTTCTATATTATGGCTAGAAAAAATGGCATCCATGGAGGTGTCTGCGACATCAGGCATTTCCGTCATGGTTCCCGTGATATCCGGGCTTACTCCCTGGTCTATATCCAGTCTGATTTCACACCAGTTTGATTTATTAAACCCCCTGGTGGTTTTATCCTTATGTTTTGGGCCGCAACCGATATGTAAAAATTTTTTTAGTTCTTTACTATTTTTGCTGTTTATATAATTCATATTTTTTTCATATGGCAGTTGGCACTTTAACATTAACCCCTGTTTTTCATAAGAAAAACAGGGGTTAATGAGAAAACAAATTAACACCTCCCATCAATCAGATGAGAGGTATAGATAAAAATTATGCAAAGTTGCCTGCAACCAGGTTGTCTGAATCGACACCAATCAGAAGTACTGCAGAATCATTTGCCGTACCAACGTTATTGCCTTCACCTTGAACAATCAAGGTATCTGCACCAACGCCATCTGCTGTAATTGTGAAAACACCTGTAGCAGCGACATAATTACCGGACAAGAAATAGGTTGTACCAGCTAGAAAACCTGCTGCAATCGCAACACCGATACCGGTTACAGGCGCTATACCACCCACGTCGTTAATCACATCACCGCCTGCACCGGCAGTAAAATCAGTAATAATATCTATGCCATTACCAAATGTCATAGTATCGGCAGCTGCAGCAACAGCGCCTGCCCAGGTTACTGCACTTGCTACAACGCTTTCACTTACAGCGAAATTAAAAGTATCGACACCTGCGCCACCACTCATGCTATCAGCACCGGTACCACCAGTGATATTGTCAATACCTGCACCAGCAAGAATCGTATCAGCTCCTGCTAGGCCAGCAATGGTATCTGCCAATTGCGTACCGGTAATAAAGTCCGCACCAGCGCTTGCAGTATATACTCTAGCAGCGGCAGCAACTGTGCCGTTGGACTGTAGCAGATTGATAATTTCAGTGTCCTGAATATTAAAGGTCTGAGTTGCCAAACCTGTTGCATTGGAGAACACCCAGGTCTGAGCTGCACCTGCAATAGCGATTGCAACCGTATCCGTACCAGCGGCATTCAATCCATAAATGCTGATTGTATCTGTAGTACCCAGATTCAGGTCAATGGTTTGAGCTGCTCCACCCAGATTCAATGCCATGCTGAGAGCATCATTTGCTGCAAAAGCATTATCACCTGTTATTGTCAGAGCGAATGCACCACTGATGCCTCTTTCATCCAGAACGATACGGGAAGCAGCCGTCGGTACAAGAGCTGAACCGGCAGCATCTGCCATAAGCCCATCATTGGCGGTAATAGTAAGGACTTCAACTTCGGTCAAGGAAGCAGTATGACCTGAATCACTCAGTGCATCGGCAACAGTTGAGTTCAGGGTCAGGTTCAAGGTCTGAAGAACGGCCTGGTCGTTGTTAATAACGATATTACCGACGTCAAACACATTTGTAAGGTCAGCCGTGGTTACGGTAGCAGTATTACGAACTTCCAGTACGTCACCGGACTGAACACCGGCAAGCTGACGGGTAACGCCAGATGCATCCACGCCTACTGTAACTGTTACATCACCACCATTGATGATATTTCCACCATTGGTGTTCTGGTCATTTACAATAAACCGGTCAGCTGTAGCGCCTGCACCCTCTTCACCATCATAAGTAAAATGAGTGGCTGCAGACAAGGTTGTGGCATCCAGACGGACTGCGGTATTTCCACCGATGTTATCCGCATTGGCAGCGCCAACAAAGAACTGATTCAAAGATTGATTGACAAGCGAATCATTATCATTATCAATGGTGATCATGGTCCCGTTTACACCATTAGCAGCGATCATGTCATTGTCAAGCTGAAGGAAGTATCCAAACCCACCGCCATTACCTGCAAGATAAATGGTTTCAAAGCCGGACACATTGTCCCACTCAGACTGTTGCAGAACTACATTTATGCCGTTTCCATCGATAACGAGAATATCAGCACCAAGTCCGCCTGCTACTGTATCAGCATTGGTCAGACCAGCATTGGCCTGGGTGGCGGAAAGAGCAGAAATATCATCAAAAATAACAGTATCGGCTCCTGAACCCATAGTGATGGACTGTCCACCGTTTGCATTGGCAGCAGTTGTGTTTACACGAACAGTTACATTAGCAGCTTCGCCTGCGGCATTGATAACAGCAGAACTCAGACGAGTTACAGTTGCTGAAGCGGCTACATCTACCCAACCAGTGTCACGGTTTGTACCAACACCGGTCAATGTTCCATCTGTGGCTGCGCCACCAACACCAATCTGTTTCAGACCGGTTACGGTAGCATTTTCTGCGGCTTGACCAACAGTTGCAGCAGTTGCACCGGCAAGACCTGCAGCAGCGGCGGCGGCAGCAATTTGAGCAGCAGTAGCACCGCCAACACCAGCAACAACAGCAGCAGCCGCAGCAGCATTAGCAGCGCCTGCTGAAGCACCGACGAGCGCGCCAACAGCGGTAACAGCCGTATCCACATCCAGGTTGATGAATGTACCTGCAACTCCACCGGTCAGGGTGACGGTGCCGGTATGACCTGCAAAGCTGGTCAGCTGGACGGTATTGGATTCAGAGTCGGAATCTGTAATGGTGATACTTTCAACCCTTTCTGTGGCTGCCGTTGCAGGCAGATCAGCATTGGTTGCCAGCGTAAAATTGAAGCGCGGGTCTGCATTGAGGCCTTCTGCTATCGTGATACCAACCAGATCTGCTGCATTGGTGGAAACCTTCAGGTTGCCCTGAACAGTTGTATCCCAAATTGCACCATTGGTTGTCGTGCTGTGCTGAATGGTCAATGCGGCGCCAACGGCGGCCGACATATTATTCAGGGTCACGAGTGCGTTCCCGCCGTTATCCGCAGAAATAGGAGCGGCTGCACCATTGTTTCCAATGTTTCTGATATTGGTCAATGTCGTGTCAAGCATTCTGTCGAAATCAAGAGTTACGGCTGCATTGTTGGTCTGAACATCAACAGACTCCACGCTGGTAACCGTCCCTGTCCCTGTGGTGACGCCGCCGGTGTAAACAACCAGTCTATCCATTGTTCCGCCGCCGCCCAAAATGCTGTCACCTGCCTGAACCGTATCATTCAGATAGAAGGTGTCATTATTGGCCGTACCGGTAATAGTTACATTCTGGACCACGCCGGATGTGTCTGCCTTACCGGTTGTGAGAAGACCTGCCACAACGTTCAATGTAAGAGCAGCGGTCCCGGTCATACCTGTAGCATCAATAGTGGCCAGACGGCCAAAAGGCTGAGCAATACCACCACCGTGAGTCACACCCTCAACCAGACCTGCATTGGTGATGTTTAAATTGGTGGCAAGTGTCAGATTCTGTGAACCTGTAATGGTGATGGCGCCGGCTGTTCCGGTATCCATGGGAACATTCAAGGTTCCAATGGTGTTGGGGGCAACATTGCTTTGAATCGCAAGGGTTTCATAACCTGCGGTACCAACACCGATAGCACCGATTCCGGAGGTATTCTGCCCGATATTGAGCGCAGCCACGGCAACATTGTTGAGAATCATGGTACTGGAATTAAGCCCGGATAATGCGCCTGGGTTATATGAAAATTCAACAACACCGGCTTGGTTGGAATTGGTATTGGTAAGGCTCATTTCGGTTACTGAATTCATGATATTACCGACTTCAGCAAAGTTAATGGCCTGTGATACACGTGTGATGTTGATTGCATCGGTCAAGCCGGTTGCATCCTGAACATCAAGAGCGAACACTGCGGCAGCACCAGATCCTGTAAAAGCAACATTCACAACTTCTATACCGGCAAAATGAGGGGTGATAATGCCTGCACCATTGTCATTGGCATTACCCAGAGTTGCGTTCAGGGTCGGGTTGGTTCCGATACCGGTTAATTGATCTTCATCCTGAAGGGCATTGATACGATCATCTCCGCCGGGAGACCAGACCTGACCGGCATTAAATACGTTGGCTGTGAAAATATCAGTGCTGTTGGTCAATGTTGCAAGAGAAGCAACGGGATAGGGTCCGCCATTGCCTTCTGTTGCGCCAAATGCCAGATAATGGGTCAATGCGGTAAACCCATTGGCTGCCAGATATCCGCGAAGATAGGCAACATCACGGGTCCCCCAAGTAGCTGCACTGGAAGCCTGAAGGTCGGCCAATTTGTCTGCAAGATATGCAGATTCATCAAAGCTGTTTGAAGGATCTATTCCTTCAGAAGCACCATACATCAGATAATGCTGGTAGGCATCAAAGGGCCATGCTGCCCGGAATGCTGCCATGGCTTCCAGGACGTTGTTGTATGAACCGCCGGATTGAGCCATCTGAACGCCTTTTGCATAGGTGTATTGATCACGATTAAAATATGCATTGGGGTTAAAGCCTTCAGCCCATCCAAAGGACATGTAGTGAGATTCTGCCGTGAATCCTACACTTACCAGGTAAGATTCAAACTGTGCGGTTGTCCAGCTTCCGTATTGTGCCGGCGATGCTGCTTTAACCGCTGCCAATTTTTGACCTAGATAATAGGTTTTGTCAAATCCTTGTAAAGCCATCTTTTCTTCCTCCATTAAATTAATTTAATATTCGTGGCCGAGCCACAGTCCGAACTGCTTATACATATAGGCATACCCCATATATGAAACAAAGTATGCATTGTCAAGCTTAAATCTTTGTTTATAACCATCTTGAGTATATTTATTCTCCGGTGATCAATTGTAATTCCGCTTTTGCCAGATAATAATCCAGAACGGCTGTTGCCTGGCTTGCCTTGGCCTGCATCAACCGCTCGTTTGCCTTTAAAAGATTCGGAATGGTAGTTACTCCTGCTTTCAGGCGATGTTCCTCATTTGTATAAAATTCTTCAGATAATTTTATTGTTTCACCCGTGCTTTGAAATCGTTGTTCCGCATCACTAATCGAAAACAATGCTTTTTGAATTCCAGTGGAAATATTGTTCACGGCTTCTTTGATCAGAGAATCGATTTTTTGAACTTCTGAATTCAGCCTTTTTTTTTCAAACCAGGAATGGCCGCCATCAAACAGTTTCCATGTTGCATAGATGCCGGCTGACCAGTATGAATTCCTCTGATCCCGGTCAGTCGTTCCAAAAAGTGATGTCGCAAGCTCTTCATAATCCCTGTCCTGATCCGTATATCCCACTTCCGCCTGAATCACCGGGAAATATCCGCCTAATGCAATTGCCTCATCTTTTCTGACCATTTCCCTTTGAAATTCAAGGCTTTTAATATCGGGCCGCTGTTTTACCGCCGTCGCCACAAGCGTATCATAATGAAATTTCTCCAACCCCATGGCATAAAGACCCCCTGCAAACTCCATATCCGTTTCCATGGGCTGTCCCATAAGAAAAAACAGTCCTGCCCGTTCCCGCCTCACATTATTTTCTGCGATTCCAAGTTGCTCTTTTGCATTAGACAGATCTACCTTGGCTTGCAGCACATCTGCATAGGAAATCAACTCCTTTTCAAAAAACATTTCCACCGCTTTTATGTTTTCATTGAGTCGATTAATGGATTTGGCTAACATATCCACATCCTGTCTTGCCTTCATCAGCCGGAAAAAATTGGTTTTAATTTTGTAGATCAGATTCAGCTCTTCCAGATTCATATCCGCAATTGCCATTTTTTCCCTTGCAGTTGCTTTCTGGTAAGTATTCAGAATTCTGAACCCGGCAAAAAGAATCTGGGTCAGCTTTATATTAAAGGTATGAACATCCTGATCCAGGTAGTCGGCTTCTGTCGGGCCTATCGATTTCTCACTGGCTATCCTATTGATATTATAACTCGATGAAACAGACGGTAAAAAATCGGCGGCAGCGCTTTTTACCCCATACTCTGCTGCTGTCAGGCTATGTCTATAAGCCTCAAGCTTAGAGTTGTTTTTTATTCCGGCGGCAATGCAGTCTTCCAACGTCATCAATTGGCCTCCCTGGACAGAACTATTCATGGGGATGAGAATCAGAACCAGAGCAATATAAAGAATTTTCAGTTTCAACAGTATCAACAAGCCTCCGTTTGCAGCTTAATCATAAATGACGCCCAGGAATGGATATAGACATCCGACATTTCTTGAGAACGCAGTTGTCCCCAGGAAGCCAGAACCTCTTCCCACTGCCTGGAAGATAAATTAATCACATTGGCTGGTACCAGAGATATAGAAAAGGGATCATTGTCTGAAAGAATCTCATTATAATGAAAAATCACCATATCAAAAATCGATCTCACATAAAACAATCTAGCCGCGATCCGCAAAGGGAAATCCATTTTTACAGCCCAGGTACGAAACCCTTCCAGAGACACTTCCTGGGATACAACCAGCTGGGTTGTGTCCTCTGTGGTGCATACCCTGAAAACATGAGCCAAATATTTTCTCATGATCAGCGGTGTTCCGTCAAACCATCGAATAAAAGCTTCCCATGGTGTTTTCATCATTTATGAATATTCTTCTCCGGTTGAAGGGCCAGATCAAAAAAACGGTTGGTCGTAAGATAAATTTCTTTTGCTGATAAATTTTTATCCGTACCGGTCTGGATCACATATTCTTTGTCGGCAGAGAGTTCCATGACAAACTGTCCTGCATTATTGCTCACGGCTGTTGCCACCTTTCCAAGGGTTTTCTTGTCATAGGCGACCATTACCCGTTCGGCCGCTTCCTCACCGGGGGTATAACAGCCGTTTTCATCCGAATCCGTAAACACGACACCGTATATTTTGACTAGGGACGAGTCTTTTTTCAAGGTAAAGCCGGAAGCAGTTGTCAGTTTTGAAAATATATACCCGGAGTTGGTCAGATAATAGATTCCCATACCGATTTCATTATAGGCCGGATTAAAAATTGTATTTTTTGAGGGATAGGATTTGATCTCTCCAAGGACAAAGGCTGAAAATAGCCACCTGACATGAAGATCAGGTTCTGCTGCCGGAAAAACCTCAACAATGGAAGATTCCTTCACGCCGGTTCCGGAAAACCCAAAATATAAGGCATAAGCGGGGAAATCAATAAGAGAAGTCAGTCCGGTTTTAGCTGTCAAACCCAACGCATCATTAAAAAACAGAGGTTGTAATTCCCCTTGGATCCAGGGAATGTTGAATGACAGATATTTAAAAGAATCAGTTGGATCAGCACGCAGCTGATTAATCATATTGACTATCTGAACCTCTGATTTAAGAAGAGAAGATCCAAAACACAAGGTGATGAAATAGGCATTTCTCAGTCCGGTTTTCACCTGGGTGGTGCCCACCTTGAATGAGACACCGGCAAGATCATAATCGGAAGAAAGAATATACCTTTTTCCTTCATATAAGGGATCCAGTTCTTTTTTAAACTGGGAATTAATGACTATCTTAACGGCCTGGCCCGGGTCCATATAATTCACAAAAGACACCACCCCGCCGAAATCCCCGGTAAAGGCGTAATCCGTGTAATGGGTTGGAACTGGTCCCGACACCTTCACGTCCATATTGTTTAAGGCAGTCGCCCGTTGGTTTAAAAAATCCGATGAACTGAACGGATTCATACCGGACAGATACGGTACAACCCAGGGCAATGTTTTTACAAGCGTGTTGTAATTATAGCCCAGGGTTTCTGCATAGGCCTTTGGGTTCTGTCGGATATAATTGACCAGGGTCACTGCGTAGGCTTCATTGCCCGATGGGTTACCGGCTAAGCAGATGGCTGGCGCCAAATATATGAATGCTGAAAACCAGCACAGAGAAACCCATATGGAAATTGATTTTATCATGACCAGCTTCTAAGCAAATTCCATACCAGATCCGTCATTCCTTATTTTACCGGCTTTTCTATTCAGATGGCTGTTCATAATTAACCCATGATTGTCAGATATGACCAACACACCAAGCCATAAAGTTTGTCTCCTCAAAATTTTACCATCGATATTTGAGACTGATACCGGCATTGATGGATTCGTCCAAATGGTCCGAAACGGCATCAAAGGTTTTGAATTTGTTATTAAAGATATTGTTGACATACAGGTCTATATCACAGGATTTAAAGCGGCTGATGCGAAGACGCAGATCGAAAATCCATGCTTCCGGATATTTTCGTGTTTCATTGGTAACGGAATGATACAGCTCCCGCTCGGAAAAATAACGGATCTTGGGGATCAACTTGATATCCTCCGATATTTTATAGAGGCCGCTGAGATTAAGGATCACATCCGGTCCTGTATCATATTGATGGGTTAGTGTCTGATAATGTTTCTGCTCATTTCCTTCATCATCGATATAGGTATAATCATTGAACAAAAAAGATTCATCCGGGCCATCATTGCTCAGGAACGTCGCATTCCCTGAAAAAGACAGGCTGTCTGTGGCTGCAAATTCCCATTCCAGCTCTATTCCGTCAATGGTCTGCTGATTCGGCAGAGACACTCCGGCTCCTTCATACCGGTCACCTAATACATGATCATCAATATTGTTCCGGAACGCCGTCAGTGAAAACAGATTCTGCTTGTTGGGTTTGTACTGGAGTTGGAGGTTGAAATTTTTAATCTGCTCAAGCCGGGGTTCCGTGTTTTGGTCAAGTTGCTTTGCGAAGGGTGTGCGATAGCCTGAACCATAGCTGGCTTTGAGGAGGAATTCAGGAGAAATCGACCATGCCGCACCTGAACTGAAACTGATTTCATCCTGAAATTTTTTATGATCATCACTTCTCAAACCGGCCCAGAATTCTATATTGTCTATCTTATGGCGGTATTGGGTGAAAACGGAAAACAATGTGTTGTCATAGTCTTTCTGAGAAAAAGGCGGGAGAAAATAAAGATTCTCAGGTGCCAGGTATCCCGGAAAAAAACTATCCCATACTAGGATATCATCATAATGATCTTCTTTATAAGACGTTCCTAAAGTCAACAAGGCATCGGAAGAGAAAAAAGACCGTTCATAAATCAGCTCGCCGAACACGGAATATTCATCCTGCTCAAACCGGCGGTCAATCACTGATTTTTCCAGTTCTATATCCGAATAATAACCGGTAAACCGGATGCCTGAGTCAATGCCGATCTCTTTTTTTGCCTCCAGCTTGAACAGTTTTGTATTATAGGCTTTTGCTTCTTCCCAGGTATGTTCGTGTTCCCAATCGGTTACGGAAAAAGCCTTTCGGCTGTCGGACAATTTTGCAGAAAAAACCAGCCAGTCTGAAACCGAAACATTACCGTAAAGCTCCAGATAGTGTGAATCATCCGGCGTACCGCTTCCAAACCGTTCATCAGCAGGAGATGGTGTAAGACCATCATTCCAGAATCGAAGAACATTGATGTCCGTATCATCTTCCGTCACCTGACGGGCTGAAAGGGAGATAAAGGAGGCAATGTCGCCGTTATCCTTTCCATATCTAAGGTATGCTTGTTTGCCCTGGTCTGAAGATGACAGGGCCACGCCGGTCTCCATTCCTGAAAAATCCTTTCCGGTAAAGGGTACGGCATTCACGACACCGGCAAAGGCATCCGGTCCCCACAATACAGACCCGGCTCCCCTTATTATTTCGATCCGTTTTATGGAGGCAAGAGAGGTTTCATAATCCATGAAATGATAAGATTTTTCCGTCCCGGAAATAATGGGAACCGTATCAAACAATACCAGGGCTGAATTTGATATCCCTCTTAAATAAGGAATTGAACCTTTATGGGTGGGTTCGACATGAAAGCCTGCAGCTCCGCCAATGGCTTCGGAAATGGTCTGTGCGCCTGAATCCTGAAGGTCTTTTAATGTTATTACCGAAGCAATGGCAGGGGCACTCCAGGCCGCCTCTTCCTTTCGGGATGCAATGGAAAGAACGTCAAGATCCTCTCCGACAAACATCAGCATGGTATCCGAGGCATTCACACAACAGGCAGATGCAAAAACCATAAAAACCATCAGCACAATTTTGATGTAAGTTCTGAAACCCATTTATTGATCACCATCTATATTTTTAATGATTATCCTGAGCTTGGACCGGCTTAACCCCAGAAGTTTTGCCGCCGTTGTCTGGTTGTTGCCGGCTGCCTGCAGGGCCTGTTTGACCAGACTGAACTGAACCTGATGGAGTGCAACGCCTCCCGGCGGCAATTTAACAATTGCCTGGCCTCCCTCTGCCGGTGCGGTCGGCCTTAGAAAGGAAATCGTGTCTGATGTAATTTTTTTTGTATCCCGTGTTAAAATCAGGCATCGTTCAATCACATTGGCAAGCTCACGCACATTTCCCGGCCATTGATATTCTTTAAGCTTTTTACAGGCATTGTCGCTGATCACATGCTCCTTTCCAAAAGGGAATGTTTTGATTAAATAATCGGCCAAAGGAACGATATCCTCGTTTCTCTCCCGAAGGGGCGGGATCAGAATCGGGAATACATTGATCCGGTAATAAAGATCTGGTCTGAATTTATTCTCCTGGACCATGGTTTCCAGATTTTTGTTTGTGGCGCATATAATCCTGACATCCACAGGGATTTCTTCATTGCCGCCGACCCGCTGAAATTTTTTCTCCTGCAACGCTCTCAAAAGTTTTCCCTGGGAATCCAGGGGCATGTCTCCGATTTCATCCAAAAACAGGGTGCCGCCGGTGGCATATTCAAATTTACCCCTTCTTCGGGATTCAGCCCCTGTAAACGCCCCTTTTTCATATCCAAACAATTCCGATTCAACCAGGTTGGATGAAATTGCAGCGCAATTGACCGGAACAAACCGTTTGCTGCTCCTGCCGCTCTGGGCGTGGATCTGTCTTGCGATCAGTTCTTTGCCGGTACCGGATTCTCCGAGTATCAGGACTGCCGAATCCACACCTGCCACATTTTTCACCAGATTCACAATATCCTTCATACAACTTGAACTATAGATCAATTGCCGATGCCCCTGAGTTTCCTCAAGCTCCAGTTTCATTTCACGATTCTCAGTGACAAGGCGGGAAAAATTCAATGCCCTTTCCACAGTGATCCAGATTTTTGATTCATCAAAAGGTTTGGTAACATAATCCGCTGCACCCTGCCGCATCATTTCAACGGCGGAATCGATGGTTGCAAAGGCAGTGATGAAGACGACAGGCGTAACAATATCCTGTTGTCTCATCTTGGCTATTAATTCCCTTCCATCCATTTCCGGCATTTTAATATCGGAGATCACCAGATCATATCCGCAGATAGAAAGCTTTTTCAAAGCATCCTTTCCATCGGTTGCCTGATCAATCTGATATCCTTTTCTTTCCAGCATCATTGAAAGAAGGATTCTCATTTTGGGTTCATCATCTACAATGAGTATATGAGCCATTTATTCCAAACTTCCTTGAATTTCATCTTCTTTTAAATTTGAAAACATTGTCACACAAAACACGGCGCCGCCTTCAGGTCTGTTTTGCGCTTTAATATTTCCTCCGTGAGCTTTGATCACCTGGTCTGCAAATGCAAGCCCGAGCCCAGTCCCCTTGGCCTTGGTGGTAAAAAACGGTTCAAAAATCTTCTTCAACTGTTCCGCAGGAATTCCCTTGCCCTGATCTTTAACATAAAGTTGCCATTTTTTCTTCCTGCACTCAATTGAAATTTCAATTAATCCTTTCCCTTGATTTGCTTCACAAGCATTCATGATGATATTGGTCATCCCCCGGGAAAACAGATCAAAATCAGCATCGGCATAAAAAGGCGTCTCAGGAATAGAAGATCTGATTTCAAGCAAACCGGACTGGTATTGTATTTCAAAACCCGTGACCACCTGATACATAATCCGGTTAAGATCAGTCCTAGAAAAATTCGGCCGAGTCGGTCTGGCAAACATTAAAAAGCTTTCAATCAAATCATTCAGCCTTATAATTTCTTCTTCCGCAAAGCTCAAGGCGATATTCTCCGCCGGAATATTCAACTCCCTTTTCAAAATTTCAAGAGAGCTTTTTATGATGCCCAAGGGGTTTTTCACTTCATGGGCGATCATCATGGAAAATTTACCCACTTCCACCAGGGTTTCCTGCTTTGCCATTTTTTCATAGGCCAGGACAATGGTTTTTCTTCCCTGGGCAATGGAGTCGAGCATCTCGTTAAATGCTTCGGCAAGTTTTATAGTTTCAGGTGTATTACCTTTCGGCGCTCTGATGGCATGATTGCCCAGAGATACCTTTTTTGCAATTTTTGCAAGGGAGATCACAGGGGTTACCAGGGATCTGGATATGACATAAAAGATAAGGCAGGAAATCAGAATCAGAATCAGGGCAATGATTAAAAACCTCTGTTTCATTTGTTTTGCCAGATTCTCAATCCCACTGATTGAATAGGTCACTTTGACCTGACCGATTCGATTACTGTTCCGCTTATCTGTGGTGAGGTCCATGGAGGCCATCCCATCCTTTGCTTCTGACAAATGGACCCATTTTTGGGAAGTCTCGAAGGGTCCGGGGATATCCCTTGCTTCCCTAATGAGTTCTCTGCCCTGACTATCCTCGATCACTACTCCGGCGATATCTTCTTCACCGAGCATGTTTCGGGCAAGCCCTCTTAAAAGCCGCTGTTCATCGATCAGTATCCCTAATTCGGAATTCAGTGCCAGATACTGGGTCATGAAATCAATCCGCTGACTAAACCGGGATATGACAAATTGGTTGATGATATTCACCCCCCAGTATCCCAAGGTCAGGGTTGATGCACTGATAAGGACGACCGCAGCAAACAGGACCCTTGCATGTATACCGATATTATTGAAAATAATTCACTCCCTTATCTTAAAACCGATTTTCTCGATCATTTTTGGATTCATAATGGTTTGAAATTCCGGCGGCTCCGGTTTACATGCCCCTGTTTCAAAATAGTTTTCAATTTTCCGGCCGGCCTGAATACCCAGTATCTTATAATCAAAATCAAAAGAAAAAAATGCACCGGTCCGGATAAAAAAAGAATTATACCCTATCACTCCCTTTGAATTATAGACAGCAAGCTTAATAATATGTTCTATGATTTTTTCTGAAATAACAGTCTGATCCGGAATCATCCAAACGCAATCCACATTCTCCCAATTTTTAGCCAGTACTTCCGTGATCTGATTTTTGGACTCAACCTTTAGTGGGATAATGGTAATGCCGTACTGCTGAGCCGACATCTCGGCTGCTTTATAGAACCAGTCGTTGATCCGGGTATCGAACAGCAATCCGATTCTCTTAATATTGACAAATGCCTTTGAGATCTCCTGAATCTGTCTTTCCACAGGAATCCTTAATGAAACACCGCATTGCAAAGTTCCCTTTTCCAGCAAGGCATCCGGATCAAGAACTGCAGTAAAGGTCTTGGGTCGCTCGGTTTTTAAAGCCCATACCAGTTTTGCAGCTTCAGGTCCAATGGCGGCATAAAAATTAAACCGGCTCTTTTCAAGAAGGGTTATGATCTGTTGATTGTCCGGAGGATCTGAGTCGGGAAGGAAAAAGACTTCAATTTTCTTTTCTTTTTCTCCCAGCCTCTCAGCCATCCCCTCTATGATGCTCAAATAAGGTTTAATCCTTTTTGATACAACAACTGCAATCTGTTGGGTTTCATCGGAAAAAGAAAGATCGAAAAATAAGAATGGATATCCTGAAATTAAAATGATGAGAAAAAAAAAGAACTTAAAATTCTTATATTTTAGGCCTGCCAGGTTCAAATCATCTCCATCTTCAATGACCTCATTTTTGCCGATACGATCTTATCACCTTCGTATAGCAAAACAATCAAACAAATTCAAATAACAAAATACATTAATAATTTTAGTTAAGGACAGGGGTATTTTGATACTGGAGAAGATCGAATGAGCTGAATGGATTCGGTTATCCTGAAACAAACACGGTAATATTTACATATCGCTCCAGGCTTTTATTCTGAGACATCTTAAGCGGCAAGAACCGGTATTGTCCTGTGGATGCTATTTTAAATATTGAAGGTTTGACTCCATATCGGACTAAGGAATGGACCACATTGGCTGCCCGTGCGGCTCCAAGTTCGAAATTGGAGGGGTATTGTTTGGTGTGGATCGGGTTAATATCTGCATACCCATCCACTATGATTTGTGCATCAAAATCCTTTATTACAGAAGCAAAATTTTTTAAGAATTCATTATACTCTTTAAAAAGCACTGCACTTCCGGATGAAAATAGAATCGGAAGAACTGTTTTCAATTTACACGTGCGAGCATCTTTATCCTGTTCAACCACTATCCAATCGGAAAGGCCGGCATTTTCAATTCTGGATTGGAGCTTTTTAATCAGATCCTGGTCTGCAACATCTGTTTCTGAAATTTTATTTTCTATTATGCTGGGTTCATCCTGTTTCTGGAATTTTGATAATTGTTTTAAGCAGTAGGATCTCTCGTTTTCCAGTGCATTGAGCCTAGATGTTTTATATTGTACTGAATTATAAATTGCTTGGGAAACCGGGCGATTTGAATAAATCATCCCTTTTATTTTAAGGTTCAGCCACTCAAGATTTTCCTTTAATTCAAGTATCTCCAGTTGGGTCGAATTAATCCTGCTCTGATAATTTTCTGCCATTTTTTGATTATAGCCATCTGACCCATCACTTTTATCGGTGACTGCTTGTGCAGAATCAAGAAAAATCATTGGGCAAAGAAAAAATAGTATTAAAACAAAAAAAAATCTAATAAATGAATTATTTTTAATGCACATAAAGCCCCCCTTTTTCATATCATAAAAAAGATGCTTAAATCATGAATGGTTTTGAGCCTCTATCAGGATTTTGGAATATTGTTCGCACCAAAGGGCCACCAGATCATACCATTTTTAATGAAATTTACTTTAAGCTGCATGTGTGCCTCTACAATACCAAAAGGGCCCTGTCTTATTTCGATTATTTCAACCCCCCTGAGCCATGATTGAGTGCTTGTTTTAAGGGCTTCAAAGTTGACCGCACCATAGCCGGCTTTCATATATGCATCAACATAGACGCCTCTGATCTTTTCCACAAATTGCCTGTATCCGTCTGCAACGGCCGCTCTTTCAGCCATCAACACAGCCTGCCCCTTGGATAGAGCTAATTCCGGCTCAACGCCCTTGCCGATAACTTCAAATGTAACAACCCTGTTCTGCTCTTGTGTTGAGGTTGCTTCACCGAGGACGCTGCCGGAAGGGTAATTGTGGGAAGAATAGCTGCCGGTACAACCGCACAGGGTAAAAACAAAAATGACCCAGACCCCGAAAAATAAAAAGAATTTCATTTCACAGACCTCATTTAAGTAATGTCGTAAATTTATTTTACAAATTATGGACAATCATTTAATGGAAGGATCGTCATGAAACCATACTAACTTAAATCTGAAAAAAGAAAATAGGAGGGAAAAATTTTTTTCTTTTGCCATTGTTTTGACATCAAAGCGTCAAAACAATGGTTTAATGAGCTTGTTACCGCAGCAATAAAATAGTCAGGTTCACATGCCGGTTGAGTGTTTTCCATTTGGAGGCCTTATGTTCTGCAAAACGATATTGACCGGTTTTTCCGATTTCAAAAGCAGATGGGTTTATACCGTTTTTGGTCAATATCTGAACCACGCTTGAAGCCCTTGCACTTTCCAACTCGGCATTTGATGGGAATTCTGCAGTGCGGATGGGGTCGGTATCTGCATGTCCGTCAACGATAATCTTTACTTTACATCCTTTTACAACCATTGCCACATTCTTTAAAAAAGCTTTGTATTCTTCTGCAATTTCAGCACTTCCCGAAGCAAACAATACTGGCAATCTGTTTTCTATTCTTGAGCCCCCTTTATCTTTTATAAGCTCCAGCCAGTCTGCCAGTCCAAATTGCTTTATTCTTCCTTCTATTGCCTTCTCCCCGCAAGCCCCTCCCACTGACTTTTTTGGAGAAGTTATTTTTTTGGGTGCTGTTGATTTTTTTTTGGTATCTTTTTTTGATATCGACCCCAATTGTTCTTTGAGTTTTGTCAGGATCTTAATCTTGTTCTGTTTAAACTCCATGCTTTCATACATCCTGTCAGGGACATAGCGCTTAGACACCTCCATTGTTTTGATGCGGGAAGACAACCAATCGAGATCTTGACGGATCCTGTCAATTTCCGATTGAACAAAATCAATTTGCCTCTTGTTTGCATCATATATTGATCCCATGGGGTTTGAATCCGCATATGGGGCTCCCTTTTCAGCCGCTGAAGCAGAACCGCTTTCCATTAAAAAGAAGGGAACCGTCAAAATCAAAAATGCAAAAAATGTGATTGCCGGCTTGCTAAAATAAGAATTCATGGTTTTTTAATTCTTTCATCCTCTATTATGGATAGAGAATCATATGGGTGTTACGCTTGATCCTATCCCGCTTGGCCACCAAACCATTCCCTTCTGGGTAAAATTGATCCTCAGCAACATTGTTGCTTCTGTTATCCCATGGCTTCCCCGTCTTATTTCGACAACTTCAACACCCCTGAGCCAGGATTGGGTATTGGTTTTAATCATATCATGATTAATGGTCCCATATCCTGCTTTCATATATGCATCGACATAAACCCCATGAATTTTTTCAGCAAACTGCCGGTAACCGTCCATGATGGCGGCTCTTTCAGCCATTATCAAAGCCTCTCCTTTTGTTATGGATGTCTCCGGCTCCAGGCCTTTGCCTGTAACTTCAAATGTCACGACCTGGTCTGTACCGCCTTCTTTCTGGGATAATCCAAGAACACTACCCGGTGCACTGGAGCTGTTCGAGCCGGTTAGATAATTGCCGGCACAACCGGTTAAAAGATAAACAACTGCAAACAGCAAAAACAACCATCGATTTCTTTTCATTTTTGTTTCCTCTTTTATTAATGTTTGCTATTATTCCCTGTATTTTTCATGAAAAAAAATAGCCCTACATTTAAATTATGTTTTTATTTAGGACCAAGATACAAAAAATATGCCAGACAGATCATTATCAGTTGCTGTTTTCTTTTTGACCTTGTTTTTGACTGTCTTCTTCTTTCGAACAGGCCCTGCGTTTGCTGATGAGGGTATTCGCTGTTTTTATGTTCGGTTTGACATCAAATCATCGTCAAACAAAATACAGGATGAAAATTTAATGATGACCCCTGTTAAAAATGATTTCCGGGCGGAAAAATTTTCTCGGATTATTGTTTCAGGAGTAATATCTGCCGCCCTGGGAGAATCAAATGAATCCATCCAAAAACGGATGAATGAAAATGCATTAAAGAATATATTACTCAAAAACGGTTTGAAATCAGTAAAAACAAAGGACTATGATACTGTGATCAGTTATGAAGGGGTGATGATGACTCCTTTGACCCTAATAAAGCATGCTTACGTTGAAGAACGGAACGGATATGAGTATGAAGCCGAGGTTGAATTCAGCCCTATCGCTTTTCCAGATAGGTGGGAGACTCTTAGCATGAGGCATAAAATCAAAGATTTATTTTATGACCTCCTTCAATTATTCAAGTAAGAAGAAAGGATTTTTTTCATGAATAAAGCTCAGATAAAAAAAATCAAAGAAACCCTATTGAAAAAAAGATCCCTTGTCTTTGACCGGCTTGGTAAAAAAGGCAAAGAAGAGGTTTTTCAATTCTGTGAGGGATACAAGGCTTTTTTAGATCAATCCAAGACTGAAAAGGAAGCGGCATTAGGAATTGTACGCGCTGCAAAACAAAAAGGATTTGTGGATATAGACACCCTTTTGACCCAAAAACACAAATCAGTAAAAAAAGTTTATAAAATTTTTCAGGGCCGATGCGTGGCACTGGCAACCCTTGGGAAAAAATTGCCTCTTCTTGGCGCAAATATCATCGCATCTCATATTGATTCTCCCCGTTTGGATTTAAAACAGAACCCGGTCTATGAAGATTTAAGTCTTGGATTGATGAAAACTCACTATTACGGCGGAATTCGAAAATATCACTGGCTGGCACTGCCTTTGGCACTTCACGGCACCATAATAAAATCAAATAATGAAAAACTTGATATTACCATTGGAGAGCACCCGGATGACCCGGTGTTTACCATTACCGACCTTCTGCCCCATCTGGCAGGAAAAACCCAGTCAAACAAGAATATCTCGGAAGTGTTTGAGGGGGAAAAATTAAACCTGATTGTCGGAAGCCTGCCGATGGGGGGTGATGAAGAAAAAGACCGGTTTAAATTAGGGGTATTGAACTGTTTATATGAAAAATATGGTCTTGCCGAAGAAGATTTTGTCAGCGCCGAAATAGAAGCTGTCCCCTCGGAAAAGGCAAGGGATGTCGGTTTTGACCGATCCATGATCGGCGCCTACGGACAGGACGACCGGGTTTGCGCCTATACCAGCCTTGAAGCATTTCTCGATTCGGAATCACCGGAAAAAACCGCCATTGCCCTTTTCTTTGACAAGGAGGAGATCGGCAGTGAAGGCAGCAGCGGGGCAAAATCCAATTTCCTTGAAGATTTCATGTCAGACCTTCTCTTTATCAGCGGGGAGAAGACAGACAACCGCTCCCTTAGAAAAGCAATGATTCACTCATCCTGCATTTCTGCCGATGTCAATGCCGCCATGGACCCTGACTTTAAAGAAGTCCACGAGGCGTTGAATGCTGCAAAACTAGGATTTGGCATCTGCGTGACCAAATTTACAGGTGTGGGAGGGAAATCAGGTTCCAGTGATGCCGGTTCGGAATTTGTAGGGAAAATCCGGCAGATCTTCAATCAAAACAATATTGTTTGGCAGACCGGAGAACTTGGGAAAATAGATCAGGGCGGCGGCGGCACAGTGGCCAAATTCCTTGCCAAATATGGAATGAATGTACTTGACTGCGGCCCGGCGCTTCTTTCAATGCATTCACCTTTTGAAATCTCAAGCAAGGCGGATGTATATATGACCTATCTGGCATATAAAGCCTTTTATACTGATAATGATTAAAAATAAGGCAGCTGTCCGGATCATTTCAGGGTTATTTGCCAGCCTTCTTTTCTTGTCCGCTATTCCCTGCATTTATGCAAAAACAACAAATGCAGGGGTTTTATTGGCCGATGATCAGGGCAAGATTCTCTATTCTCAAAACAGCGACAAACCCTATGTCCCGGCTTCAACGCTAAAACTTATGACCAGCCTTGCCGCCATACACACCTTGGGTGAAGCATATCGTTTCCCAGTACATTATGGTTATGATGAAAAATCAAAAAACCTTTATATCAAAGGATATGGAGACCCTATATTTACTTCCGAAATTATTGAAGATCTGTGCCGGGACATTATTTTAAAAACAAACAGTCAGGAACTCCATGATATTATTATCGATCAGTCCTATTATTCAAAACAGATCGATATCCCAGGCAAAGGGGATTCGTTAAACCCTTATGATGCCCCTGTAGGGGCGTTGTGTGCCAATTTCAATACCATCACGTTCCAATGGGATCGTCAGAAGAAAGGCTTTGTCAGTGGAGAACCCCAGACCCCGTTGCTATCTTTTTTCCATAACGACATAAGAAAAACGAATCTGAAACAGGGAAGAATCATCCTTTCACAGGAGCAAAGCTATTTATATCCAGGATTATTGTTAAAATATTTTCTTGAAAAAAAAATGGTTTCCATAACAGGATCTGTATTGGTAAAAGATTTTTCATTCAAAGGAGAAAAGATAAACATTTATTTATCTCCGCATGAATTAAAAACCGTCATCCAGCAGCTTTTACAATACTCCAATAATTTCATTGCAAACCAGCTTTTTTTATCCATGGGGGCAAAGGTTTATGGGGAACCGGCTACACTTGAAAAAGGCATACAGGCTGTTACAGCTTTTTCGAATCGGCATTTAAATCTCAATACCTTGGTCATTGACGAAGGCTCAGGGCTTTCAAGATCAAACAGAATCTCCTGTGATCAGATGCTTAAATTATTGATTAGTTTCATGCCCTATTATGGACTTCTGAGGCAAGAAGAGAATGATTTTTTTAAAACAGGGACATTAGCCGGCGTCAGAACACGGGCCGGATATTTATTGGGGAAAAATGACAGGCTTTATCCCTATGTCATTATGGTAAACGAGGAAAACACCGGGTATGAATCCATTTTGAACCATCTTAAAAATTTAGTGGCGGAGACAGGGGGAAAATTATGAGGCTGATCCTCTTTCGATATATGCGTATGCACTGTGGTTATGGATGGATTCAAAATTTTCAGCGCTTACGGAAAACCAGGTGATATTTTTATCTTCCATCAAAGCTTTTGCCACATCCCTTGTAAGATCTTCAACAAATTTGGGGTTGTTATATGCTTTTTCCGTTACATATTTTTCATCTTCCCTTTTTAATACGGAAAAAATATCACAGGATGCCGACGCCTCAACCAGTCCGACAATATCCTCAATCCAGATAAATTTCTTGAACCGGGTGCTGACCAGGACTTCACCACGCTGATTATGGGCGCCATATTCACTGATTTCCTTTGAACAGGGACACACGGATGTTACAGGAACTGCAACCGTTAGAACGATGTCGGTATTTTTTGTACCGTTTGAAGAGCCGATGATGGAGCAGTTATAATCCATCAGGCCTTTCGAGCCTGTCTCAGGAGATTGTTTTTCAATAAAATAAGGGAAAGAAATCTCAATATGGGCTGATTTTGCTCCAAGAATTTTTTTCATATCTTCCAGGATATTGGTTAAAGACTCCAGAGACACCTTTGTTCTGACCAGGTTTAAGATTTCCACGAATCTGCTCATATGGGTGCCTTTGCACTGATGGGGCAGATCTACATACATATTGATCTGTGCAACGGTGGACTGAAGGCCTAATCTCTTATCCAGGACTTTTACCGGATATTTCAATCCTTTTATCCCGACTTTGTCAATGGGGATATTTCTGTAATCCGGTTGATTTTGGATATCAATCATGATTAATTTTCTAACAGATACTCCGGCACAATATTCCTCATGGACCTGAATATATTGCCTTTGATGTTTTTATTATGCCTGTACAAATCTTCCAGCATGTGCCTTATCTCTGTTCTTTTTGTTTTGTCCGCACTGGGACAGTTGTTCTTAAACTCAGGCAACCCAATGGACTGAGCAAATGGAACAATATCCTTTTTTTCAACATAGGACAGCGGTCTGATGATATCAAGCGTTCCATCAAAAAAAGATTGCCGGGGTTTCATTGTTGCTATCTTTCCGGAATAAAACATATTGATGAACAAGGTCTCAATAATATCATCTTTATGATGGCCCAGGGCAATTTTTTGACATCCCTCTTCTTTTGCCATTTCAAAAAGTCTGTTTCTTCTCATACGGGAACACATGAAGCAGGGGTTCTCCGTGTTTTCCTGAGAATGAGCAAGAATGCCGTAATCCTTATATTCAATTTTCAAAGGGCCATAGCTATCTTCAACATATTGACCCAATTCTCCTGCAAAGGAGCCCTCAAATCCGGCATCAACGTACACTGGTAGAATCTCAAAATCAACAGGCGCTTTTTTCTTCAGTGAAAATAAAATATTCAAAAGAACCTGGCTATCGTTTCCGCCGGATATGCCGACAAGGATTTTTTCATTGTCACGGATCATGTTCCAGTCAAAGATAGCCTTTCCAACGGCATGATCCATTCTTTTTTTCAGGCTGTTTTTCAAATCAGAGATGAGCCTTTATTCATCATCCTGATCTTTATTCTTTTTAACGACAATCCTGTTTGCTGCGATTTCTCTTAAAACGGAAACAACATCACCGTTCTTGGATGATTTTACCAACAGATCCGCACCTTCTCTTATCTGTCTGACTCTTTTGGCTGCCAGATGGACAAGCGTAAACCTGTTGTCCACATTTTTCAGGCAATCTTCAATTGTTACTCTTGCCAAAGTTTATCCCTCCACCTTATTCATATAATCTCTAATATCTCATACACTCTTTTACCGCCCGGGGCCTGTAATACTGCCTCATCTCCAGGCTTTTTACCCAAAAGGGCACTTCCCAGAGGAGAAGAAACTGAAATTTTACCCTGTTTGATGTCTGCTTCATCAGGACCGACAATCATATATTCCACTCTTTCTTCCGAATCCAGGTTCTCGACAAGAACCTTGCTTGCAAATCTGACCGTATCCTTTGGAACCGAAGAAGGGTCAATTATCTTTGCATTTCCGATTTTATAGCTGAGCTCGCCGATCCTGCCTTCCAGAAAAGACTGTCTTTCCTTTGCTGCATGGTATTCTGCATTTTCAGAAAGGTCTCCATGAGCCCTGGCAATTTCTATGGATCTTATGGTTTCCGGTCTTTCAATTGTTTTTAATCTTTCAAGCTCTTTTTTTAAAGCAGCATAACCTTCTTTTGTAATGGGTACTTGTTCCAACTTTCAGTTCACTCCATTTGATTTGATTTGTTTTATAAAGGGCCTCTTCAATATTTATTTCATATGGCCGATGATGGTCGATCCTGCTTTGGTCTTTTCACCCACACGGACGGCAATTTCAAAATCATAAGGAAGGTATAAATCAAGACGGGAACCAAACCGGATCATGCCATACCTGTCTCCCTTTATGATTTTTTCTCCTTCTTTGACACAATTCACTATCCTTCTGGCAATGAGGCCTGCAATCTGGACAACGGCATACTCTTTTCCATCAGGTGTTTTTACAATCAATGCATTTCTCTCGTTGTGTACGGATGCTTTATCAAAAGAAGCGTTGATGAATTTTCCGGGGCTGTACTTAATTTTTTTAACCACCCCATCAAAGGGAACCCGGTTTACATGGACATTAAACACATTCATAAAAATGCTGACCTTGATACATGGCCCGATCAAATATTCACACCCTGATTGCTGTTCAGCCACGATCACTTTTCCATCAGCAGGAGATATGAGTGCTTTCCCGCCTTCAGGAAGCTCCCGGTCAGGATCTCTGAAAAACCAGCATATAAATAACGTCAGAGCAAAAGAGATCCAGGCAAATACCATCCAGTCAAAATAAAAAAACATCCCTGTAAAAAGGATGGCTATTAAAATAAATATAAGGCCGGGTTGAGCAACCGGTAAAATTGCTCGCGCTGGCCATTTCGAATTATCCATATTCTTTTATCCCATATTTATGAGGGGCTTACAATATCAAGGAATGTGGTTTATGTCAATATCCTGGGATTTTATATCATCAACTCCGCATCTGATTTTCTGATATATCTGGGCACGAGACCATTTCCAGATACCGAAAAATAATTGTCTCTCAGATAAAGGGACTGAACCAGTGCTGCGGCACTTGCCTGATCGTAAAAGCTCTGAATGAAAATGGGGTGAGCGGCTTCCTGTTCGATAATGCCCTTGTACGCTTTTGAGCCTGAACCTGCGAACAATGATGGTTCTCCTTTTGTCATTTTCACAGCCTCTTTTGGATTGACAACGATTTCAGGGGTCTTTGAAATAAAATGACCATCTTTAAAATGATAAACCGAACAATAGACCTCATTTCTTTTTGCATCCATCATGACACAAATTGGAATGGATGAACAGGCGAACCGAAATGCAATACCGTCAAGGGTAGAGACACCGGCAACCGGCTTATCCATGGCATAAGCCATGCCTTTGATCACACTGATACCGATTCTAAGACCGGTAAACCCCCCTGGCCCTCTGGCCACAACAAATCCGTCTATATCATCAAGAGTCAGCCCGACTCTGTTTTCCAGCAAATACTCGATCATTTTTACAAGCCTTCTGGAATGGGACAGCTGGGTTGTCCAGAATTCTTCATAGAGCAATGATACCCCGTTTACCAGTGCAAGACTGCATCCTTGTTCAGCCGTGCACAGAGAAAGAAGCTTTAAATTACAGGGCGTCTTCTTGCTCATCTTTTTTTTCCAGGGCTATTTCAAGGACTTCTTTTATATCCCGAACGCAGGTGAATTTCATTTTGTTTTTTATCACCTTGGGCAAATCATATAAATCCTTCCTGTTTTTCTCCGGAATGATGATATGTTCAATCCCGGCCCGCAACGCCCCAAGGGCTTTTTCTTTAAGGCCGCCGATGGGTAATACCCTTCCCCTGAGAGAAATTTCTCCCGTCATCCCGACTTTATTATTTACTTTTCGGCCGGTAAAAGCCGAAATCAATGCCGTTGCCATGGCAATACCGGCTGAAGGCCCATCTTTTGGGATTGCACCAGCCGGAACATGAATGTGGATATCGTTATTATCAAGATCTTCTTTGCTGATATCAAATTTATCCGCATTTGATTTGGCATAGGTAAGCGCAGCCCTTGCTGATTCCTGCATGATTTCACCGATTTGGCCTGTCACCAGAAGCTCGCCTTTTCCCTGATAAAGCGCCACCTCAATATAAAGCTGCTCACCGCCTACTTCAGTCCATGCAAGACCGGTTGCCAATCCCACCTGGCTTTCTTCCTGGTCCAGCTCTGCAATAAACTGAGGAGGCCCTAAATATGTTGTAAGGCTCTGCCGGGTAATTGAAAACTTACCCTTTTTTCCTTCTGCGATCTTTCTTGCTATTTTCCTGCAAACCGTATCGAGTTTGCGCTCAAGACCCCTGAGCCCTGCTTCCAGGGTATAGTCGGCAATGATGGATTCAATGGAGCCTGAACTAAAAGATACCGATCTTCGGCTCAGCCCATTGTCCTTTAATTTTCTTGGAAGGATATACTTCTGGGCAATAACTTTTTTCTCTTCCCTTGTATATCCCGGAATGCTGATCACCTCCATCCTGTCAAGCAATGCGGATGGAATCGTATCTGAAATATTGGCTGTCAGGATAAATAGGACATTGGAAAGATCAAATGGCATATTCAGATAATGATCTGAAAATTCAAAATTCTGCTCCGGATCAAGGGCCTCCAGCAGCGCCGAAGAAGGATCGCCTCTAAAATCATTTCCCAATTTGTCGATTTCATCTAGCATGAATACAGGATTATTAGTACCGCATTGACGAAGCCCCTGAAGTATTCTTCCGGGCATGGAACCGATATAGGTTCTCCGGTGCCCCCTGATTTCCGCTTCGTCTCTTATTCCACCCAGAGATACCCGGTGAAACTTACGCTTCATGGCCTTTGCAATAGCTTTTCCAAGGGAAGTCTTGCCTGCCCCCGGAGGCCCCACAAAACAAATAATCTGTCCTTTTTTCTGCGGATTTAGCTTTCGGACGCTTAAATATTCAAGGATTCTTTCTTTGACCTTATCCAGACCAAAATGATTTTTTTCCAGGACTTCCTGGGCTTTGGGAATATCAAGGAAATCTTTTGTTGCCTTGCTCCAGGGCAATTCCACAATACAATCAAGATAAGTGCGGACCACCGAGGCCTCAGAAGAATCATAATGCATCTGTTCAAGACGCTTTAACTGCTTCTGGGCTTCTTTCTCACAATCCAAGGGCATTTTGCATTTTTCAATTTTTGCTTTAAATTCCTGTAGCTCAGCGAATTTATCATCGTTTTCGCCAAGCTCTTTATGAATGGCTTTAACCTGCTCTCTTAAATAATAATCCCTTTGATTTTTAGAAATTTCATCTTTAACATCGGTTTGAATCCTGGCCTGGACCGTTGAAAGATCCAGTTCCCTTGCCAGAAGATCGTTCACTTTTTTCAGCCGTTCAATGGCATCAATAATTTCCAGCAACTCTTGAGCGTCTTCCACTTTTGGATTTAAATTGGATGCAACCAGATCAGCCAGTTTGCCTGGCGACTCTATATGAGATAACAAATCACCAATGTCTCCGGAAAGCTCACCTTTCAGCGCCAGTAATTTTTCACTGGCTTCTTTGACGTTTCTCATCAAGGCTTCGTCTTCGATCGTGAGCGTTTTGGGATCAGTGTCTTCTAATAATTCAATCCGGACTTTAAAAAATGGCCTTTTTTTAATGTATTCCAGTGCCTTGGCTTTGGCAATGCCTTGGACCAGGGCTTTAATCCTGCCATCCGGCAATTTAATCATTTTCTGAACTCTGCCGACAGTACCCACCGTATAAACATCGTCAGGTGTCGGTTTTTCGATCTCAGAATCTTTCTGCGCAGTCAGAAAAATATAACGGTCATATTCAAAACTTTCTTCAACTGCTTTGATGGATTTTTCTCTTCCGACAAACAATGGCAACAGCATATCGGTGAAAACCACAACATCCCTTACAGGCATCATGGGAATAATTGTCGGAATATCTTGTATATTGCTTTCTTTTTCAATAATTTCTATCAGATCATCAATGTCTGCCTCAGCCATCCTTACTCCTTTAATCCTATAAAAAACCGGATAAGTTCGGCTTATCCGGTCATCATATAAACCATTTGATATCCATTTATAACCCTTTTAAATAGTGCTTGTACAATAAAACACTTTTCATCTTTTACAATATCCTTGCAAAAAAAAAAATAAAGACCGATAAAGGATGCTGATATTTTTAAAAATGAGTCATTATGACTGAATATATAATTTTTCCTGAATTTTTTGCATTTATATTCGGAACCTGTATCGGCAGTTTCTTAAATGTCTGCATCTACCGGATACCTGAATACAGATCCATTATTTCCCCGGGTTCATTCTGCCCCAATTGCAGTAACAGCATTCCATTTTATCTTAATATACCGATTTTTAGTTATATCTATCTGAGGGGCCGTTGTAAATTCTGCACTCACCCTATTTCCATACGATATCCTTTCATCGAAGCTTTGACTGGTGCGTTTTCCATTTTGTTATTTTTTAAATTCGGACTTACTCCCGCAATGCTCTACTGGTTTGTTTTCATCAGTGTCCTGATCACCATTTCCTTTATCGATTTTGATCATCAGATTATCCCGGATGTTATATCCATCCCCGGCATATTTATTTTTTCATCTGCTTTTTATTTTCTGCCTGAAATGTCACTCATACAATCTTTTATCGGGATAGTGGGCGGTGGCGGGATTTTATATGCAGTTGCAGCATTTTATTATCTGCTTAAAAAACAGGAGGGCATGGGCGGAGGAGATATTAAGCTTCTGGCTATGATTGGCGCTGCGACAGGGATTAAAGGGGTTTTATTCACTATTTTTGCAGGGTCCCTGCTCGGAACCATTACCGGGATTTCCACCATGCTTTATATGAGGATATCAGATACCAAATTCAGAATCCCTTTCGGGCCTTTCCTGTCAATTGGGGCAATTTTATATATTTTTTTTGGGAAAGAGGTTATTCAATGGTATATCGGTACTATCAGCCGATGAATACCTTGTCAGATATAGCTTACCTCTATTACAACCTTCCCTTTTGTCGTTTTAAATGGTAGGGCAAGCACATATTTTGTCCCGTCAATATGAAAGATCATATCCTCTTGTCCGATTTTAATTTCCTTGAACTTGACTTTCACCTTCTTACTCAATTCAGCAAGTTTGGTTGTAACATGACCGGCGACCATATTGCTTATTTCACCGACCGCATCTTTTATTTCGTCATTAATTTCCGTCATAGTCTCCCCAAACATTGCAGAGACTATTCCCAGAATGCTTTTTTCAGAAAAACTGACAGCAGCAGATCCGGTAAGATCACCTGAAATTTCAAGATAGCCGGAAATATCTCCTAAAGAGACCCGATCTTTTTTTAAAAACGGGGGTTCAGGTTTTACTTTTACAAATGCAGTGGTATCGAGAATATGCAAAGTACCTTCAATGAAAGGATTAACAAGGGCAGCGTCCATACTTTTCTCCTCTTTTTATTGATTTTATGTTTTTTCTCGTAAACCTGCAATATTTTTTTAAAAAAAAGTGAATAAAGACTTGACACGCCTTTCTCAACGACGTAACGTACCGTAAAAAGCTGATTTGAGCCTTTAATAAATGTAACAAGAGTGTTTTATTGACAAATTTGTATTTAGAAATTTCTAAAACCTAAAAAAAGGAGTGATCAAGATGAACAAAGGTGATTTAATCAACAAGGTTTCAGAAGTACTTAGCAGCAAAAAAGATGCTCAGGCAGCGGTCGACTGTACCATCAAGGCAATAACGGAAGCATTGTCCAGCAAAGACTCTGTCACATTGGTTGGCTTTGGCACATTTAAGACCGCAAAAAGAAAAGCCAGAAAAGGAAGAAATCCTCAAACAGGAAAAGAAATTAACATCCCGGCAAGAAATGTACCTAAATTTGTCCCTGGTAAAGCACTTAAAGATTCTGTAAAATAACATCCTTAAGGATTCATTCCGGCAGTATCCGAAATTTGGATACTGCCGGAATAATTTTTACATTGCCCCTTGCCATAGATAAAATATTTATACCGTCCGTTGGGGTAGATCTGGTTTTTAATATGAATTCTCTATCTCCCTATTCCAGATCATCCATCATTTATGACGTTGATTATAATAAAGAGACCATTCTCATTGCCCAACCTTTGATTTCATTTTCAAAAAACACCACGTTCAGAGAACTTCACCTGACAACCATTGTTCAGGAAAAAAACAAAAAAATCAGACTGGGTATAGCATGTCATGGTTTTACACTGATCGATAAATACATGCTCGCCAATAAAACAAATGTTCAGGCTGTTGTTTTGAAATATAAATTACCGGTTGAGGAAACCAATATCCGATCTGCTTTTCGCCTGCCACTCAGCACAAAACCTGTTATAAAAAGCAACCTCTCGTACGGGAATCTTGACTATAGCAGCCCAAAGGATTTTACCATCCGGGATATTTCCCTTAACGGGATTGGCCTCATTATTCCTAAAGCTGATAATATGCAATCCAGCCCTTTTTCCGAAATAAAGATTAATGAAGAAATAATGGTTGAAATCATTTTGATGGATATGGATGAAGAAGGGCCTGTTGATCATATTTCTATTCATGCCCAGGTCGCAAGAATAAATAAAAAATATTCGGAAAGCTATCTGTTGGTGGGGTTAAGAATTATCAGCCTTTCGAATCAAACCGAAGCATTATTAAGCAGATTTATCCATGATGCACAAGTTGACGAACTCAGGAGACAAAATAGAAACCTTTAGATTTTTTTTATATATTCTTTCAACCAATCAATCCTTTTCTTTTTATCTGCATCAGAATTTAATAATGTGGCTTCCAGTTCTTTTAACTCTTCAAGGCCCTTGGAACGGTTCAATTTTATATCACCTCTGTAACCCTTGATATTATCCTCTTCAGAAAAGGATCGTAATCTTTTTAAATGGGATTGAGATTCCTCACTCAATGCCGGAATTGATTCTCCCAATAAATTTCTATCAAGAATACGATTGGCCATCGCTTTAATCCGAGGGCTCTGTATCTGATTTAAAATCCCTCGTTTCAGATCATTTTTTGTTTTATGAAACAATTCACAATCTTTTTTCTCTTTTGCAGAAAAAAATCCATCCTGATAAAGTGCTGCATCCGGATCAATATCCGGAATATAAGGATATCTGTATTCAGTTTGATAACGTATAAATTCAAAGAATTTTTTCCATTCCATACGAATTTTTCTAATATTATCATCAGCCAATTGTTTTGAAAATTCAGGCATTCTGTTTTGAAATCTTTCAAGTGAAGGCAGGATGATTAGGCCATCTCCAGGGCGTTTTCTTATCACATGGGCATCATCAGAATTCAATTCATTGCCGAAACCTGGGATAGCTTCTGAATCAAGGCGCAGCCATAGGCTTTGATTCTTATAAGGCTGCGACTGACCAAGATGAATGACAGGAGCTAAATAATTTACCTTTGAACCAAAGGATAAGGATATCATGATACAAACCCTGAAATTTCTATCTTGAATCTGTAAATCGCTACGGATATTGTTGATTCTTGTCTCTTCCTTTGTTTTGTTGAAAAAATCAAGGCAATAATTCCAGATATCTTTCTGCTGAAACAATTTTTTACTGAGTCCGAGCACTGATTCCACATCATTCATTGCTTCATGGGCACGGCCGGATGTGGCAAGGTTGTTCTCTTTGGCTATCAAATCAAGCCTCAGGCTTGGTTTCCCATCGAGTTCAGGCCAGTTGATGCCATCAGGATGAAATATTTTATAAAGGACTGTGATGGGTAAAATGTCCATTCTGTTGCAACCGTTGCTGTATTGATGGCTATAGGGATCAAGAAGGTTACGATAGAACATAAATCGTAAAAATTCATCGTCAAAGCCGAGTGAATTATATCCGATGCTTATGGTCTCCGATGCATTAACAACCCTATGGATTTTACGGGCAGCCTCATATTCATTGATCCCGAGAGATAGCTCCTTGAGTGTTAAACCATGGGTTAAAAAAGCTTTGGGTGAAGGAACAATGTCCCTTCGTAATTGAATTGTTACTGATTCTCGGTTGATTTCATTAAACCGAAGATCCGTACGAATAGCTGCAAAGGTTAGAATCTGATCAAAGGCAGGGTTTAAGCCGCTCGTTTCAACATCGTAGAACAAAAATGTCTTCATTTTTTATACACAAAGACAAAAAAGGGGCAACATAATTGCCCCTGATAATTTTGAGATATAAATAAAAGACTATCTTTTTGAGAACTGGAAACTGGCTCTTGCACCTTTTTTCCCGTATTTTTTCCGCTCTTTCTGTCTAGAATCTCTGGTAAGAAATCCTGCACTCTTCAGCACACCCCTCAAATCAGGATCAAGAATCACTAATGCTTTGGAGACACCAAGCCGAATTGCACCTGCCTGACCTGATTTCCCGCCACCCATGACAGTGGCTCTGACATCAAAAGCACTGCTTTTTTCGGTAAGCACTAAAGGTGATGTTAATAAATCTTTGGCAACATTCAGCTCAAAATATTCACTAACATCCAGATCATTAACCACAATATTTCCATTGCCGGGTGTTAGCCATACTTTTGCAACAGAACCTTTTCTCTTACCCGTCGCGTAAAAAATATTTCCGCTTTCCATTGATAATTACCGCGTCCTTTATTCCTTAAATTTCAACTGCATCAGGTTTCTGAGCAGCATGGGGATGCTGATCACCTGCATAAACAAATAATTTTCTGCCAAGCTTTCTGCCAAGTCTATTTTTGGGAAGCATACCTCGAACCGCTTTTTTAATAACTTCTGTGGGTTTTTTTTCAAGAAGTTCTTTTGCTGTTTCAGTTGTTAACCCACCGATATACCCTGAATGGCGGTAATATTTCTTCTGATCCAATTTGTTCCCGGTCATGCGAATCTTTTCTGCATTAATAATAATAACCCAGTCACCTGTATCAACGTGCGGTGAAAAAAGAGGGTTATTTTTTCCGCGTATTCTATAGGCGACCTGTGAAGCGAGTCTTCCAAGAATCTTATCTTTGGCATCAATAACACACCAGTTCTCTTTATTATCTGATCTTTTTGCGCTATATGTATATTTTTTCAATTTCCTCAACGCTCCTTTTCATAAACACAATCAAGGATTACTATATTTTTTTTTAAATTCTGTCAAGCTAATTTTAAAGTTCTATTTGTTTCTTATCTCTTAAAACGTGGGGCTCAAATGGTTTTGACTCCTTTTCCGCAGAAACCTTGCTGGTGGTTTTACAGGTCACCTCGGCATTTAAAATGCCGCCATTTTCAACAATAAGGTCTTTACACTCAACCTTCCCTTCACACGTACCGGTCGAAAGAATGATTAATTCTTTCGAAGCCGTGACTTCACCTTTAAAATTGCCTCCAATGGTAATACTTGATACTTTTGTTGAACTGGAATTCACCTGCCCGTCTTCGGCAATAATAATCACATCCCCATCAATAGTACCGGTAACCTGGCCTTTGATTATCAATTTCCCACTACTCGTAATTGAACCTTCGATTTTAAGCTCTTTATCAATGATTGATAAATTCTTGCTGTTTTTTGCTCCCACTTTAAATCTCCTCAATTGCTTATAGCTGGACGTCAATAAAAATTTTTCCGACTTCTTTTCCATCCAAGGTTGTTATCACATGATATTGTTGCCCTTTATTGTTCAGTGAGTAACGTTTCATCAAAGACCCTTCGGATATATATATCGGATACCCCCGATCTTCACCGCTGTTATTATTCGAATTTCCTATAAATCCTTTAAAATTAACTATAAATTTTGAAGGATCGACAATACCTGAAACAATATCTTCAATAATAAGTTTGTCACCCATTCGTACCTTCACATGACTGTAGTTATCGACAAGAGTTAGAGCGTTATTAATTCTGAATTTATATTTAAGGCCGGATACTTCTTCAGTTTTAGTGACAACAAGTTTTTTCTCCGGATTTGGATCTTTCGAATCAATATCAAGAAACACGCTCCCGCATTTATAAAAATCTTTTTTGACTTCTATCCGTGTTGATTCATTTACAACAAGCTCATTTTTCATATCATTAAATTGGTTTCCCAGCCCTATAACGTCTACACTGAGGCCTCGCTCATAATTTGCAATAATATCATGCACCTTTATGGTATCACCTTTATTGATTTTAAGCCTCTGCATTTTCTCAACTACAACCGGAATGGAGTCATTAACGGATATTATCATGTATTGCATTTCAGGTTTTTTTAAATCAATATTCGGATTTTTGGGAACAATGCCCAGGATCTCCATAAATCCATTGATGGCATGAATATGCTGCCGGACTTTTTGCTCCAAAGGAAGCACCTTTGCAGACTCTATCCCAAATGCCGGGATCTTGCAAACATTGTATGCATAATAGGTTGCCGAGCGCAATTGTTCTTTATGAATCGAATCCGGATGATTGGTCCTATGGTTGTTAACATTAAAATAAAGGTCTTTGTTTTCAATATAACGATTTATTTTTTCAACAACCTGCCCTGCCATTTTCTCAAGGCTAATTTCCACCGTGTTTAACCCATTTAAAACCGAATTATCAATAATAATAGACTGACCAAATTGCCCGGGATTTTTCTCCGGGCCGTTCCAATCTCGGGAGTAAAACCCTGAGCCTTCATGCAGATTCAAAAAACAATCGCTTTCACAAATTAATTTTTTAAGGACATTGACCACCTTTGTCTCATAATTGGAGATATCATCGTCAAGAAATTTTCGATTCATATCCTGGTTTATCTTTCTTTCCATTTTTAATATGGAAGGGAAGTTTGCCCTTGGAACCACAATCAGGTTTCCCTTTTCAAGAAGGAAGTCGGCATAATAATCCGCAGCAAGAAATCCACCCGGTTCATCCCCTTGGATTCCTCCAATGATGAGCAGTGTTTTCCCGAGTTGTGTTCCCTTTATTCGATAAACATGCAATTCATTTTCTTCTCCTTCAAAAAAAACCGTGTGTGTTTTCTGGTCGGCAGATAATGGACTGAAAAAAAACAACCAGATCGGAAGAAGGATTGCAATAATCTTTATTATGTTTGTGGGTTTTCCCATGGAAACCTATTCAGCCTCGGTAATATCTATCATTTTTTCAAAAACCAAATTTCCCTCATTGTTAAAAATGAAAATGGAAGCTTTTTTATAAAATTCTGAATTCACTTCACTTTTAATTTTAAATTTTACCGGTTTATAATGAGCAATTGAAAAATATTGACCATTCTGGTTTTCAATAGGGACTCCTTTTTTTAATTTTGCAGCCGGTACAACAAGCCATTGCTCTTCAATATTGTTGTCAGGTTTTAAGACCGTAAATATGCGTCCTGACACATCTCCCTGTTCCTTTGAAATATTTCTTACACCGAATTGTACCAGGATATCTTTATTTGCCCCATTCCTTGTTACGGTAAATTTCTCAATGGAAATCGTCTTATTGGCTGCTGCGGATTCTTTTATATCTTGTGTTACCTGAGTTGTTAATTCAGAACCTGGATTCCCTATCATTTTATCTTTTTCAGATGCCATTAAAAGATTTGGTTTCTGCTCACCCTCTTTATCAATTGTTTCGGCTAAAGTTGATTTGACATCTGCAGATTTCTCATTTTTGTCAATCTGTTTTTTTATCCCGGGTTCTTTGCCAAAAATCACAAGCCTTGCCATCAGCACTTCTTTTTCGCTTGTCAGCTCACCAATTTTTTTCTCGGCAAAAGCAAGCTGTTCCTGATCAGAGGCCGTATCCTGCACTAAACGAACATAACGATAATAATACAAAACCGATGTTATAAAAGTGACAACACAGATGAAAGATAGAATGATAAAAATAATTTTCATTTTATCTCCGGACATTATCTTTCCAAAATCGTCGACGATCAGGATCTTTATTTTTCGATTCTTTCTAAAGGGCTTTGGTTTGGATTTGGCTATTTCTCTTTCCAGCTCTCTTGATATATCTTCCATGATCCACCTTTGTTAATAAGATTTAACTTTTTTGTGCCCTGAGTTGCCAATCCGCTGGATTTATATTCCTGAAAAAAGAAAACCTCACATGTATCGTTTTGTTGCTTTACTTGAAATTTTTTTCCGGAAACACTGATAAAATCGTTTTTTCCGGCAATAATTCTTTTCCGCTCGACCCATTTTTTCTTGTTCATTCCATCAGAAAAAAAATTATTTGCATAAAAAGATGCATATTTGTCCACATCTTTTGCCGACCATGCCGCCAGCCACTGGTTGACCGTTTCCAGAACCGGTTTTATTTCCGTGGCGGGTTTCGCTTCTATTGCGGGTTTTGTTTCAATTACGGGTTTTGTTTCGGTGGCGGCTACAGGTTTTGAAACAGATTTACCATTTCTTAATGCCGCTGCAATCAAAGGTGTTTGAGCGGCCTGGAATTCTTTTGTAATATTCTGATATTCTTCCCCGATAATTTTATAGGTCTGCCCCTTTTTTTCAAGAAACAGTTTTCGTTTCCCCAATAATATCTTTTCTGTATTATTTGTTAATAAATTATCAAACAGGACTACAAATACTTTGTCATGATAATAAATGCCTGTCTTATCCCTCTCGAGTCTAAAACCGGGCCCGGATGATTTTTTTCTTATCTCGATCCATTTTGTCCACCAGTCAATTTCCGGAAGATATTCATCCGAATAAAATGACAGATAATCATGGTAGCTTCCGCTTTCGACTGATTTAAACCATTGATCCAGCAAGAGATTGATCTCTTGCTCCTGTTTGAGAATCGTATTTTTATCGATTTTGCTCAATTCTTCAACCAGAATGACCGGGGTTGAGTCAAGTGTAATATAGTCGGTAAGCTTTAAAATGCTGGAATTCTCCATAGCTACGCAGCCATTTGAATCCATGGGTTTCAAAACTTTATTCGTGCCGTGTAGCCAGATGGCCGACCCATCCTTGCCGGTCCTCTTGTCCATCAGATTAGGATAATCCAAAGGAAATGCCTTTACACCATATATGGGTGCCAGATATTGGTCTTTATATTCATCTTTTAAAAAATAGATACCCTCAGGGGTTTTCTTGTCTCCGGCTTTTTGTTTAACCCCTGCCGTTTCTCCGGTGGAACAGGGTATTTTGTATTGAAATTGCAGTTCCCCGGCTTTTGAGCTGTATAGAAACAAAGTCTGATTTTTCTTTTCAACTAAAATTGCATTCTCATTTTCCGGCAGTTTTATAATTGCAGACGGACGGATATTATCTTCTGCACTAATTTTTGAGCCAAATAAGATACTGATCACAAATAATGCGAACAGATCCCAAAAAATCTGTTTTTTAATATTTTTTTTCTTTTCCATCTATAATATAACGCAACCCCTGTTATGGATAAAGTTTAAGATGATTAAATGCATTTTCAGATGCTTTCCTGCCGCTGGACGTTCGAAGAACCAACCCGATTTTTAATAAAAATGGTTCAACCACATCCACGAGGGTATCTGTTTCTTCCTGCAGGGTTGCCGCTATGGCTTCAATCCCGACAGGACCTCCCTTGTAAAAATCTATTATCGTTTTTAAATAACTCCTGTCAAGCGTTGTCAACCCCAGATGGTCAATGCCCTCTAAACTCAGTGCAGCCTTGACACTTTCGAGAGTCACCTTTCCATGCGATTTGACAAGAGAATAATCCCTGACTCTTTTTAAAAGCCGGTTTGCTATTCTTGGTGTTCCCCTTGATCTTTCGGCAAGTTCTTTGGCACCATCATCAGTGATAATGGTATTTAAAATGGCAGCCGATCGTTTGACAATCACGATCAATTGCTCCGGAGTATAAAAGTCAAGGGTCCGAAAGATTCCGAAGCGATCTCTTAACGGGGAAGATAAAAGCCCCACACGGGTGGTCGCCCCGATGAGGACAAATTGTTTCAGCCGGTATCGATGGCTTCTTGCATGGATTCCTTTATCAAATACAAAATCAATAGCAAAATCTTCCATAGCGGGATATAAGAACTCTTCCACGATTTTTGGAATCCGATGAATTTCATCGATAAAAAGGATGTCCCCTTCACCCAGATTGGTCAGAATTCCAATGAGGTCCCCACCTTTTTCCAGGGTCGGCCCTGAAGTGACGGTTAGATTTTTTTCCATTTCATTGGCAATGATATGAGATACCGTTGTTTTTCCCAATCCCGGAGGTCCGTGAAGCAGAATATGCTCCAAAGGTTCATTCCTCATTTTAGCGGCCTGTATGGCAATTTTGAGTGTTTCAACAGTATCTTTCTGACCGATATAATCCTTAAAGCTTGTGGGCCTTAAAGAGATGATATCCGGTGACAATTCATCAACCGTGGTTTTTGATGTGACTATACCTTTTCTATCAGAACTATCAGATGAATACGAAATGATTGAATCGCTCATATTTACCTGTTCTCCCGATAAATTTCGTCAAAAAGCTCTTCCGGGGTTGAAATCATTTTATTTCTTTCAAACGCCTCTTTGACCATTCGTCTTGCAGAGGCCTGGGAATGCCCTAGCTGCTCTATAAGGACATTTTCAACCTGCTGTCTTATATCCTGCATTCCATCGGGCATATTAGGACTGTCAACCGGGACCCGATCTTCATTGGCAGAAATGAATCTTTCGACCTTTCCATTCAGAGCGGCAATAATTTTTTCAGCAGTCCGTTTCCCAATTCCATTTAAGCCCGCTAAAAAATTGGTGTCTTTTTTTTCAATGGCCAGGGCAATCTCATTTATGGGTCTGCTCATAGCCTTCACGGCTTTCATGGGGCCAATGGCATCAACGGTAATAAATTCCTGAAAAAAGGCCTTGTCTTCGAGTGATTGAAACCCGATCAGAACCGGTTTTGGCTGACGTTCGGTCTGATGATAATAAATATAGAGCGCAATAATATCATTATGGGAATTTTGCGCTCTGATTCTCTCAAGAATCTGAGGAGTTAGAAATATTTCGTAGCCGATCGGACCAGCCAATAGCAAAATGCCGTCCGGCTCAAAATGCAGAATGGATCCTTCAAGGTACCCGATCATGGCATGTTTTTATACCTGTAGTATCCTGTTAAAGCCAAACCCAATGCGTCTGAAGCATGAAAGGGACGGATAGGTTGGGCATGGTTTAGCTGGTTTCGAATGGCTCGCTCCATTTGGTGTTTATCAGCGTTTCCATTACCGGAGATAATCTTTTTTACCTCACGGACAGGGATCTCTTCCATATTCAATCCTGCTTTATAAACTGCCAGTAGTATCACCCCCGACACCTTGCCGAGCATAATACCGGATTCAGGATATTTTTCAAGAGAGTAAATGTCTTCTATAATGACATAATCAGGTTTTTGCTCACTAAGAAAGTCCAGCGTTTTGGAATAAATCTCATGAAGTCTGAAGTGAATCGGGTCTTTTGCTTTCGTCGCTATACTTCCGAAAGAATATCCCAGGATATTGCTTTGGTCGCCTTGAACGACACCAATGCCCGTGCCGGCAAGGCCCGGGTCAACCCCGACTACTTTGACCATAGGATGCGTACTGCATTTATTGTAAACTTTTTAATTTTTCCTTGGCAAATTTTGCCTCATTTGAATCCGGGTGCTTTTTCAACAATTCATTAAGGATGAGCCTTGCATTTGCTTTTTCACCCAGCTCTGCAAATGCATATCCCTGCTTAAGCCTTGCTGCTGCTGCCTTATTGCTTTTCGGATAATCCTCCAGAACTTTTTGGTATTCAAGAATTGCTTTTTCAAACCATTTTTCTGAAAAATAACTGTCGGCAATCCAGAATCTAGCATTATCCGCATTTTCAGACTTTGGATATTTTTTTATAAAATTTTCAAACTGGGTTCTTGCACCGGCCTTATCCCCTTCATCAAACATTTTTTTTGCTGCTGCATACAATTCCTGCTCTCCCAATTCTTTCTTGGGCTCAACTGGAGCTGAGGTTTTACCATCGGGTTTGCTCTCTGGTTTATTCTCTGTAACCGCAATATTTTTTCCAGATCCTTCTGCGCCTGAATTTAGCGGACGCGAAGGTTCCAGACCCAGATATTTTTCAAGTTCGACCAGTTTTTCGTAGTTCTGGGAAATAGCATTATCCATTCTTTCGATTCTCTTATCAAGCTCTTCCCGGTCCTTTTTACTGTAATTCCCAAGATTATGATTGATCTCTTCTATTGCACCTTGAAGTTTTTGATTATTTTCTTTCAGAATCTTGATATCATATTTCATATCCGCATAATCTTCAGGCTTAATGCCTTCTTTCATTTTTACACGGATGGTTTCAAGTTCTTTATCTTTTTCAGTCTGTGTATTTGCCTGCTTTTTTTTCTCCATTTCCATTGCAGCTACCCTATTTTCAAGGGCGACAAATTGAGATTGCTCAACACATCCTGAAAAAAGAAGGCATCCGATAACAATACAAAAAAGACAATTTATTTTCATAACCATACTCCGATAGCCAAAAGATCTTAAAGATTCAGGCGTAACACTTTATCATAATGAAAGCATTACGCCTGAATTTATATTATAATATCCAATCGACTACTTAACTACAAAATGAGCACGTCTGTTCATTGAATAAGCAAGTTCCGTTTTCCCTGTATCAATCGGTTTTTCTTCACCATAACTGATGGTATTCATACGGGCGGCAGCAATGCCGAGATCTACCAGATATGCTTTAACAGCCGTTGCACGACGTTCGCCCAAGGCAAGGTTGTATTCTGTTGTACCGCGTTCGTCACAATGTCCTTCAACTGTTACTGCTGCGGCTGCATTGTCTTTCATCCATGCGGCTTTGTCTTTTAACAGAGTTTTTGCAGCAGCGGTCAATTCCGAACTGTCATAATCAAAATGAACATCTTCATTTTCAAAGGATTTTCTTGCAGCAGCTAATTTTGCCAGTCTTTCTTTTTCTGCTTTTTCAGCAGCAAGTCTTTCAGCTTCTGCTTTAGCTTTTGCAGCGGCATCATCTCCAGCCGGTGCTGATTTTACAGATTGTTCAGAAGTAACAGCTGCCTGTTTTGAGCATGACACTGTGAAAAAAAGACCTGCGACAAGAACTGCGACTACTACATTTAACCAATTTTTCCTTTTCATTTTTTTCCCCCTTTTTAATTATTAAATACCTACATACCTTCTTTTGTACTATCTGAAATTGACCAGTCCGGCTGGGTCTGCTTGCCATTCATGTTCAAAAGCCTTCTTTGGTCGGTTCCTGAAGCATTCATGACAAAGATCCTTGGCACACCACCTTCACGTGTTGATGTAAAGGCCAGCATACTTCCATCAGGTGACCAGACCGGATCTTCATTATCTCCTGAATCCGCAGTCAACTGAACCGGCACGCCTGAATCAATACTCATCACAAAAATATCAATATTATTCTTTTCTATACCCACATAGGCAATCTTTTTTCCGTCCGGAGACCACGCCGGCGACGTGTTGTTCAAACCATTAAAGGTTAACCGTTTTACACTTCCGGAATCAATATCCTGTATAAATATCTGTGGGGTCCCCGCACGTTTTGATGTAAATGCTATTTTCTGACCATCCGCTGAAAACTTTGGCGATACATCAATCCCTAAACTGTCAGTTAATCTTTTAATCACTTCTCCTTTGATGGTCAATAGATAAATTTCCTGATCACCGGAAAAACTTAATGAGGCGGCAAGTTTCTGCTGCCCCGGCATCCAGTCCGGAGAAATATTCATCCCTTTGAAATCAATTACATTCACCCGATTATCCTGAATATTTTTTATATAGATATCCGGTTTTCCCTTTGCATAAGAAACATAGGCCAACCATTTTCCGTCCGATGACCAGGATGGAGAAAGAGTGATACTTTTATGGAAAGTGATCTGCTTAACATTTTGTCCGTCAAAATCACAGGTAAATATTTCCTTGTTTCCATCTACGGTTGAAACAAAAGCTATTTCCGTACCAAAGACTCCATATTTCCCGGTAAGAATAAATGCTATTTCATTGCAAAACATGTGCATCATTTTTCGGATTTGTGATTCAGGGCCGGTATATACCTTACCAACAAGTAGTTTTGAATTGACTGCATCAAAAAATCGTAATTCAAATTTAATATTTCCTGGGCCTTCATCAAGCACACCGCCTGTAATGAGATAATCTGCCCCTATACCCTTCCAGTCTCTGAAATTGATCTCTGAAAGTTGTATGCCTGTTTTAGCCGGATTAGCGAGAAATGCAACAGGGTCCATGGTTTTGAGATAGCCTGTAAAATTCAATGCCTCAGTCAAAACCTGAACTGCCGTTTTCCCATATTTTCCTTCCTCGGCAGTGCCGCTCAATGCTTTGAAGTCCGGCACGGCAACAGGTGATTTTTTCAGCAAAGGATTGCCAATATTGATATATGTTACACCGTGGCAAACAGGCATCCAGAAATAACCCAAAAACAGAACAAAAAAGATCCCTTGCAGAGTAATTTTCTTCATCATAAAAAGCATACCATATTGAATTTAATTATAAAGATTTTTATTTTAACCCTTGTGGCGTAAAAATCAAGCCAAGATCATAGGAATACATTCCAGCTGGTAAAGGTTTTAAAGAGCTGATCTTCATGATTGCTTTTTTGGCTGATTCATCAAGATATGAATTCCCTGATCGTGTCTCAAAAATAATATCTCTTATCTCTCCGTTCTTTAGAATCTTGATTAAGATCCTCACCTCCAGATTCCGGTCCATCCTGGCAAGGTTTTCATTAAACACCCAGTTCTCCTGAATCCTCAAACCAAGTTCGTTAAGATAAATATCCAGTGGGCTGGACCCGCCTTTTCCGCTTCCGTCAGGAGAGCCGCCCTTACCGTCACCTTCACGACCATCACCACCTGATCCTTGTTTTTGTTTGCCTTGTTCTTCTACCTTTTTCCGGAGCCGGCCCAAAACCTCAGATAGATTATTCTGGTCCTGTTTTTCATTTGATTTGTCTGTTGTTTTTGAAATCTCTGTTTCTTTCTGAGGCGTTTTTTTATCAGTCTTTTCTTCTTTTTTCTTTTCTTCTTCCTTTGTCTTTTTTTCCTTCTCAGCCATAAGCTCTTTTAAATTTTTCGGTTTTGCTTTCAGGCTGATATCGGGTTTAACAACAGGGGGTGGTTCTTCTTTTTTTGCTTCAGCCGGTTGGACAGGCGCCCCGGCTTCTTTTACAGCTTGGCTTTCTTTTTTCCCTTCTTCTTTAGTTTGCTTTACTGCTGCCCCTCCTCCCCCCGGTTTATCAGACCCGGCCATAGGAGCAAAAGAAACAAGATCAATCTGAATCACCGGCGGCATGGTTTTATTGAAATGAAAATTTCTAAAAAAAATAAGGCCCCCAAACAATAAGCCATGAACCACAAAAGAAACAACAAAAAAAACAAAAACGGTTTTACTGTCCTGATCCATGGGGTTTAGAAGAGATCCTCTTCTTTTTTTTACACTCTCCTGAGAACTCATACCTGCCGTTTATCAGGACTTGTCTTCATTGTCCGGCAGAGTGATCATCCCAAGACTGTCAACCCCTGCCTTTTTAACCTTGGAAATCACATCAACCACTATTCCATAAGGCACCTGTTTATCAGCCTTGAGATATACATCCTTAGTTTTCAGATTTTCTAGGATTGCGGCAAGTTTCGGAGTTAAAAACTCAACACTGACGACTTGCTCATTGATAAAGACTTTGTTTTCATTATCAATGGAAACAATCAGACGTTCCTCATCGCCTTTCAAAGCTTTTGCGGTAGCTTTCGGCAAATTCACATTAATCCCCTGAACCATCATGGGCGCCGTAACCATAAAAATTATCAGAAGCACCAACATCACATCAACAAAAGGCGTGACATTGATCTCGGACATGAATTCACCATTACCGGAACCTGTTTGCATTATTCCTCCATTTGGCTTTGAATGTCGCGTTCCATAATATTTAAAATGTCTGAAGAAAAACTCTGCATTTCAGAATCCAGAACTCTGATTCTATCGTTAAAAAAATTATATGCAATAACCGCCGGTATGGCCACTGCCAATCCGGCTGCGGTTGCCACCAATGCTTCGGAGACACCGGGGGCTACAACCGCAAGACTTGCAGACCCGCTCAGGCCTATACCCTGAAAAGTATCCATAATTCCCCAGACCGTTCCGAAAAGCCCTATAAACGGTGCTGTATTGCCTGCCGTGGCCAGGAAGGGGACCAGTTGAACCAGTCGCCTCATTTCAACATTCATGGTTCGCTTCAATGACCGGTTGATGCTTCCAATATTCTGCAGATAGGTCCCTTCGGTTTTTTTTAATGTTGTTTTTTTTGTTTCTTTACCATCCGATCTTGTCATCTCCATATAGGCGGCAATAAAAATTCTGGCAAGCGGGCTTGATCTTAAGGCCTTTGCTTTTGAAAAAGCATCTGCAAGGTTTCTGCACTGCCAGAAAATATCGGTAAAATCAGCTGAATCTTTAAATGCTTTTCGGATATACCTGATCTTTATAAAGATTATCGCCCATGACATGATTGAAAAAAACAGCAGCAGCAGCATGATGAACTTTACAATAGGCCCTGCCTCGCTCAACATATAAAACAATCCGACACTTTCAGCAGCCATATAACCTCTCTTGCAAATTTACCTTTCCGATATTAATGAAACAAAAAAATCATAAACTTTAGTATACGAGCGGACTTTCCATGTCAAGTGCTTATTACAGACTTTTCCCTTGAGACCAAAGGGTTTTATATTATTCAGGGTCTCGAAACGGTAAAGCTCCTGCATATTGAATATACAGGAGCTTATATAAACATCATATGAGCAAGATCGTTTGGTTGATGAATTACATCATTCCACCCATTCCACCCATTCCGCCCATTCCGCCGCCGCCCATTCCGCCGCCGGGCATGCCACCAGATTTTTCTTCGGGCTTATCTGCAATCATGGCTTCTGTGGTCAGCATCACGGATGCAACGCTGGCTGCGTTTTGAAGTGCAAAACGGACCACCTTTTTAGGATCAATAACGCCTGCTGCAATCAGATCTTCGTAAACATCCGTCAGAGCGTTGTAGCCATAGGCACCTTCACCCTCTTTGACTTTATTGATAACAACTGAGCCTTCCACACCGGCATTTTCTGCAATTTTACGAAGCGGTTCTTCAATGGCTCTTGCAATAACGGCCACGCCCAGTTTTTCCTCGCCTTCGAGTTTAAGTTCCTGAAGGGCCTTGATGCATCTGACAAGGGCAACACCGCCGCCGGGAACAATGCCTTCTTCAACAGCTGCTCGGGTTGCATTAAGGGCATCTTCAACTCTGGCTTTCTTTTCTTTCATTTCAGTTTCAGTGGCTGCACCGACATTAATCACTGCAACTCCGCCAACAAGCTTGGCAAGTCTTTCCTGGAGTTTCTCTTTGTCATAGTCGGAAGTGGTTTCTTCCACCTGGGCCCGGATCATTTTTACCCGGCCTTCAAGCGCTTCTCTGGAACCTGCTCCATCAACAATGGTGGTGTTGTCTTTGTCCACTGTTATGACTTTGGCTTGACCCAGATCCTGAAGTGTAACATTTTCAAGTTTGATTCCAATATCTTCTGAAACAACCTGACCGCCGGTCAGTACGGCAATGTCTTCCAACATGGCTTTTCTTCTGTCGCCAAAGCCGGGGGCTTTGACGGCAGCAACATTCAATGTGCCGCGAAGTTTATTGACAACCAATGTGGCAAGGGCTTCGCCTTCAATATCTTCGGCAACGATGAGAAGCGGTTTGCCTGTTCTTGCAATGGCTTCAAGGACAGGAAGAAGATCTTTCATGGAAGAAATCTTTTTCTCACAAATCAGTACATAAGGATTATCAAGTGAAACCACCATTTTCTCAGAATTCGTTACAAAATAAGGAGAAAGATAGCCACGATCAAACTGCATACCTTCCACAACTTCAAGCGTTGTATCCATTGATTTTGCTTCTTCTACAGTGATGACGCCTTCTTTGCCGACTTTATCCATGGCTTCTGCAATAATGTTACCGATGGTTATATCATTATTTGCAGAAATGGTTCCAACTTGTGCAATTTCATTCTGATTTTTAGTCGGTTTTGCCATTTTTTCCAAACATTCGACAACTTTGGCAACAGCTTTATCAATACCCCTCTTGATTCCCATGGGGTTGTTTCCGGCAACAACCAGTCTCTGGCCATTCTCATAGATTGCTCTTGCAAGAACGGTTGCTGTGGTTGTACCATCACCGGCCATATCAGAAGTTTTACTGGCGACTTCCTTGACCATCTGTGCACCCATGTTTTCAAATTTGTCCGGAAGCTCAATTTCTTTTGCAACCGTCACACCATCTTTGGTTACAAGGGGAGATCCCCAGGATTTTTCAATAACCACATTCCTGCCTTTAGGGCCTAAAGTAACTACGACTGCATCTGCGAGTGCCTTTACACCATTAAGCATTGCTTCACGGGCTTTGGCATCATATTTAATTTCTTTTGCCATCTTTAATAATCTCCATTTCTTTCTTTATCTTTATGGTTATTCAATAATTCCAAGAACATCATCCTGACGTAAGATCAGATAATCCGAACCGTCTATTTTCACTTCCGTCCCGCCGTATTTGCTGAAAAGGACACGATCGCCGACTTTTACATCCATTGAGAGAAGTTTTCCATCTTCACCCATTCGACCTTTTCCGGTTGCCACGACTTTTCCTTCTACCGGTTTTTCTTTTGCCGTATCCGGGATGATGATACCGCCTTTGGTTTTAACATCCTCTTCAATACGCTGAACTAGAATCCTGTCGCTTAGTGGTCTCAAACTCATGATCAATTCCTCCTTTACATACTTTCGTTGTTTTAATGAAATGTATTTGATGTATTCGTTCCGGCTTCGGTTGTGTTAATCTGTATCTTTAACTGAAGCCGTTTTTGATTCTTTGGGTGTTGTATCGGTTTTTGTCTCTGATTTTGTTTCACTTCCTGTCTTTGCTCCGCCATAATCAGTGACATACCAGCCCGATCCTTTAAGATGAAATGCACTTTGTGAGATAAGTTTGCTCAATCTTCCCTTGCAATTTGAACAAGTTGTTTGAACCGGGTCAGAAATTTTTTGAAATACTTCTTCTACTTTTCCACAATCCTTACATTGATACTCATAAACCGGCATTTTCCTAATTCTCCGTTTTTTTGGTCCTATCGAAAAAAGCATTCATAAAATAACTCGCCTTTCTTCCTTGTCAAGAAAGTTTGTTCATTTTTTTTACCTAAAATTTTGGTTCATTGCCTGTACGCCAATTTTTATAAAATTCAAATACTTTCGCCAATCCAGGCATGGATAAAAACTTTAATATTTCATGGGTCAGAAGATGAACCTGTCTTTCTTCATCCAAGGTCACATCTGCCTCATTTTTATTTTCATAGCGCTGTTTGTATTTTGAAAAACGGATAATATGTACGAGCTCGTGGGTTAGAATGTATAAAAGAAAAGACTCTAAAAGCAAGCTTTCCTTTTGAATCGTAGAAAGAATAGCATCGTCCTGCAAACAGATCTTATAGAGGGTATATGAAGATGACCCAAGAGAAATCTCCTTTTTGCGTGCTTCATATTTCATCACCTGGGCAAAGGGGCCATAAACATGCTCATGCCCATCAAGATCCTTAGCTGTCTTGATGTCATACCGATTTCTCAGCCATTGACCCGAAGACATTTTAAAAAAATTATTCACCAGCTCTTCTGCAATTTTAACAGCTTCATCAACTTTTAAAAGTTCTTCCCTGTTAAAAAATCTTAACTCATGCATTCAGCAACTTTCCCTGTATGAATAAAAAAATGGACATTTGACAAACTGTCATGCTATAGTGACCAGTCAATTTAATCAAGAAAATATAAGCTGAAATAAAGGAGGTGATTTTTTTGAGCAGTGTAATGAAAAAGCGGAGAAAAAAGATGAGAAAACATAAACATAAAAAACTCCTTGCCAAAACCAGACACCAGAGAAAGAAAAAATAGTTTTTGCCTTACGGGGAGTATTGAGTTGCACACAACTCAATACTCATTTCTTATCATTCTTTCCCAACCCCTTTCAGATATTTCATGGAATCGGAATTTGTAGAAAGAATCAGTGTGGTATCTTTTTTCAATGATTCTTTATAGACTTCCAGCGATTTCAAAAAGGCATAGAATTCAGGATCAGCACCATATGCAGCCGCATAAATCCTTGCAGCATCCGCATCCGCATCTCCCTTTATTTTCTGGGCATCCCGGTATGCCTGCGATTTGATGACCTGAAGCTCTTTCTCCTTTTCTCCTCTGATATTGCTTGCCTCACCTTCTCCCTCAGCCCTGTATTTTTCCGCAATCTGCTTTCTTTCCGCAATCATCCGGTCATAAACGGCCTGGCGCACATTATCAATATAATTGATCCGTTTGATTTTCACATCCACAAGTTCAATACCGAATTGTATCAGTTTTTCACTGGCCTGCTCGACAATCAGCCTTGTAATCTCATCCCGCCCCAGGTCGATTTTATATTGAATCTGCTTAATGTTTTCATCCACGTCATATTCAAATGTATCCATGGCTCTGTCCGTGTTTCTAACACTTTCAACCAACGGCTGGGAAGAGATAAGATTTCTTACCGCCGGATCAATGATCCCATCCAGCCGTTCAAGAGCCCGGATCTCATTGTTCACCGTCTGAATAAATTTTACCGGATCAACAATTTTCCATCGAGCAAAGCTGTCCACATAGATATATGTTTTGTCTTTTGTAGGAACCTGACCCGGAACACCATCCCAGGTTAAAAGGTTTTTCGGAAAAAAATTGGCTTTCTGCAAAAAAGGAACCTTGAATTTCAAGCCTGCCTCAGTGACAGGGCTTCCTATAACCTTGCCAAACTGTGTGATGACAACCTGTTCCGTCTCATCCACAACGTATGCTGAATTGTATGCCAGAAACAGACCCACAGCCAGTACTATCAAAATAAAATTTTTCATCATGTTATTCTTATCCAACCCTCTCATCTAAGGTGTCTGGTTCTGGGGAAGAGACGCTCCTGCGCCCATATTCAGCAGCGGCAGAAAATTTTTCTGCTCCGAATCAATAATATACTTGGTGCCGAGGTTCGGAAAAACCTCCAGCATCGCTTCCAAATATAGTCGTTTTCTTGTAATTTCTTTGGCTTTTGAATACTCTTTGAAGATTGCCAAATATTTCTCTGCATCGCCTTTTGCCCGGTTGATTCTGTCAATGGCATATCCTTCAGCATCTTTAAGAACTCTTCTGGCTTCACCACGGGCCAGCGGAACAGCCTTATTATATTCTTCCCTGGCCTTGTAAATGGTTTGCTCTTTTTCCTGGGTAGCTTGATTTACCTCATTAAAAGAAGGCTGAACAGGGTCAGGAACATTTGTCTTTTTCATTTCGATCGTATTAATGGTTATGCCTGATTGTGCCCGGTCCATCTCTTTTTGAAGGATTTCTCTTGCCGCAAGAGCAATTTCTTCTCTTTTACTGATCACTTCATTGATACTTCGGTCACCCACAACCGTTCTCATGGTTGCCTCGGACATATCCCGCAGAATGGCCCTGACATCTTTTATTCTAAACAGATAATACAATGGGTTGGAAATCCTGTATTGAACAATCCAGGGAACCACTGCAACATTCAGATCCCCGGTCAGCATAAGGGGAGTTTCCTGAGCGGCATTGTCACTTCCGGATCTGAAATTGACCTGCGTTTTTTCATTTCCCAATCTGGTATTTGCCTGGACCTTTTCACTCTCAAGCCCGAATTCTTCCTGATATACTCTTGTCACTTTCACCTTTGTGAGCTTTTCAATTCCTGCCGGTAACTTGAAATTTAATCCAGGCTGAGCTGTTCTGTCATATTTCCCAAATCTCTGAATCACCCCGACCTCATCGGTTCCGATTTGAAAAACCGTTGAAAAGGCCAAAAGAATGAACAAAAGCAAAAAGGCAACGGGAACAACCCCTGATTTCTTTAAATTCTTGAATCGTTTCAGCAGTTCATCCATCTGGGGCGGTTTCGGCATCCCCATTCCGCCACCCTCTTTTTTGCTCTCATATTTTTGCTGGTTTTCCCTTAATTTTTCCCAATCCCAATTCATAAGCGCTTTCCTGTAACTTGATCTTTCTGATTTATGATGCCTGAAAATATAGCCATATTTATATTTATCAACCTTAAAAGGCAATGTTTTTTTAATAACCGGTCGTCTTAGTCGTTTCGTAAAAAGCTGTCAGTCCTATTTTTTGGGTATATTCGATTTGAATAATATGATATGAGATAAATGTTCTTTCTAATATAAGGATAATTCACCTTGGACAAAAATAAGAAAACAGGCAAACTGATCCATATCAGTGATATTTTAAACTCAACACTGGGAAAGTTCCGACCGGCTCAGGACACATGGATGACGCGGATCTGGGATGTCTGGGACGGAGCCGTCGGCAAAGCCATTGCCATGAATGCCAAGCCGGATTCCTTCAAAGACGGGATACTGATCGTGAATGTATCAAGCTCTACCTGGATTCATCAACTTACCTTTCTTGAAAAAGAAATGATTCTGAATATTAATAAGCATCTTGACCAGCAGCTAGTCAAAAAAATCCGGTTTAAAATTGGAAAAATTCTCAGTTGATGAAGCCTTTATTCATGGATTAAAAATATCCCAACCTGAAAAAGGGTATCGGTTTTCTATAGACCCGATCATTCTTGCCGCCCATATCTTTCCCAAAGGAAATGAAAAAGTAATGGATATAGGGTGCGGGTCCGGCATTATCTCCCTCATTCTGGCAAAACGGTATCCGGACCTGAAAATCACAGGTATCGAGATTCAGGAACAATTATATACTTTTGCCCGTCAAAATATCATTGCTAACCATCTTGAAAAAAACATTCAGATTCTTCATGACAATATTAAAAATATAAAATTCTCAGAAACTGATACCAAAGCCGACATCATTGTTTCAAACCCCCCGTATAAAAAACTTGGGACCGGAAGGCTTAACCCGGATTCTCAAAAGGCAATGGCCCGGCATGAAACAGCCATTAATGTTGATACGCTCGTTGAATGCGCCTGCCGATTGATCAGGGATCAAGGCCTTTTATATATCATTTTCCCTTTTGACCGGTTGTCTGATCTTACCAAGGCGCTGAGCCGACATCGTTTTTTTCCTGAATGGATTAGACATGTCCATATCAAGGAAGGTACAAAAGCGACACGTGTGGTTGTCCGTGCAGTAAATAACGAAAACAGGCAGTGTTCGTTATTGCCCCCCTTTTTTTTCTATACCCGTGAAAATAAATTTTCAGAAGACTATCTTTCCCTGTTTAGAACTTGACACAATTCTAAAAAGATACTATTTTGCGCTGAACCAGATTAATGCGGAGAGGTGGCCGAGATGGCTGAAGGTGCACGCCTGGAAAGCGTGTGTACTCTAACCGGGTACCGAGGGTTCGAATCCCTCCTTCTCCGCCACTAACCAAATCGGACAGCATGTCATATCAAGTATTAGCACTCAAATACCGACCTCAAACCTTTGATGATGTGATAGGACAAAATCATGTCACAACTACGTTAAAAAACGCCATTTCTTCCGACCGCGTAGCCCATGCCATTCTGTTTACAGGCCCGAGGGGAACAGGAAAAACAACCATTGCCCGGATTTTAGCCAAGGCAATGAATTGCAAAACCGGGCCTTCGGCTTTTCCCTGCAACAATTGCCGAATCTGCAAGGAGATCATTGAAGGACACTGCACAGATGTCTTTGAAATTGATGGGGCGTCCAATAACAGTGTGGACCAGATCCGGGATCTGCGGGAAAACGTCACTTATATGCCTTCATCGGCAAAATATAAAATATATATTATTGATGAAGTGCATATGCTGTCCACGGCTGCCTTTAATGCCCTTTTGAAAACCCTTGAAGAGCCTCCCGACCATGTTATGTTTATTTTTGCCACCACCGAAGTCCATAAAATCCCTTCGACTATCTTATCCCGCTGTCAACGGCATGATCTGGTCCGGGTCCCGGCTGAATTGATTTCAGGGCATTTAAGCCTTCTGTGTGAAAAAGAAGGCTTTGTCATCAAAAAAGAAAGCATTGATCTGATCTCACGGGAAGCCGATGGTTCCATAAGGGACGGATTAAGCCTTTTGGACAGGATATTGTCTTCATCGGAAAAAAAAGAAATCGATCCCGGGTGGGTTCTGAACGCTCTGGGCGTCATCGATCATCAGTTGATGCAGGAGATCTGTTCCTCCATATTTGAAAAAAATGGGGCAAAAATCATTGAAATCATAGAAAAAGTGAATGATTCCGGAATTGATCTTAAAAAATTTTATTCAGATATCATTCTTTATTTCAGAAATTTCAGCGTGATCAGGCTATGCGGCAAAGAGAGCCCATCCGTCAATATCACGGAATCTGAAAAAGAAATCATTTCTCAGACTGCTGCCGGTATTCCTGTGGAGCAGGTGCATACAATTTTACAAATCCTGTTAGAGGACGAAAATATTGTACGGTATTCATCTCATACCCGGATTGCCATTGAAATGATCCTTTTAAAATTGCTGCAGATAGATTCCGGGGCAAGGATTGAATATATGATTCAGCAGCTGGATATCCTTGCAAGACAGATCAGCGGATTGGAACCGGTACCCGAGAATTCGCCTGCTCAGGCTCTGAAAACGGACTCAGATAGAGCATGGAGAGAAAAAGCAGAACCCCCGGAGACAAAAAAAAACCCTGAACCGGCCGCATCAGAGGGATATTCCTCTTTAGCCGGACAGAAAACCTGGCAGGACTATTTAACAAAACTAGAACAAGTCCAGCCCTTTATTTTTTCTCTTCTTGCAAAAGGAAATGTCAAAGAAATCTCTTCTGAAGAGATTATTGTCGAACTTGAGAATTGTTCCTCATTTGATATACAGAGGATTGAAAATAAAGAGAATGAACTAAAACAGATGTGCAAAGAATCCCTTGGAAAAAATCTGATCATAAAAACAGGGTTACAAAACAGCAGGCTTGATGACAGCCTGCAACAAAAAAATGAAATCAAAGCCAGACAGGCTGCTTTGAACCATCCCCTGGTGGTTGAGGCAAAACGCCTGTTCAACGGTGAAATCATTAATTCTTAAAAAGGAGTTAAATCATGATGAACAATATGCACGCAATGATGAAACAGGCCCAGAAACTCCAGAAAAAAATGCTGCAAACCCAGCAGGAAATGGCCACAAAAACCATTGAAGCGTCATCAGGCGGGGGTATGGTCAAGGTCGTGGCCAATGGAGCCCAGAAAATAGAATCCATTGTTTTTGAAAAAGAGGTGGTGAATCCGGATGATATTGAAATGCTTCAGGATCTTGTTTTGGCCGCTGTGAATGATGCATTGGCCAAATCCCAGGAAATGGTATCCTCTGAAATGAGCAAATTGACGGGTGGACTGAATATCCCCGGCTTTTAAAAAAATGATCCTGATGCACTACCCAGAACCCATTAATAAGCTTATCCATAGCCTGTCCAGGCTCCCCGGCATAGGTAAAAAGACGGCTGAAAGGCTCACACTCCATATCCTTCACGCCTCGCCCGGGGAAGCAGCTACCCTGGCCGCTGATATCATCGAGTTAAAAAGCAGTATCCGGCTTTGCGAGGTCTGCTTTTCCTTCAGTGATAAGGAAAGGTGCAGGATTTGTGCCGATCCGGCAAGGGACAAATCCCTTATCTGTGTTGTGGAGAATCCGACCGATATGGCAGCCATTGAAAAATCAAAGGGTTATAACGGCATTTATCATATCCTGGGTGGCCTTCTTTCTCCCATTGACGGAATAGGGCCGGATGATATCCGGATAAAAGAACTGATGAGAAGAGCTGATCCTGAAAAAACAAAAGAGATTATTCTGGCAACAAAAACCAATGTGGAAGGCGAAGCAACGGCTTCCTATATCCTTTCCAAACTGAAAAAAACACATATCCGCATCACGCGGATTGCCTCCGGAATTCCCATGGGCGGAGATCTTCAATACATTGATCATTTAACCATGCAAAAAGCCCTGGAAAAAAGATATGGGTTCTGAACCAATCCCCTGCGGAGATGATATTTTTACCTGTCGCCAATGCGGTGATTGCTGCAAAGGATTCGGCGGCACCTATGTCACAGATGGGGACATCATTGCTATCTCCGGATATATCCGCTTTTCCCCTGATCGATTTGCATCTCACTATTGTGAAAAATCCGGTTCACGATATGTTCTGACTTGTGGAAAGGATGGTTGCTGTATCTTTTTCGACAAAGAAAAACAATGCACCATTCATCCGGTCAAGCCTTATATGTGCAGGGCCTGGCCTTTTATCAAAACTCTTATGCATAACCCTGAAAACTGGCATGCCATGGCAAATTCATGCCCAGGAATGAAAAAAAAAATTCCGGACGAAATGATTAAAAAAATTGTTCAGGTTGAAAAAGAAAAACTGGATAGGTCCATATAAAAAAATCCTTTTAAATCACTCTTCGGATACCCGCCGGACAAATTTCACACCCATGCCTTTTTCCTGAGCCCTGACAATCTTTCCTAAAAGTTTATATATTTTCCGGCTGGAAGGCACCTCAAATCTTATGGTAATTTTTTCTCCTACAGAAAAAGACCGGTCGGTTTCAATGAACATCCCGCACCGGCTGATATCCCTGATAAAATCCGCACAGGGTTTCTTGTCTGTGCCGGGATCGAAAAAAACAGCCCAGGGTTTTTTAAGATGGATTCTGGCATGCCGGCGCGCTCCCCCGTATCCTGCTTTGTCCATCTGATTCAAAAGATCAAGCTGTTGTTCGAGGCTCATGCCAAGGATGATATTCAAAAGACGGGAGGTCACTTCAATCTCATCAATTTCTTTATTTTTCAAATCCGTCGACTCAATCTTTTGCTCCATATTTTATTTTTTCTCCCCAGCGCCCATGCCGGAAAACTGCCGAGCAATGCTGTCTCTTTCATAAACGATTTCCACCCGCCGGTTCAACGCTCTGCCTTTGGCTGTATCATTTGTGGCAACCGGGCGATAATGAGCATACCCTTCTGCTGATATATATTGAGGCAGCACGCCGTTATCCACGAGCAACCGGGCTACCATGGATGCCCTGGCGCTTGAGAGCTCCCAATTGGAGGGATAGATGGTTGAAGAAATAGGAGAACTGTCCGTATGACCTTTTATTTTGACATGGTATGCCAATTTGGAAAGAAGGGCTGCAACTTTTCCTAAAATATCATGTCCTTTTTCAGATAAATTTGTGCCGCCCTCGGGGAATAAAAGAAGATCAGACAGGGTAATGACAATCCCTTCTTCATTTTTTGTCACGCTTACTTCTCCTCCCAGCTTGTTCAACAGAACCAACTCCCTGACCTCACTGACAATATCACCCATTTCTTTTTCAATCATACCGCCACGTTCATCTATCTTTGTGTTTTCCGGCGGCTCTTCAGATGGAACCGCGTGCATGATCAATCCTTCCCTGACACCGGCTTCCGGGACCACCCGCTCACCCATGGCATTTTTCAATGATTCAACAAGCTTTTTATAGTTTTCCTGCTGAGTGGTACTCATGGCAAACAGAAGAATAAAAATGCACAACAAAAGGGTGACCATGTCGGCATAGGAAACCATCCATGCCGGAGCGCCATGTTTCTGTTTTTTTTGTTCTTCAGGAGGTGCAAAAAGACGAAAATCCTTTTTAGCCTCTTTCTCTCTTTTTTCTTGGGCCATTTAACTATCTTTTATACGGTAATTTCCTTGTTTTCTCTGATATGATCATTCAGATAAATTCTTAGTTTGTCTTCCATTAATTTAGGATGCTCCCCTTCCCTGATGGATATAACCCCTTCAAAGATAATATTCATATTAATGATTTCCTCTTCATTTCTTCCGGATAATTTTTCCGCCATGGGTATAAAAACCAGGTTGGCAAGAACCGCTCCATAAAATGTGGCGATCATGGCCACAGACATTGAAGGCCCTATGGATGAGGGGTCATCCAGGTTTGCCAGCATCTGCACAAGCCCAATGATGGTTCCGATCAACCCGAACGAAGGAGCAAGCGCTCCCATCCCCTGAAAAATTTTAACGCCTGTCTCAAGATTTCTTTTTGTCAAAGACATTTTTTTTTGCATAATAGCGGCGATATCAGCTGTTTTTACACCATCCACCGTCATCTGCAGGGCATGGGCAAGGTAGGGGTCTGAAGTGGCTGGAATATCGTTTTCTATAGAAAGCAATCCGCCTTTTCTGGCCTTATTTGAAATTTCAACAAGGTTATTAATAATTTCTTCAGCTGTCCGGATTTTAAAAACAAAAACCTTTAGGGAGGTTTTAAACACGCTTAAGAAATCTTTCAGAGGAAATGCAATCATGGAAGAGGCAATGCACCCGCCAAGAACAATAAGAATCGCATGGAGATCCACAAACGATTTAATACTGCCGCCCATCATGATGGAACCGATAACAAACCCTATCCCTAAAATAATTCCGATAACTGAAGATATATCCATTTTAAACCCTTATAAAAACAGTTTCATCAACAGGATATTCCCGGCTATACTGTTTTATCTTATCAATGGCCTCCCGTGTAAGCTGCGTATGGGCGGAAAAAAGTTTGGTTCCGGTATTTGTAAAAAGTGCTGTACCGAGCATCATACCGGGTTCCAGCTGGTGAAGGCCTTTGCCTTTTATCCGGTATTCACCGGACTCCATATGAAGAACGGCATATTTTTCCAGCAAGGCCGCGATGATAGGATCAAGTCTTGTCCCGGAGTACTCTTCCAGTTTTGTAATAATTTTCTCAAGGGATGACATAGCCTGTTCCTCTTTCAAGGTTTCAAACGCCTCAGCACCTGCTAAAATCCTTGATAATATAGGGATCTGTGCTTTTTTAAGTCCCTCGGGTTTCCCTGTCCCATCTGCATTTTCATTCATATACCGTATAATTTCGGCACAATTGAAAAATTCAGTGCAAGAGGAAAGAAGGGTCGCTCCCTTAACCGGATGCTGCATAAACAAAGCCTTTTCAAAATCAGTGCGCTCCTCTTTTTTTCTTTCCAATGTTGCTTCCGGAATCAACAGCAGACCTATTTCATGAAGTATGGCTGCTTTTCGCAGATCTGAAATTTTTTTTTCATCCATTCTTAATTGTTCCGCCATAAAGACGGCGAGGCCGGCAACACGGTCCCCGTGTCCCCTGTTTCTCTCAATTCTTGTTTTTATCAAACCGGACAGAACTTCAAAAAAGCCCTCCAAGTTTCCGGCAAAAATTTCTTTCAGATTCTTTATATCCCGTTTCAACCGAGCCCTTTCCTTTGCCATCTGGTTGACTTGTTTTAAGGCATTATTCAGGGAAATCCGTTCTTCATAAAGCTCTGATTTTGTTTTTTTTAATTCCTGTTTGAACCGTTTGAGATAGCCTGTTGTTCTTTCAAGGCTTCGGGTCAGGGCATGATTCATCCTGCTGATATGTTTTTTCTCAAGAAAAATGTGTATTTTTTTTTTAACTTCCTCCGGCGTAAACGGCCGGATTAAAAAATCATCACCTCCGTCACTGAAAAATCTCAATCGAAAATCATTCTCAGGATATTTTTCAAGAGATAGAAAAATCACAGGGATATGGGTTGACTCTGACGGGGACAATTCTTTGATAAGATGATCAGGCAGTGCCTCCTTGTCAGGTTCGATAATGATCAGGTCGAACTGTTTTATTTTTAAAATATCTGCAGCAGATTGAAAATCCCTGCAAATATCAAGAACAAATCCCTTCTCTTTTGAAAATGCTTTGTCCTCTTTTTTCTCTCCTGATTCATGCACATACAAAAGAGAAATCAGATCCGGGATTGTTTTATCATTCAGAATAGTCATTCAACCACCATTCATCCCAGCCCGTCTTGAGGATGGCGGCGGCAATCCTCTGTCCGGTTTGAGTTAAAAGTCTTCCGGAAATAATGGGGATCCATTTTTCAGGCCCTTTTGCGCCTGTATCCATAAGTTTTTTCAATTCCAGGATAAAAGAAATCTGATCGGCATCATTTGCCAGTTTTGCTTCTTTTGATTCTCCCAGATTAAATTCATCCACCAGTGTTTTTATATCATTTCCAAACGGGATATGTCTGGTCAGGTGTGAAATGGCTTTTTCCTCATCGGTTTTACAGTATTTTCTCTCAACATAGTTCAGGTCTCCGGTCCTTGCCTCGGCTATATCATGCACCAAGGCCATGGCCACAAGTTTTTCACTGTCGGCATCCGGATTCAGCCGGGCCATGGCAAAACAGATAAAAGCCGTCATAAAGCTGTGCTCTGCAACACTTTCCTTTCCTGAACCCAGAAATGCATATCCGCTTCTTACGATATCCTTTAATATTCTGACTTCAAACAACAGGTTGGCAATGTGTTCCATTTTTTTCATTATCCATGATAATCGCAACAATCCTTGACTTTTTATAGAACAGGAGTTTAAATAAAGTCAAGAATTCGAATTTAAACTATGGCAAATCAGGAGGCAATATGCAGTACGGAAGAAGGATGACGGCGGCATTTGTTTTTATCATTATGGGATTCTTGTTCTGTTCATCCGGATTTGCAGAAGATAATAAAGACTTTGTCCCGGGCGAGGATACAGGCTTTTATTATACCATTAAAAAAGGAGACACCTTATGGGATCTGTCTCAAAAATTCTACAATTCTCAGTGGGACTGGCCCGGACTTTGGGAAATGAATAATTCAGGGATTAAAAACCCCCATTGGATTTATCCTGGGAAAAAAATCCGGATTTTTCTCAAAGAAAAAGCAGCCGTAAAACCAGAAGTTGCAAAAATTGAAGAAGTGAAGCAGGAAAAACCCATAGAAAAAATTATCCCTTCTTTTTCTTTTCCTGAAATGGATCGTACCGGATTTGTGAGGAAAACCGCCGAACAGCCCCTTGGAAGCATCGTCAGGGATCAGGACGGCAAAATCATGATGTCTAATAACGATATCATCTATATCAAACCATCTGGAAAAGGGACATTGATCCCTGGAAAACTTTATCATGTTTTCAGTACCGGTACGGTTGAAAACAAATCCAAGGATCAATCCTTTTCTGGTGTGAGACACCTTATCCGTGCCCAGATCAAAATCATTGAACACAAGACGACATATGCAACGGCAAAAGTCATAAAAGCATACAGAGCAGTCAATGAAGGCGATATGATCATGGAATACAATAAATGGGAGCCTGTTCTGACAGTTGATGAAACCCCCCCTCCCATCAATGGAAGAATTCTTTGCTCCGAAGATGACAATATGATGATTAATGACAACCGGATTGCCTTTATCGACATCGGCGGAGCCCATGTCAAACCCGGACAGGTCTATTCCGTGATGAGAACATTAAAGACGGTTGACAACAGCTTCTTGCCAAAAGAAAAAAAGGAACCGGGCAAATTTGACAATATTGTCGCCGGAAGACTGATTGTCCTTCATACCGAAGATATTTCATCCACGGTAATGATCTTATCTTCCAAATATGAAATCAATCCGGATGATATCGTTAATTAGGATTTCTCTTTATTATTTCCTGGAATCCTAACCTATCGATCGGCCTTAATGTTTAAGGTTCCGGAGTTTTTTCTAATCCCATGTGACCCTTAAGATCTCCTGATATGTGGTCTGCCCGCTCAGCATTTTTTTAATACCATTTTCGCGCAAAAGCACAAGTCCTTCTTCAACTGCTTTTTTTCTAAGATTATCCAAGCTCGCATCTCCTGCGGTCAGAAGTTTTAATGATTCGGAATAGGGCATGATTTCATAGATCCCTGTGCGGCCTTTATACCCGGTATTCCTGCATTTTGAACATCCCTTGCCATGTTTAAGCCTGATAATTCCCTGGGATTGAATTTTCAGGCCAAGATCAGCCAGCTCTTTTGCATCCATTTCAAAGTCCTGGACACAATACGGGCATATTTTCCTGACAAGCCTCTGGGCAACAATACCGTTCAAAGAAGAATGAATCAGATAGGGCGGGATTCCAAGATCAAGAAGTCGGAAAACAGTTGTTGCAGCATCATTGGTATGAAGGGTTGAAAGCACAAGATGTCCTGTCAGTGCAGCCTGAACCGCGGCCTGAGCTGTTTCAAGATCCCTTATTTCGCCGACCATGATAATGTCCGGGTCCTGGCGCAGAATATTTCTCAGCACCGACCCAAAGGTCACGTTGATGGCCGGTTGTACGGCAATCTGGTTGAATTCCTCGTGAATCATTTCAATGGGATCTTCTATGGTGGTAATGTTCACTTCCGGCGAAGACAGCATTCTCAGGCTTGAATAAAGGGTTGTGGACTTGCCGGAACCTGTTGGCCCTGTTACAAGGACAATGCCGAAAGGCATGGTGATCAATTTTTTATATCTTTCAAAATCCTCTTCAAAAAAACCGAGGTATTCGAGATCCTGGAAAAGAACATCCGGGTCCATGATCCTTAACACTACTTTTTCACCAAATGCCACGGGAATTGTGGAAACCCGGATTTCGACCTCTTTGTCATCTTTTTCCATTTTGATTCGGCCGTCCTGGGGTCTTCGTTTTTCAGCCATATCCAGCCTTGACAAAGATTTTATCCTGCTGATAACGGCATTATGCAAGTTTTTTGGAAGCTTGTAGACCGTATGAAGCACTCCGTCAATCCTCATTCTCACAAGGCAAATGTCCCGCTTGGGCTCAATATGTATATCACTGGCCTGCTGGTCAAATGAATAGCTAAAAAGGTGATTTACAGCATTTACGATGTGCTGATCCGTTGCCGGAAGCTCATCAAAGGATTTTAGACTGACAAACTGCTCAAGATTGCCGATATCTATCCCTTTTGTTGAAAAAAGATCTTCAGCAGCCGAAATGGAATGCCTGAATCCAAAAAACTCGCTGATAAGCTTTTCAATATCGGATTTTGAGCTGAGAACGGTTTTCACCTTTAGCTTTGATACCATTTCAACGTCTTTGATGGCTTCATAATTGAATGGGTCCGGCGTTGCCACAATCAATTTGCCTTCCTCAATCATTAATGGAAGCAAAAGGTGTTTGGCGGCAAAAGATTTTGATATGGTTCCGGTGACAAGATTTAGTTCCAGTTTCAGAGGATCTATTTTTCTATAGGGAATTTTCCAGGCTTCCGCCAGGGCCGAATAAATCAAGTCTTCGTCGATAATCTTACCCGGCTCACCGGTTCTTTCCAGTTTCAAATATAAAATAACATCAATAAAAGAAATCAGTTCAGCCTGTTGCTCCTTTGAAAATTCATTCTCTTTCCCCTTCATCTTTTGTTTCAGGAGAATCTCTTGCACCCTGGTTTCTTTTTTCAAAATCTCCTGAGCCTGTTCCCTTGAAATCAGCCGGGCAGCCATCAGCGCTTTACAGATGTTCTGGGAGGCAAATCTTTTATCCTTCTGTTTTTGCATATTTTTTCCTGACAGATATAAGGGTTGTCATTGTCTCCTATATATAATAGAGGATAGCTTGTAAAATTGTAAAGCTTCATTTTCGTAAAATATAATTGCTTGACTTATATCCGCATTGCTATATAATGACCTTTAATGTGCTGATATAAGAGATGCACATATGTTTCTTCCTTAAGGTGTATATCCCAAATATTCAAAATGTGATTTGCCCCCCAAAGTTCGAGACTATTATTTTTTTATTTTTTATTACAGGAGATTGCCAATATGGCTACTGGTATCGTAAAATGGTTTAACGATTCAAAAGGTTTTGGGTTTATTGAAAGAGAAGACGGTGGAAAAGATGTTTTTGTACACCATTCAGGTATTAACACCACAGGTTTTAAATCCCTCAATGAAGGGGCCCGTGTTTCTTTCGATATTGAAGAAGGACAAAAAGGACCTTCAGCAGCAAATGTAACCGTAATTTAGTTAACCGTTTTATTTGCTTTAAAATTAGGTTGCTTCGGCAACTTTTAAATCTAGCCCCAGGACATAATGATGTTCAGGGGCTTTATTTTTTTCAAGCAAAAGGGTAAAAATGACTTATCTGAAATTGTTATTGACGGCTGTTTTCTGGGGCGGCACTTTTATTGCCGGCAAATGGGTCTCCATAAATATAGACCCCTATTCCGCAGCTTTTTTAAGATTTCTGATTGCTTCTTTTTTTCTTATCTTTCTAACTCTGAAAATTGAAGGCCGTCTTCCAGGAATTTCTCTTGGCAAACTGTTGATTGTTATTGTCCTTGGGTTCACCGGTGTCTTTTCCTATAATCTGTTCTTTTTTTCGGGACTTGGCCATATCCAGGCCAACCGGGCGTCCCTGATCATTGCCTGCAATCCCATTTTTATCAGTCTGTGTTCCGTCATGTTTTTCAAGGATCGCCTTAATGCTCTGAAAATCATCGGGCTATGCCTCTCTATTACAGGGGCGTTGATTGTTATATCAAAAGGAAATCTATTAAAAATAGTTGAATCCGGTATTGGAAAAGGAGAACTTCTGATTTTTGGATGTGTACTATCCTGGGTCACATATTCTGTTCTCGGAAAAAAGGCCATGAATGATCTGTCTCCTGTCGTTTCGGTCTGCTATTCATCTGTTGCAGGAACAATTCTGCTCTTTTTCCCTGCATTCAATAAAGGTGTTTTCACAAACTTTTTGACATACACACCTGTTGAGTGGGCAAGCCTTTTTTATCTTGGTTTTTTCGGTACCGTACTGGGTTTTTTCTGGTATTATGAAGGGATAAAAAAAATAGGCCCAATGAAAGCCGGAATTTTTATCAATTTTGTCCCCATCAGCGCCATCATCCTGTCATTTTTTATTTTAAATGAACCGCTAACCTTGTCGTTGATGATTGGCGCTTTATTCGTGATTGCCGGCGTCTATCTGACCAATACGGTTCATGGCAGGAACAAAAAAGAACGAGGTTTGGGGTAGAAGCAACCCCTGGTTTGCAAGCGATTTATTTGCAGCAACGGATCAAAAAAAAATGAAATAAAAATGCCGGACAATGTTTTTCATTACCGGCATTTTTTTTATTGCAAGATGTTTCTTTGGTGTTTTTTAACTAATCTTCTTCAACAACAATGGCATCTTCTTCACAAACTTCAACGCAGCTTTCACAGCCCATGCATTCTTCAGCGTTTACCGGAACGGATTTTTCATCCTGCATCTCAAATACTTCTACCGGGCAAACATCTACGCATTCTTCACAACCTACACATTTTGATTCATCAACAATTGGATGGAATCCCATTTTAATTATCCTCCTTAAGTAAAATTAACATTATTATATTATAAATTCATTCTTTAAATATAATCTGTATAAAAAACGCATTTATAACATGTAATTCAATAAAATCAAGCTTTTTATCTCTCTATTCTGATCAAACAGACCGGTATCTGTTTATCTCTAAGATTAAAGAGATTGTGAATATTATTCCCGGTAAAAAGGCTTATTTTAATCTGCCCGAACAAAGAACACTCATCCTTCGCTTCAGGCAGATGTTTCAGCGGACCCGAAACACCTTTGGCAGCGCACATCAGTTCTTCAATGACCTGTTGCTGCCACCCGATTTTATTTTCACACCCATTTTCATGCACTTTTATCGGATCGATGTCAAGGGCATTTATCATATCCGAACAAATAGTCTCAAGATAATCCATCACAGCCTTGCTCGTAGTGACAAACAACGGGGTTTTGTCGGCATTTGGAAAGAACTTATAATGCATCATGACCCGTGACCAAGCCTGAATCCGTTCACGGGTCATCATTGACCCAGGATCAGGCATGTTTTCTTTCCCCCGGGATATCGGCGCATCTATCATGTCTTTTTCGCCCAAAAGGGCTTTAAACATGCTGCCCCTTGTTTTTTCAATGCCCCTGAGCTGAGAATCAATGCTTTCATTTTCTTGATCACATTGCTCTGCCATCTTTAAAAACAATAGATCCCGGTGCAACGCCTCCCTTTCCGAAGGTGCCGGCTCCATTGTTCTTTTTGATCCCCTGATTTGTGATTTGATGGCGGTAAGATCCAAATCGCTTGTAAAATATGGATTGTCCTGCAACAGAAACCTTAGATTATGCTCGTTTCCCTTATGCACCCTGGCCCAGGCCAGGTATTGCTCAAATGCTTGATCAACAGGATATAGGTCATCCTTTGATGGAAGAAAAGGGATTGCCATATCCTCCTCGATAAGTTTTTTGAGACGCGTATGATGTTTTTTTTCCTGTGCAGCACAAAAAAAACCAAATGACGGGAAAAATGCCTCAAGTGCTTCCAGCTGACCCTGGGAGATATGGGAAAAAGGGAAAAAAATATAAGGTTCTCTCATGCTTCCACCTTTTTATCATGAACACTGACACCCAAGGCTGTTAATTGTTCCCTGATCTTGTCGGCCAACTCATAATTATTCTCTTTCCTGGCATGCTCCCGTTTTTTTATGAGATTTTCGATATCCTTTGGATAATCCAATAATTTATCAAAATTAAATATCCTTAAGACGGCATCCATATCCCTGAAACAGGAGAGAAGTTTTTTTGCACTTGCAGGATCAAGCCTGCTCTGACTGATCAGGCTGTTAATGGTTTTCACGCTTGCCAGCAATGAAGACACAACGCCGGATATCTTTAGATCGTCTTCCATGAATTTTAAGAATGCAGACCGGATATCATATAAAAGTTGATCGATCTCTTCAAAAATATTTCCGTCCCGTATCGCATTCAGGGTATCAAGACACCGGTTGATTTTCTCCAATGTGAATCGGGCCTCTTTTAACGACTGCTCAGACAAAAGAAGGGTTTTTCGATAATGATTGGAAATGAGCCAGAAGCGAAGGGTTTTCAGATCCCACCCCCGGCCGGTAAGATAATCAAGGGTCAAAGAATCCATGTCCGGCACGCCCAGGGACCCATCGTATTTCACCGGGGCACAATGAAGCCAGTAGCGGGCAAGAGAAGATCCTTTGGCAGCTCTTGCAATGGCAACCTCGTTTTCATGATGGGGAAAAATAAGCTCGCGGCTTCCGGTTTGAATATCAAATTCATCTCCAAGATATTTCATGGCAATGGCGGCGCACTGAAGATGAAGGGAAGGCCGAACATTTCCCCATTGGGTTTTGATCCCGACCCCTCTTTTCAGCTCTGAAAGCCGAACCCGTTTAAACAGGGTAAAATCCTTGGGGTTGAGTTTCTCATACTCATCAAGGTCAACGGTTGCACCGGGTTTGATCTTATCAAGATCGATTCCGGAAAACTCTCCATATCCGGGCAGGCTTGAAATATCAAAATACAGGGAATGCAGTTTTTCATAGGAATGCTTTTTAGATTGAAGCAGGCTCGCCGTTTCAATCATTTCATCAAAATGATCCGATACTTTGGGATATGTTTCAGCCGACCGGATATTGAGATTTTCAAGATCCTGCCTGAAAAAATCAAGATACTGCTGTGTAAACCCGGCAAGTGTCATGCCTTCCTGTTGTGATCCCTGGATGGTTTTATCATCATAATCCGTGATGTTCAATATATGATTGACGCTGATATTGTGATATTCGATATACCGGATGAGAAGATCGGTAAAGGCATAGCGCCTGAGCTGACCTATATTGAGCCTTTTATATACGGTGGGGCCGCAGGTATAAACCGACACCTTCCCTTTTTCCATGGGCTCAAAAGAAACTTTTGATTTTGAAAACGAATTAAAAAGGGATAAGGCAATGGTTTTTTCCACGGAAAAAAGGCTGGTGGACAGATATCTTTCACCGCTATCGGGGAAGATCACCACGACAACGCCCTTTTTAATCTTTCCGGCTTCATCAATGGCTGCGTACATGGCCGCACCGCTGCTCATCCCGACGAAAACACCTTCCTTGATCGCCAGCATGCGGGCCATCTGAAAAGCGGTTTCATCATCAATATTCACTTTTTCATCCAAAAGGCTTTTATCCATAATTTCAGGGGTATAAGACTCCTTCATGTTCTTAAGCCCCTGTATCTTATGACCCAGATAGGGTTCGGCACAGATGATCCGGATATCCTTTCTATATTCTTTCAGTCTTCGTGAAAGCCCCATGAGGGTTCCGCTGGTGCCGATGGTTGCCACAATACTGGTAACCTCTCCTTTGGTCTGATCAATAATTTCAGGGCCTGTTGTATGGTAATGGGCTTTCCAGTTGGCATCATTATTATATTGATCCGTCAAAAAATATTTTTCCGGGTTTTCTCTTGCAAGCCGGTATGCTTCTTCAATGGCTCCATCAGAGCCCAAATGCTTTGGGGTCAATATAATCTGGGCTCCCCTTGCACGCAAAATACTTTTTCTTTCCTCGCTTGCATTCTCTGCCATGGTCAGGGCAAGCTTATATCCTTTAACCGCGCAGATCATGGCAAGGCCTATGCCGGTGTTCCCGCTGGTGGCTTCAATAACGATTTTGTCAGGAGTCAGCTCTCCCGACTTTTCCGCCTCTGTTATCATGTAAAGTGCGGCCCTGTCTTTTACCGATCCGCCGGGGTTCATATATTCAAGTTTGGCAAAAATCCGAACCCCTTTCACAGGATTCATTTTTGTAATCTCCACAAGGGGAGTATTGCCGATGGAATCTAAGATAGAAAATGCCATTTTCCCTTACCTCAGCCTTGATATACAATCGTAATCATGGTATTCAGGCTTGACTTTTAAAGTATAAAATGGCTTTATACAGGAAATTCAAAAGATGTGCAATTTTTTACTGGAAAGAACATGATATCTTTTTCAAGGCGGAAGTATCAGCCGGTTCAAGCAGCTGCCGTCATTTTTTACTGTCTCGTTGTTTTACAGGCAATGGCTCTTGCCGATCCTTTGCCTGAGAACCCCAAAGAAATTCCCTGGCATATCTCGGCCCAGTCCGTAACCTTTGACAACGCACGAGACCTTTATATTGCAGAAAAAGAAGTCATCATCACCGGGGGTAAAACCCGGCTTGAGGCAGATTATGTTGAATTCTCCAACAAGACAAAAGACGCGTTTGCCCAGGGCAATGTCATTCTTATCTCGGGAGAGGATTCCATTTCCTGCGATGCCATGCGCATCAATCTGGAGACGGAAATCGGAACCATCAATAAGGGAACCATATTTATCCAAAAGGATAATTTTTATATTAGCGGTGAAGATATCCGGAAAACGGGTGAATTCACATACAGTCTCGAAAAAGGAAGTATTACTTCGTGCTCCGGGGACTCCCCGGATTGGAAAATTTCCGGCAAAAAGGTCAAGGTCACCATTGAAGGATATGGCACAGCCCAGGATGCAGTGCTCTGGGCAAAGGATATCCCTGCTGCCTACACCCCTTTTCTGATGTTCCCCGTCAAAACCAAACGCCAGACCGGATTTCTAATGCAAGGGGTTTCAAACTCCAAAAGGAAAGGCTATCAGTATGAACAGCCTTTTTTTATGGCCATTTCCGAAGATACCGATGCCACGGTTTATGCAGATTATATGTCGGACAGGGGAGTAAAAACAGGTGTTGAATACCGGTATATTCTCGACAGCAAATCAAAAGGCTCTGTTTTTTTTGATTATCTGAAAGACAGCAAAATTGATGACGGAACAAGCGCCACTGAAAACTACAGCTTTGCCGGAACCCCCCAAAGAACCAATACCGACCGTTACTGGCTCAGGATGAAACACAATCAGAAGCTTCCCAATGGGTTTTCAGCCAAACTGGATCTGGATGTGGTCAGCGATGCCGATTATCTTCAGGAATTCCAGAACGGTTTTTCAGGATATAGCCAAACCAAGTCATATGTGGAGTCTGAATTCGGCAGAAGCCTGGATGAATATGACAGGACCATACGAAAAAACCGGCTGAACGTCAACAAATCCTGGTCCACCTATATATTGAATATGGATGCCCTATGGTACGACGATGTGATTCTCAGACGCCAGGATGCTGCCGATACCACGCTCCAAACCCTCCCCGCCATCCAGTTTGATGCTTTCAGACAGCAGCTTGGTGATTCCCAATTCTATTATTCCCTTGATAGTGAACACCGGTCTTTTTACCGCCAGGACACAACAGCAACCTTGGTAAAAGGCCAGAGAACGGATTTTTACCCCAAGATTTATCTTCCCATGCGGTTCAATAAACTCTTTTATTTTGAACCCTCCCTCGGTGCCAGGGAAACCCTCTGGTATGCGGGTGATTTCACGTCTTTAGGTGGAGATTCCAATCATTTGCAATCAAGACACATGGCAGATATGGGTGCGGAACTATCCACAAAAATTTACAAAATTTATAGCACGGACAACTCCTTTGCCGAAAAAATAAAACATGAAATCGTTCCAAAACTTCAATATTCCTTTATCCCGGATGTGGGTCAAAACGACCTGCCTTTATTTGATTCATTGGATAGGATACCGGAACAGAACCTTGTGACCTGGAGCCTGACAAATTATTTTATTTCCAGGAATACATTTCTCACTCCCCAGGCAAAAGAAATCCGTACCTACCGTGATTTTGCCTATGCCCAGCTCTCACAAAGCTATGATATCAACAAACAAAAAGAGAACAATGACAAGCCTTTTTCAGACATCTTGCTGACCGGTTTAGTCAATTTGAATGAATTTGTTTCGGTCAATTCGGATTTTTCATGGTCCCCCTATGACAATGAATATAAAATATTCAACCTTGGCAGCGTTCTCAAAGATAAACGGGGCGATGCTTTGGCAGTCGAATACAGATTTAACCGGGACCTGTTGGAAACCTTGTATTCGGAAATCGATATTGCGCTGACCCCTAAATTCACCGCCTATTATACGATTGAAAAAAACCTGAAGGATGACAAAACCATCCAGACACAGACAGGATTTCTCTTCACAAAAGAATGCTGGACCTTTGAGCTTGCCGCTGCTGAAACAAATAACGATTTGAGTATCGGAATTCTTGTCACCCTTCACGGCATTGGAGAGCTTGGTAATGGGCCCAAAAAATATTTGATTACCGATCCAAGATATCAAAAGCAGAGATCGTATTTATAAATGAACGATTCATTAAGCTGGTTTGCCCTTTTAACAAGAAGCAATTTTGAAAGAACGGTCTATAACAGCATCCTGAAAAAAAAGATCCCAGCCTTTTTACCCCAGATAAGACGTAAAAGCATACGAAAGGATAGAAACCTCATGGTTGAATATCCTCTTTTTCCGGGTTATATTTTTGTCCGATCGTCCTTCCAGCCCGCAGATCAGCTCAGCATTCTGAAAACCATCGGGGCTGTCCGGCTCCTTGGAAATCAAACCGGCCCTGTGGCTGTACCGGATATTCAGATTGAATCCCTTAAAATCCTTACCAGCTCCAGTATGGATCTGATCACAGGCTCAAATATCGCTCTTAAAACCGGGGATCCGGTCATGATCATTGAAGGCCCGCTATCCGGGTTTAAAGGAGAGTTCATCCGGCATAAGGGCAAAGGCCGTGTGATCATAAAAATAGATCTTCTCAATCAATATGCCGGAACTGAGATTGAAGAAGATAAAATTGAAAAGCTCCCTGAATTATTGGTATAACTCCTTGACTTTTTATCTGATTTTCAATAGATAGGAAAAAAACTAAAGATGGATTCACAAGAAACAAAAAAAAGAGGTAGTATGAATAAGCTTGAATTGATTTCAGCACTAAAAGATAAAGCCAATCTGACAAAATCCGAAGCAGCAGATGTCATCAGGCTGTTTTTCGACTCGCTTTCCGATGCCTTTAAAAATGGAGACCGGGTAGAAATAAGAGGGTTTTGCAGTTTCCATATCAAACAATATAAAAGCTATACCGGCAGAAACCCGAAAACCGGTCAAAAAGTAACCATTCCACCCAAGCGTCTGCCCTTTTTCAAATGCGGAAAAGAACTCAAGGAGAGAGTGGATTATTAATAAGATGGGGATTGATCAAACTGCATCTGATTTTGATCATATGCAATACCAATCCGAGGCATTTATAGAATTAACACACATCATTCGGACAAAAGCAATTCCAAACGCCCTTCTCTTCCATGGTCATGAAAATACCGGCAGAAAAGAAGCAGCTTTTATTTTTGCAAAAGCATGCAATTGCAAAGGCGGCACAGGGTTTTTTTGCCGAACGTGTAACTCATGCCGCAAAATCGATAATCACAGCCACCCGGATATGATAATCATTGATCCGCCGTCAGGAAAAAATATTATTACCATATCCCTGATCCGGGAACTCGGGAGCATCCTTGCTTCCCGGCCCAATGAGGCAAATTACAGGATGGTGCTCATCTCAAAGGCCGATGCAATGAATCCCCAGGCTCAGAATGCCTTATTGAAAATGCTGGAAGAGCCTCCGGAAAATACTTTTTTTATTCTCATGGCGGTTAAAACCGATCTTCTTCTTTCCACCATCATTTCCAGATGCCGGAAAATCAGATTCAAGCCCTTGAGCAGCAAAGTCATTGCACAGCGGCTCATTTCCAAATTTCAAACAGATCCGGAGCTTGCCCGTATTGTATCTGAGACCATTGATTCCGACTTTGAAAAAATTCTATCCTGCCTGAACCCGTCCGGTGAAAAAGAGGGCATTCCTTGGATTAAAAAAAGAAAATGGCTTCTTGATACCCTTGTCGATATCCTTAAGAATGGTAAAAACGATATATCAAAAGGATTTATGCTGTCGCACAAATTGAGCCATGAACCTGATTTTATAAATGATGCCTTATCCATCATGAAGACATTTTTCAGGGATCTGATGATCTTTGATATTTCCCCTGAAAAAATAGTTAACATTGATTTTTTTGATTCTTTTTCACATATTAGTCGAATAGCGAATAGGGACAGCATTTTTGAATGGCTGCATCAGCTTTATGAATCAGAAAAAAAAATAGAAGCCAACTGCACATTAAGGCTGATTCTGGACAGTTTTTTCCTTAAGATTGCAGAAGATAAAAGGGAAGTTTGTATATGATCAAAATTGCCGGCGTTAAATTTAAAACAGCAGGGAAAATATATGATTTCAACAGCGGCGCCTTTGTCCTGAAAGAAGGAGATGCCGTCATTGTTGAAACTGAGCAGGGACTTGGATTTGGTAAAATTGCCATCCCGCCGGCAGAAACGGACAAACAGGACAAGCAATTCAAACAGATTGTCCGGGTAGCCACGCAAGAAGATTTTCTGAGAATGGATGAGATCAGAAGCATTGAAAACAATGCCTTTGATTTTTGCATAAAATGCATCAATGATCTGGATCTTCTTATGAACCTGTTCAGTGTTGAGTGTGCATTTGACCGCAATAAGCTGACCTTTTTCTATACTGCCGACGGCAGAATTGATTTCAGGGAGCTGATCAAACTACTGGTCAAAGAATTCAATATCCGGATTGAAATGCGCCAGGTCGGCATCCGCAATCTCTCAAAACACTGCGGCGGGGTCGGCAAATGCGGCAGAGAAATCTGCTGTTCATCGTTTCTTCCGGCCTTTGATCCTGTCTCCATCAAAATGGCCAAAGAACAAGGCCTGTCCCTAAATCCCACAAAAATATCCGGCGTTTGCGGCAGGCTCATGTGTTGCCTGACCTTTGAAAATGAGACCTATAAAAGCCTGAAGCGCGACATGCCCAAACTCGGAAAAAAGATAAGCTTAAAAGAAGGATCGGGAAAAGTCGTCCGACAGAATGTCCTGAAAGAGACGGTTACCATACGCATGGACGATAATTCGGAAATTGACAGACATGTTCATGACCTGGAAGATTAAAATAACAGGGAAATTTGAAGAATGAAAACGCAATATTTCACCACCCCCATCTATTATGTCAATGCCAAACCGCATTTAGGCCATGCCTATACCTCCATTGCCGCGGATGTGGCAACACGCTTTAAAAAAATGGACGGGCATGAGACCTATTTTCTTACGGGAACCGATGAACATGGAGATAAAATCGTCCAGGCTGCAGAAAAACAGAAGGAAAGCCCTAAGGCATATGCAGATAAAATCAGCAAACTTTTTCAGGATCTTTTGCCGTTGCTGGACGTCGAAAACAACGATTTTATCCGCACCACAGACCCGGCTCATATCAAAATCGTGGAAGCTGTTCTATCAAAAATCCACGACTCCGGAGATATTTATTTTTCAAGTTATGAAGGCCTTTATTGCTTTGGATGCGAGCGGTTTTATCAGGAAAGGGAACTGGTGGACGGCAAATGCCCGGATCATGGCGTAGCCCCTGAGAAAATAAAGGAATCCAATTATTTTTTCAAGATGAGCAAATACCAGGACTGGCTCATCGGCCATATCAAAACCCATCCTGGCTTTATCTTTCCTTTGCAGTATGAAACCGAAATTCTTTCTTTTTTAAAAGAACCCCTGGAAGATCTTTGCATTTCCCGTCCGAAAACACGGCTGACCTGGGGCATCACCCTGCCCTTTGATAAAGATTATGTCACCTATGTTTGGTTTGACGCCCTTGTCAATTATATTTCAGCCCTGGGATACCCAGATGGGAACCTGTTTAAAAAATTCTGGCCCAGCACCCGTCATTTTGTAGCAAAAGACATTATCAAACCCCACGGCATTTACTGGCCCATCATGCTGAAGGCTGCCGGCATCGAGATCTACAATGGACTGAACGTCCATGGATTCTGGAACGTCAAGGGCAGCAAAATGTCAAAAAGCATCGGCAATGTGACAGACCCTTTAGAGATCATAAAAGAGTACGGTCTTGATCCGTTCCGGTATTTTCTCATGAGGGAAATGGCATTCGGCCTGGATGCCAATTTCACGGAAGATATTCTTGTCACCCGAATCAATTCCGATCTTGCCAATGATCTGGGCAATCTTTTTTCGCGGGTTCTTTCCATGACGGTAAGATATTTCAAAGGAGAGGTTCGGGCAGCTCATCCTGACACTGAAAAAGAAAAAGCTCTTTCACTTGCCCCTGAGGCTGCAAAAACCATTGAGGATTTCCGACAGGCCATGTCGTTATGTGAATTCCATAAAGGCGTGGGAGCGGTCTGGCATTATATCAGCGTCATGAACAAATATATTGATACCACCGAACCCTGGGTGCTGGCAAAACATCAGGACACACTCCCTGCCCTTGAAACCGTGCTTTATAATCTCCTCGAAGGGCTCAGGGTTGTTTCCTGCCTGATTTATCCCATCATGCCCCAGACTTCTGAAAAAATACAAAAAGCCATCGGCATTGCAAAAACAGAAAAGGAATTTTATTCTCTTGAAGAAACCGCTGTTTGGGGGCAGGTCAAAAAAGGGACCCATATCCAATCTCCTGAAATTTTATTTCCCCGGATTGAGGCCAAAAAAGATGACTTCAGAGCACCTGCAACACAAATAAAAGCCTTGACTCCAGCCCTGAAAAAAGAAATCACCATTGATGATTTCTTAAAAATCGACCTGAGAACCGGCATCGTGATTGAAGCTGAAAAAATAGAAAAATCCAACAAACTTTTACGGCTGAAAGTGGATCTTGGCGCTGAAACCCGGCAGATCATTGCCGGGATTGCAAAAGATTATACGCCTGATGAAATCATCGGCAAACAGGTGATGGTTGTGGCCAATCTGAAGGAAGCAAAACTCATGGGAGAACTGTCCCAGGGGATGGTTCTTGCGACAGATTCCCATAAGAGGATGATCCTCTCAGGCTTTGATGGAAAAATAGAACCGGGACACCCGGTAAAATAAGAACATATTGAAACCACACATAACAAAAACGGGGTATCATTTTGGATAATCACAGCAGAGATAACTCCTGGCGGGAATTTCAATCCGAATATATTGTTCAGAAAAAAAAGAAAGAACAGTTCATCAGAACCGTAAAATCTTTTATTGGAATTTTAACCCTTGTTTTCCTTTTTGCCGGTATTTCTTTTTTAAATATTGAAGTCCCTGAAAAGAATAAGATTTCTTCTTCCACCCCGGATGAAACACCTAAAGAAGCGACTCAAGCCTCAACCCCGTCACCACCCCCATCCCCATCAGCATCCCCGCTGACAGAGACGGGAGCCTTTTCAAAAGAAAAACTTGCCGGAATCCTTTCAAAAACAGATATCTCCAAAACCGATAAGCATATTTTCCAGGTGGATACTCCGGAAGATAAATTTAATATTGTCACCAGCATTGATACCTCTCTCCAGGAATATCTTCTATCCCTGATAACTCAGATGAAACAACTGACAAGGGGAAAACCCCAGAGAATTGCTTTTGTCGTCATGGAGCCGGATACAGGGAAGATCATTGCCATGACCGGCTATGATCTGGACAAACCACAAAGCAACCCCTGTATAGAATCGGATTTCCCGGCTGCCAGTGTCTTTAAAATTGTAACGGCTTCTGCTGCCGTTGAAACCCTGGGATATGATCCTGAAACCCAATTATATTTCAGCGGCAATAAATATACCTTGTATAAAGGCCAGGTTAAAGACGGAAACAACAAACGCTCATGTCAGATCTCATTTTCCAGCGCCTTTGCCGAATCCATAAACCCTGTGTTTGGAAAAATCGGAAAAAACTTTCTTGGAAAAGAAAAACTAGAGTCCTATGCCAATGCCTTTGGGTTCAACCAAACGGTTCATTCTGAATTGCCCTTTATTTCCGGCACGTTTGAAACCAACAACAATGAATTTCATATGGCCGAACTGGGCAGCGGTTATAATTATGATACCACCATCTCCCCTGTTTTCGGAGCCATGCTCATCTCTGCCGTGGTCAATAAAGGAAAGGCCATGATGCCGACCCTTGTTGAGCATGTAAGCGACTCTGACGGCGATATAATCTATAAAAGTAAGCCCGCTACCTACAAATCCGCCATAACTCCCAAAACAGCAGAAACCATGATGCAGATCATGCAAAAAACCATCACCATGGGGACCGCCAGAAAATCCTTTAGAAATGCTTCCAAAGACCCGGTTCTTTCCAAACTTGTCATGGGCGGCAAAACCGGTTCCCTCAACAACCGGGAACACACCATCAAATATGACTGGTTCACCGGTTTCGGCAAAGAAAAAAACGGCAATAAAAAAATTGCCATGGCCATTGTTGTGGGCCATGGTGAATATATCGGGACAAAATCCAGCGCCTATGGCAATATGATTTTAAAACAGTATTTTAAAAATAAACCCGACACCCACGCTCAATTATAGGAAAAACCCTGTTTTTATCCGGGAGGAATAATGATTAATATTTTTAGAAAATTTTTTTCTTTGAACATCGAAATCGGAACATCCATTACAAAGGCCAAAAAAAACTCCATTATTTTCCTGCCTTATCAGCCAAACACATTTTTCTGCGGCATATCCGCCCTTGTGGCCTTTAAAGGGGCTCTTCCAGCGCCGGTCTCTTTACTGGATACCCTTAAGGAAAAAGCATATTTTTTAAAGGAAAAGACTTTATCGTCCAAAACCTGCGCCATTCAGGAAGATTTTTTAGGAGGAGACGATTTTCTCAATGTTTTTTTTGAAGACTGTCAGGAATTAAAACAGGAGAACACTTTTTCAGATATCTTTTTTGACCGCAGCAAACAAGACCTGCTCGAATCCTTGAAAGATGACCTGGAAAAGCTATCTGCGGATCAGAACATTCAGTTTAATAAAAAAATTTCCGGTTTTTCTCCTGCTGAAGCTGAAATCATCCCCCAGCGGATTGAAAGGCTCCATGACATCTCTTGGTGCATCAAAAAAGAAATTCTTGAAAATATAGCAGCCATTGAAAGTCTTGCTCCGGGTCTTGAAAATTCAAAACATGCAAGGGGGTTAAGCGTATTTAAGCGAATCAATGCCGTATTAAACAGTATTGACCGGCTTGAAGTCAGGGGAAGGGATTCTGCCGGCATCAGCGTTATCTTTACTTTTACAAAACAGGAATTTGAACATTTCAGAGACGGCCTCATCAAGGCCGGGCATTCGGAAAGGCTCAAGCAAAGAACCAACCATATCGTTCTGTCCAACAACAGCCTGACTATTCATGACACCTTTCCGCAAAACGGGGACCATTTTGTTTCCATATCCTTTGTTTATAAATTTGCTGCGGAAATCGGCGCCCTTGGAGATAATGTGGCCTTTCTCCGGAGTCAGATCAAAAATGATCAACTGCTTCAACTGCTTTCCAATTATGATTTTGCGGCCAATTCCGTATCCGCCCACACCCGATGGGCTTCTGTGGGTGATATTACCGTGGCCAACTGCCACCCCCAGGACAATACACCCACCGATAAAAGCATTGGTAAAACAGGAATCATCCATGTCTGCCTGAACGGTGATATTGATAATTATCTGGAACTGAAAACCGAATACGAAGCCCGGTATGATAAACTCCATACGGATATTAATACGGACACCAAACTCATCCCGCTTCAGATCGAGCATTATCTCAAACAAGGCAATTCCCTTGAAGAGGCCTTCAGACTTGCGCTTAATGATTTTCATGGCTCCCACGCCATCAGCATGCATTCGGACCTGGCCCCCGGAAAACTCTTTTTGGCCCAAAAAGGAAGCGGCCAGGCCATATTTGTAGGAATTGCAAAAGATCATTATATTGCAGCCTCGGAACTCTACGGAATTGTGGAGGAAACCCAGGATTACATCAAACTCAACGGTGAAGACAAAGGCCAGATAGTCATCCTGGACCAGGAATCCATTGGCGGCGTTTCCGGAATCCGATCCTGTTATTATGACACGACCCCCATCCCTATCGATGAAACCCATATCATGACCAGCAAAATCACATCAAGGGATATTGACCGTCAAAGTTTTCCCCATTATTTTTTAAAGGAAATTTCAGAATCTCCCAATTCCGTTGAAAAAACCCTTGCCAATAAATTCAGGCAATCTCCAAAAACCCATGTTTTTACAACCAATCTTGACCAAAAAGTCATTCCCGGATTTCTGGCAAATGATTTTAAAGAAAAAAGAATCAAAAAAATCTATTTTATCGGCCAGGGAACGGCCGGTATTGCCGCCCAGGGCTGTTCCGATCTGATGAAATATTATATTGGGGATATCGGCATCACCATCAGAGCCATGAAATCATCAGAGCTTTCCGGGTTCTGCATCATTGAAGGAAAAAACGGGGAAAAATCCATGTCCGATACCCTGGTGGTGGCCATCAGCCAGTCCGGCACCACCACAGATACCAACCGGACCGTTGACATGGTAAAGACCTGTGGTGCAAGGACCCTGTGCATTGTCAACCGACGGGACTCTGATCTGACCTTTAAGACCGACGGAGTTTTATACACAAGCTCGGGCCGGGATATTGAAATGTCCGTGGCCTCCACCAAGGCATTTTACTCCCAGATTGCAGCCGGCGCCGTTTTCAGCCTTCATATGGCAGCCATCACAGGGGTCCGGTCTGCAGATTTCATTACCGAAGAAATCAATGAAATCCTGACCCTGCCGGACAAGATGAGAACCATCCTTGCCATGAAAGAAGAAATTAAAGCTTCGGCTGCCCGTCTTGCCGTATCAAAATATTACTGGGCAACAGTCGGATCAGGCTCAAACAAGACCTCTTCCGATGAAATCCGGATCAAGCTCAGTGAACTCTGCTATAAGACCATTTCTTCAGATTTTATTGAGGATAAAAAGCACATCGATCTTTCCAGCGAGCCGCTCATCATCATCTGTGCCGCCGGAACAAGGGAGAGCGTACTCGGAGACATCATCAAAGACACGGCCATTTTCAAGGCCCACAAGGCAACCCCGATCGTCATCACCACAATTGGAGAGGACAGATTTGACCCCTATGCTGCCGATGTATTTAAAATCCCGGAAACCAAAGAACATTTTGCCCCGATTTTAAATACCCTGGTCGGTCATATCTGGGGGTATTATGCCGCCCTGGCCATCAACGACGGTTCCAGATTCATGTATGATGCAAGGGCTGAAATCCAGGATCTTTTGGATGAATATACCGCCATGGGTCATGATGCCTATGAAGTCCTTCTTGAAAAACGGTTCAGGGAAACCATTGCCCAGTTTTATAACCGGTTTTCAAAAAAGCGGCGGCAGGGGGGGTTTCCTGCTGCCATGGGTCTGGACAACGCCTCCAACATCACCCTGCTCTTAAAATATCTTTCCGGCCGTCTGCCGGTGTCGGATTTTGAAATTGATTTTGATACAAAAGGCACCCCCACCAACATGCTGGACACATTTTTCAGCAATATCAACCAGTCCATCAATATCATGGCAAGGCCTGTGGATGCCATCAAGCACCAGGCAAAAACCGTCACTGTCGGCACCAGCAGAATCACGGAAAATTTGAAGGCATTCTTTTCAATGAACTCTATGTCAATAATTTCCAGATCCCCCAGATCACCAATAAAAATGTTCTGGTTATTAAGAATCTTCAGGAAGTCATTGACAGGGTAAATGGCGGGCTGGTTTATCAGATTTCAGGGCTTAGCTTATTGGGCGAAGTCACGCCGGAGACCAAAGTCAAGATTATCAATAAAACCGGCGCTCTTATAGAAGAGCATTCCCGTGTGGAAACAGACCCCAGGCTCAAAGGCACAAAAAACATTATTGTCCGGGAAGGAAATGTCTATATCGGCAAGGGCAGAAAAGACAACAAAAACATACTGGTGATTCCGGTGATGTCTTTGAATCCTGCCACCCCCAATATTATTGAATATCTTTTATCCCTGAACATCAGTTTCAAATCCTCCGAAGATGTCCCTCTCCTGAAAAAAATCAAGGCCCTGGGCGGAAAATACAACAGGCTCAAAGACTGGATCCTTGAAAGCGGAAATTTCCAATGGGATGACCGGTATCTGAATCTTGTCGAGGTTGAAACCCTGTTTGGAGAAACTGCGGAAAAGGCGGTTGAAGCCATTGTTGCAAAGATAAACCCACAGTCTTAAGATAATGCAGCCAAAGAGGAGGCTTGTCAGGCCTGGGATAAATCCGACTCTTTTTTCTCCAAAGGCGGGTCTTCATAAAGGGTTATGAAAAAAGAAGCCCCCTTCCCCTCGGTTGATTCCACATAGATCTGACCCCCATGCTCCTGGATGATCCCGTACACCACGGAAAGTCCGAGCCCCACCCCTTTGCCTTTTTTCTTGGTGGTATAAAAAGGCTCGAATATTTTTGACATCATTTCCTGGGGGATGCCGGTGCCGGTATCAATAATTTCTATCCCCACGGTCTTTCCCTTTTCCTTGGTAAAGGTTTTGATGGTAAGACATCTTCTTTGGACCCCATTCATGCTTTCAACGGCATTGGAAACAAGATTCATGATCACCTGTTTGATCTGATCCTCAGAACCGTTTATCAGCGGAAGATTATGCTCAAGCTCTTCTATGACCCGTATCTTGTTTAATTTTAAAAGATTGGAATTTAACAGAAGGGTCTGCTCAATCAGTTCATTTAAGTCAAACCGGACAAATTCAACCTTGGATTGCCGGGCAAAGGTCAGAAGATTGCTGACAATCCTTCCGATCCGCCGTGTTTCCGTTTCCATGAGGCCTAGATACTGGCGGAAAAGTTCAAGTTCCGATGCCTTGACTTCATCCTCTTTTAAAATTCTCTGGGACAGCATGACAAGATTCAATATCCCGGCCAAAGGGTTATTGATCTCATGCACCACGGATGAGGACAGTTTCCCCAAAGAGGCCATTTTATCCTGGTGAAGCAACCGCTCGTGGCTGGCTTTGAGCTGTTGGGTGCGCTCTTCCACCATCCTCATAAGATAGTCCTGGGTCTTTTTTTCATCAGATCTCCGCTCGGTAATATCCCGGCTGATTTCAATGAATTTGGAGATTTTTCCTTTTTTCTCCCAGATGGGGAATATGGTCAATTCCGTATATCTTTGTTTCCCGTCACTCCCGAGTCTTGTCAATTCCGCCCGGCAATGTCGTTTTTCCCGGATCACCTTTTCCAATGGACATTTTTCATGGCAATTGCTGCTTTTGCGGGTCACCTCCCGGAAAACCTCATAGCATTTCCGGCCGATGACGTTCTCCCTCTTTTGATCCATATGTTTTAAAAAGGCATCATTGGTTTCAAGAATGACCCGGTCCGGAGAAATAATCAGAATGAAATCCCGGATTCCATTGAAAATGGTGTCCATTTCATTTTTGGGAAGATTCACCATGCCTCCTTTGAAAAAATATCAATAAGGACGGAACACTTGTTCTCATTCCTACCATATGAACTGTAACCCCTGCAAGGGGTTGCCGGAAAATTAGACGGGCTGTCGTAAAATCCGGCATAAAGGGTTTCACACGCCGGTAAAGGCTTTCGAAAGAATTCCCGGCTCTTTTGAAAAACGTCTGCCGTAAAATCCGGCATCTTCAAATTTTCACATTTTCCCCACCCGAAAAAAAACGGCCTCCTTTAAAGCCCTTTAGAATAAAGCCTTTCCAATGTTTTTATGTGTGAAATTTACGATGGCATTGTTCTTGCTCTATAGATAATCAAGAACAGCAAAAAAATAAACTAAAAATAAACAGATTAACTAAAAACCCACAAGGAGGCCCAAAATGACACAGACATTAAAAAACAAAACAGCAAAACAAAATTTATCCGCAAAAAATGAAGCTGCCATGCCTTGCATCTGGATGCAGGCTGGTGTGGTCTCCAAGAAAGATTGCAACAACTATCATGACTGCACTTCCTGCAAATATGATACAGCCATGGGAAAACAGGCTTTAACCGGAAAACACCTTACCTGGCAGGAAGCCTTAAGAAAAAGAGACAGCGTGGACAGAACCTGCCGTCATGCCCTGACCGGACGTGTGGATCACAGAACCTGTGCCATGAACTACAATTGTTCCCATTGCGATTTTGACCAGTTGTTTGAAGACACCCTGTCCCCTGCAAAAGGAAACTTTGGCATGCACATGAAAGACATCAAAGGCTTCAAGCTGGCGGACGGGTATTTCTTCCACATGGGACACACCTGGGCCGGCATTGACGGCGGCGGCATCATCAGAATCGGTATGGATGATTTTGCATTTAAAGTACTGGGTGGCCCGGACGGATTTGAACTGCCCCTCATGGGACAAGAACTGAACTCCGGCAGACCCGGATGGGGAATCAAACGAAACAGCAATCTGGCTGATATTCTTTCCCCTGTCAATGGCGTCATCACAAAGGTGAACCCTGCCCTTTACGCATCACCCGCTCTGCCGGAACAAAAACCCTATGAAGACGGCTGGCTCTTCACGGTTCACAATTCCGATCTCAAAGGTGCAATCAAACACCTTATGGGTGATGAAGAAAGCGTTACCTGGCTGAACGGGGAAATCACAACCTTGGAAGGAATGATTGAAGAAGTCGCAGGTCCTCTCAGCGCAGACGGCGGTCTTTTGATGAAGGATGTATTTGGTAATCTTCCTGCGCTCGGATGGGAAAATCTGACCCGAAGATTTCTTAAATCCTGATCAACCCGAAAATAAAATGGGGGTATCTTCAATGAACCTGTCATTATTACAGAAAACCACGCCTGACTGTCTCTGGACCCAGGCAGGCGTGGTCCTGAAAAAAAAGTGTTACAAGGAATTTGCCTGCGCCGATTGCCGGTTTGAAAAGACCATGGCAAGTGTGTGCAAAGAAAATGAAATCCTCAGGGAAAAAGGCATTGCACTCCAGGGGAAAAGAGCAGGCTTTGAATTCTGGACCGACCGGCTCATGAAAAACCCGCTTGCCAAACGGCCCTGCATTCATCACATGAAAGGCCATATCGGGTTTAAAAACTGTACCAATGTCTATCACTGCATTGACTGCGAATTTGAACAATATTTTTATGACCAGTTTAAAGTCAATACGGTATTAAAACCGGTAAAATTTGATGATTTCCATGGTGTCTCTCTTCCCAGCGGATATTATCTGCACCCGGGCCATACCTGGATCAAAATTGAAGACCAGGGCATGGTCCGCATGGGCATTGATGATTTTGCAGGACGGCTCCTTGGAAAATTCGATGCTGTTTTGGCCCCGCTTATCGGCAAAAAACTCGTCCAGGGAAAACCCGCCTTTACCCTGTCCCGTGACGGTCATGACGTGACCTTTGTATCTCCTGTCAACGGCGTCATTGCGGAAATCAATGCCCGCATCGCGTCAAAACCGGGTCTCATCAATGATGATCCCTATACAGACGGCTGGGTGCTGATTCTTCACTGCCCCACCCTGAAACAGGATTTAAAACGCCTCATGTTCATGGATTCATCCAAAGGATTTATGGGAGAATCCGTCAACCGGCTCTATGCATTTCTTGAAGAAGA